>JAEWKR010000062.1 GCA_023457715.1 Verrucomicrobiota bacterium
GTGCACTCAGTCCGAGCAATTTAACCACAGATGAACACAGATGGACTCAGATTTGGAAAAAGACCGGCCTGGATCCGTGTCCATCTGTGTTCATCTGTGGTTCAATGGGTTTGATTTGGTTGCGGCGCAGCCGCTCTAAGCCTTCTTGCGGCCATCCTGCTGACCGCTGAAAGCTGACCGCTTCGCCCGCTTACTTCGACAGCTGGGTCTTCAGGAACTCGATCGTGGTGCGCATCGAGCTGTCCTGCTCCATCATGTTGTCGACGGCCTTGCAGGCGTGGATCACGGTCCCGTGGTCGCGCCCGCCGTAGGCGTCGCCGATCTCCTGCAAAGAATGCTTGGTGAGCGTGCGCGTGAGGAACATCGCGATCTGGCGCGGGATCGCGATGTTGTTGGGCCGGCGCTTGCTCGTCATGTCGCTGTGACGAATCTGGAAATGGTCCGCCACGCGCTTCTGGATGGTCTCGATGGTCAGAACATTCTGCGCCTGCTCCATCAGCACGTCGTGAAGCAGCTTCTCCGCGGTCGCGAGGTCGAGCGCCTTGTTGGTCAGCGACGAGTAACTCGCGACCTTCAACAGCGCGCCTTCGAGCCGGCGGATGTTCTTCGTGATGTTCTGCGCGATGAAATTAAGGATGGGCTCGGGCAGCGGCTGATTCAGCGACTGGGCCTTGGCCCGCAGAATGGCCAGGCGGGTTTCCAGGTCCGGAGCCTGGATGTCGGCGGGCAGGCCCCATTCGAAGCGCGACACGAGGCGGGACTCGAGCTTCTGGATTTCACTCGCGCGTCGGTCGCTGGTGAGCGCGATCTGTTTCCCGGACTCGAAGAGATCGTTGAAGGTGTGGAAGAACTCTTCCTGAATGCGCTCCTTGCCGGCCAGAAATTGCACATCGTCGAGCAGGAGCACGTCGGCGTTGCGGTAGCGCTGCCGGAATTTCGTGAGGCTGTTTTCCTGCAGCGCCTGGATGAACTCGTTCGTGAACTTCTCCGTGGAGAGGTAGGCGACCCGCGCGTCGGGATTGTTGCGGATGATCGCGTGACCAATGGCGTGCATCAGGTGGGTCTTGCCCAGGCCGGTGTCGCCGTAGAGGAAAAGCGGATTGTAGGCCTGCGCGGGCGCCTGCGCGACGGCGAGCGCCGCCGCATGCGCCATCTGATTGTTCGAACCCACCACAAAGGTTTCGAAGGTGTTGCGCGGGTTGAGATTCCCCGCCGCCGGCCCGCGGTCGTCGTAGCGGGTGCCCCGCCGGGCCGCCCCGCCATGATGGCGAATGCGTGACGAGGAGGAACCCTCCGTGACGGGCCGGCTGAGCGTCGCGCCTTCCCCGGTGCTGCGAGTCGAGGCCTCCGTCTTGCGCAGGGTCACGTTGACCATGCGGCCGGCATTCAGCCGCAACCGCTGCGTGATCAGATCGAGGTAGTTGTCGTGAATCCAGATCGCCGCAAAGTCGTTGGGGACGCCCAGCGTGATGCCGTCGGTCGTCGTTTCCAGGCAGATCACCGGCTCGAACCACATCTGGAAAACGTCCTCCGGGAAGAGTGACTTAAAGTCACACTTGACGGTTTCCCATAAGCTGGGCGCGAGGGTGGTAGTAGGCATGGCAAACGGACGAGGAGCGATTTTATTCACACTGCGCTCGCGTCTGCGATTTTCGACACGTCACCCGGCAGTCCGGCGTCTCGGGGCGGCAACAAAAACTGGGAATCATCATCAGTTAGGAGGGGATGCCAGGGGTAGTCGTGTAAGGTGTTGATGATGAGTGCGTAGGGTCGGCGTTGCGGCGCGGACAGCTCACGGAGCATCGGAGACATGGAAAAGAACAGGTGCGAAGCGAAACAGAACTAAAGGAGGGCGGAGTAACTGAGAACAGAATTTCTCTTTCAAGGCCAACTTTCTGACAAGTTGTTCACACCCGTTTTGAGCATAAGTTTTTTCGTTTTTGTATTGCCTCTCCGCGGCCTGTACCGGGGAGGAAATTCTCCTCTGGAAATGGTGATTTTCCCTAGGAGGGCTCCGGCCCGCCTCTGTAGGACAAGAGGAAAGGGAGGGTGAAAGGGAGGGTGAAAGTGAAAGTGAAAGTGAGGGTGAAAGTGAGGGTGCGGGTGAGGGGAAAGGGCCGTATTCAGAAACGTATTCGGCTGAGTTTCTCACCCTCCCTCTTCCCGTTCCGTCCACTTGCCGTGCTCCTTGATCAGGGCGATCAACCGGCCGTCGGCCTCCTCCTGCGGAATGTTGTACTGCACACAATTCTTTCCGACGTAGAGGTTGATCTTTCCGGGGGCGCCGCCGACGTATCCGAAATCGGCGTCCGCCATCTCGCCCGGGCCGTTCACGATGCAGCCCATGATGGCGAGCTTCACCCCCTTCAAGTGGCCGGTCTTTTCGCGAATCCGCTGGGTGGTGGATTGCAGATCGAACAGGGTGCGTCCACAGCTGGGACAGGCGACAAACTCCGTCTTCGAGATCCGGGCGCCGGCCCCCTGGAGCACGTTGTAGGCGAGCTTCGTCGCCCGGACAAAATCACTCTCGGTCTCGATGCTGACGAGATCACCCAAGCCGTCGCACAACAGCGCCCCGGTGAGGAAGGAGGCCTCGAGCAGCTTGGACAGGAAGGAATTGTCTGCCTGGATCGCGGTGGCAGGGGTGTTGCGGATCCAAAGCGGGGCCCGGCTCCCGATCGTGCGCAGCGCCTCGGCCAGCTGCCGGTAGGCGCCGATCGCATGGGTGCCGGCCTGCGCGGAGACGGGCACCGCCGACAAGGTGAAAAGCAATCCCTCGTCGCCGTGGCGTCGGACCGTTTCGCCGAGCGCGGTGACCGTCGCCGCGGACACGTCGCACGCGAGCCGCTGGCGATGGCGCCGCGTTATTTCCAGCCAGGCCTCCAGCGCCCCGGCGTCGCCGGCCGCGAAGGGGCGGACCACCACCACGCGACCGGGGTTCAGCGCAAGCAGCGGCTCGAGCAGGCTGGGCGGAAGCGAAGCGGCCGGTTCGAGCACGAGGAAACCGGGCAGGGGCGAGCGCGCCAGGGCTTCGCACATGGCCGCGAGGTCGCCGGTGGTCTCGAGGCGGACCAGCACCCCCTCCGCCGGCGTGTCCTTGAGGGGGGACGGCGGCGAGCGGCGGGGACGGGTGGCGTCGGCGGGTTCGACGTCTGGCGGAGCGGCCAGTCGGAGGGCCTCCCCCAGGGCGGCGGGGGTGGTGCGCACGATGACACGCGGGGGTTGCTCGGGGCCGACCCGGAGGGTCTCGCCGAGCGCCAGCGTGACCGTTTCGCGACGCGAGAACTGGTACGGATCGAGCGCATCCGACTCCGCGATCCCGGCCGGCGACGCGCCGGCCTCCCACCGCGACATCGCTTTTTGTGCGATGGCGCGCGCGACGGGAATTTCATAGACGCTGTCCTCGGTGAGCGAAACCCGGATGGTGTCGCCCAGCCCGTCGAAGAGCAATGAACCGATGCCGATCGCGCTCTTGATCCGGCCGTCCTCGCCGTCGCCCGCCTCGGTCACGCCGAGGTGCAGCGGGTAGTGCATGTTTTCCTGCGCCATGCGCTGCACCAGCAGCCGGTACGCCTGGATCATGACCTTGGGGTTCGACGCCTTCATCGAGAGCACGATCTGGCGATAGTCGTGTGCCTCGGCGATGCGCAGGAACTCCAGCGCGCTTTCGACCATGCCCAGCGGGGAGTCGCCGTAGCGGTTCATGATGCGGTCGCTCAGCGAGCCATGGTTCGTGCCCACGCGCATGGCCCGGCCCAGCTCGCGGCAGCGGCGCACCAGGGGCGAAAAGGCGTCGTGCAGGCGCTGCAGCTCCGCATCGTATTCGGAATCCGAATATTCCCGGACGTTGAATCTCTTCTTGTCCGCGTAGTTGCCCGGATTCACCCGGATCTTCTCCACGTGCTCCACCGCCTCCATCGCCGCGCTGGGCAGGAAGTGGATGTCGGCCACCAGCGGCACATGGCCGAAGCCCGCGGCGGTGAATTGCGCGCGGATGTCCTTGAGGCAGCGGGCGGCATCGACGTTGGGGGCCGTGACGCGGACAATCTCACAGCCGACCTCCGCCAGGGCGATGGACTGGCGGACGGTGGCTGCGATATCCTGCGTATCGCTGGTCGTCATCGACTGGATACGGATCGGGTTGCTGCCGCCGACGCCCACGGAGCCGACCTTCACCTCGAGCGAAGGGCGCCGCAGCGTGCGAAACCGGGAGAAACAGTAGGACATGGGTGGAACGAAGAGTGAACGTGGACGCGGGGGAGCGTACAAGCCCAGGCCGCGCAACGCGGCAAATCCCAAATGCCAAATCCCAAACGCCAAAAAAATCCGAAATCCCAACCTCCAGATTTACCCAGTTGGGATGGATCGGTTTTGGAAGTTCTTTGGGATTTGGACGTTTGGACTTTTGGGATTTTTATGGGCCGGTCTCCGCTTTCTGGTCCCCGGTCTGCGGCGGCGTGGTCGGCTCGGCTTTTGCCTCGGCGGCGGGCCGGTCGGCGGCGCGTTCGCGCTGGATCCGCGGAATGTCGACGAAGAAGCTGATGTAGCCGATCATGGCGAAGATCAGGACGAAGAACACGCTTTGCGCCGCCATGATGAAATGGGTCGGGAGCGCGCGACCGCGCAGCCGGCCGATCGTCGCGAAGAGCATCTGACCGCCGTCGAGCACGGGCACGGGCAGCAGGTTCAGGATGGCCAGATTGACGTTCACGAGGATCGTGAACCACAGGGCGAAGGGCAGCCCGGCGCGGGAGACATCGACGAAGTTGCTGATGATGCCGATCGGTCCGCTCATGTGGGAGATGCCGATGTCGGACCGGGGATTCACGAGCGCCCCAAGCGTGCGGAACGTCTTCACCGCCGAGTCGCCGATTTGCGCAAAGGGGGAGGGGTGGGCGAACACAAAGCCCGTCTTGAGCACGATGCCCAGGTCCGCGCCCTGGCGGGCGGCGTCGGGTCGCGGCACGGCGAGGGATTGTTCGCGGCCACCGCGCAGCACCGTGATCTGCAGGGGACCCTCGCCCTGGCGCAGGCCCTCCACCAGATGGCCGTACGTCAGGATGGGTTTGCCGTTGATCGCCACGAACTGGTCCTCCGCCTGCAGGCCGCCTTGCTCCGCGAGCGTGCCGGGTTCCACGCGGCCCACCACCAGCTTGGCCACCGTGGTAAAACCGACCATGCGCAGTTTTTCCGGACCGCTGATGACGGGCTGGATGGGCAGATCGAGCTGCCGGTCGCCACGGCGGACGGTGAAGACGGTGCGGCGTTCGCCGTCGCTCCAGCCGGCGCTGAGCGCGAGGTGTTCGACGATGTCGTTGAACGTCAGGACCTCATCGCCGTCGACCTTGAGAATCTCGTCGCCCGCCTGAAGCCCTGCCTTCACCGCGGGGCTGGTCACCTCGAGGCCTTCGGACGTTTTGATGGTGGACAGCACCTCGGCGACGGTGGTGGACGAGAAGCCCGTGGCGACCGGCTGGCCGATCTTCCACACGACGCACGCCAGCACGAACGCGAACAGGATGTTGAACGCGGCCCCGGCGAAAAAGACGATCATCTTGGTGGCGTAGCTCACCGGCGGGAGCCGCGCGGCATCGACGCGGCTGGCGCCCTCGACGGCGCCCAGGTCAGCCAGTTGCGGCAGGAGCACGTAGCCGCCGAGCGGGATCCAGGACAGCCGGTACTCGACTCCATCCCGGCCGCGCCAGGACCAGATGGCGGGTCCGAAGCCGATCGAGAAGCGCTCCACGTGCACACCGCGGCGACGGGCGGCCAGGAAGTGACCGAGTTCGTGGACGAAGATGGAGCCGCCGAACAGGAGCGCCACCATGAAGGCGATCCAGACGTTGGAGAGGACCGATTGCAGAATGTCGGAAGACACTGGGATGCTGGGAAATTAGGTGGCGGACGAGGCGATGCGGCGAGCTTCGGCGTCGGCGGCGAGGACCGCGGCCAGGTCGTCGGGCTCGAAATGCGAAATCGCGGTCAGAGTGTGTTCGACAACGCGTGGAATCGCAAGAAAGGGGAGCCGGCCTGCGAGGAAGGCGGCGACCGCCACCTCGTTTGCGGCGTTGAAGACGGCGGAAGCGATGCCTCCCCGCCGCATGCAGTCGCGCGCGAGCCGCAACATCGGAAATCGGGCTTCGTCCACCGGCCGGAACTCCAGCGAAAACAGGCGCGCCAGGTCGAGCGGACGCTCCACCCCCGGCGCCCGGTCGGGGTGAAGCAGGGCATGCTGGATCGGAAAGGTCATGGAAGGCGGGCACAGCTGCGCGAGCATGGCGCCATCGGTGAACTCAACCAGGCAATGAACGATGCTTTGCGGATGGAGAACCGCGGTGCACTGATCGCAGTCCAGGCCGAACAACCATTGGGCTTCAATCAGTTCCAGTCCCTTGTTCGCGAGGGTCGCGGAATCGACCGTGATTTTCGGGCCCATGGCCCAGTTGGGGTGCTTGAGGGCATCCGCCGGTGTGACGTGTTGCAGACGTTCCGGTTCCCAGTCGCGGAAGGCGCCACCGCTGGCCGTCAGCACGATCCGTTTGAGGGTGGAGTGCGGGTGGCCCTCGACGCATTGGAAGACGGCATTGTGCTCACTATCGACCGGCAGCAGTTTCACGCCGTGTCTGGCGGCGGCGGCCATGACGAATTTGCCCGCGAGCACGAGGATCTCCTTGGAGGCCAGCGCGAGGCTCTTGCCCGCGGCGATGGCCGCCAGCGCGGGTTCCAGGCCCGTGGTGCCAACCACCGCGATCAACACGATGTCGGCTTCGGGCAGTTGGGCCAGCGACACCAGGCCGGACAGCCCACCCACCAGGTCCGTGCCGGCCGGAAACGCTGCCGGATTGGCCCGGGCTGCCGCATACGCCGCCGGGTCGAACAAGCCCACGTGGCGGACGCCGAACTGGCGCGCAATCTCCGCGGTCCGCTCCCAGTTGGCCCGGGCGGCGACCCCGACGAGTTCAAGCCGGTCCGGGTGAGCCGCGATGACCCGCAGCGTGTTTTCGCCGATGGATCCCGTCGCGCCGAGCAGGACTACGCGTTTGCGAGAAGAGGAAGTGGAGGCCGACACAAAGCCGGACGTTATGTCCGGGAGGCTATGGGTAAGTGAAGGGAAAACGGTGCGCTGAACATCGAACGTCGAACCTGAATGCCGATTTTGCCACAGAGGTCACAGAGGCCCAATCAGAGCCGAGCCGGAGGCGGGCGCTGCGACTGTCTTGGGCGTTACGCGATGAACAGGTTTGTCCAAGGACCGAGCCTCCGTGTC
>JAEWKR010000063.1 GCA_023457715.1 Verrucomicrobiota bacterium
TCTCGCGGGCGCCCCCGGCGAGGGTGTTTGTCGGGGGGTGCGCCAGCGAGACGATGGACCTGCCGCACCCACCCATCCCGAAACGCGAGATACCACCGAAATTCCACACTCGATCGCAGTGCTTCCGGCAGGTCACGCGCCTGCCGCACGAGCTCACGAAAATATTTCTCCTCGCGCGTATACGTCGCACTCGACTCCCGCCGCGAAACCACATCCCAGCGCGCATTGATCTGCCACCGCGGATACCCGCCAAACGGATACCGATCACACGCCAGCGCCACCGTCGCGGCCACGCGCGCCTCCACGGCCTTCCCTTTTTGCGCCTTCTGCGCCTTCTTGCGGCCATTCCTCCCGCCGAACACCCGCGCAAACCCGCGCTCCAGCATGGCGCGGGGCTCCTGTTCACCGTCCAGCCACAGACTGGCCGCCGCCGCGTCGACGACGGTGGTCAGCTCGATTGCCAGCCGATTCGGCTCCCACGAAGTGACGAGCATGCCCGCCGCCTTCAGCCGATGGCACCGTCGCCACCAGGAAACGATGTTCTCGAGGCGGTCGGTGAAGTGGGGGAGAGGTTCGAACCGGAACGCGCCGTTCATCGGGCAGCCCCAGTATTCCACCCCGCGGGCGACCAGCCGTTCGCCGACGTCGCTCTCCGCAAAGTTGAAGAACTCCACCTTGGGCCGCCGCCGGAAGGGATAGTAGTACCATTCGTACGCAGCCACGTCGCGAGGCAGCAGGGGAACCGCCTCGGGCAGGAAATAGAGCATGTCGGCCCACAACCCCATCCCGAGTCCGCGGCGGCGCGTCAGCGTCCGCAGGCGTCCCACGTAGTCGGCGAAGTGCCGCGCCAGCCCCAGCCGGGCTATTTCCCGCCGGCTGCGCGGATGGCGGCCGAGGAGGAACGATTCATCCAGCCCGACATGGACTTTCCCCGCCGTGCAAAACGGGGCCATGTCGTCCAGCAGCTTGCCGGCGATCTCGAGGGTCCGCGGATGCACCGGGCAGAGCTGACCGCGGTCCAGCGCGGTCCCGTTCGGCGCGCGCAGCTCGTTCAAGTCCCGCAACTCCGGCACCTTGATCAGATACTGGGTGTGCCCGAGCAGGTTGACGATCGGCACGACGCCGATGCCCACCCGCTGCGCCGCGTGCACCAGGGTCTCCAGCTGACGGCAGGCATAGGCATCCGCGCGCGCCACGCCCGGCAGGCTCGGGTACTCGACCGCATCCTCGAGATGCAGATATAGTTCGTTGTATCCCCACTCCGCATACCGCGGCAGCTGCGCCAGCAGCCAGTCCAGCCGTTCGACCTGCCGCGCGAGATCCCATTGGAACGCGCGGCGGAGGGGACGGTGGGACGTGGCTGGAGGGGCGGGCATGGGAGCAGGTGATTGCGACATCGAACATCGAACATCGAACATCGAACATCGAACATCGAACATCGAACATCGAACATCGAACATCGAACATCGAACATCGAACATCGAACATCGAACCACCTGGCGAGCTATGCGAAAGCGGTGGAGAGGGCGAGCGCTTGGTGTAGCGAAGAGCGCCAGCGATTCGATGACTGGAGGGCGGGGCGAAAACTCAACGTCCAACATCCAACGTCCAACATCCAACGTCCAACATCCAACCTGGATTCCGAAGTAGCCACAGAGAGCACAGAGCTCCGACACATCCACCTTCGCCGAGCCTACGGCGGACAAGGAGGACACGGAGGCTCGGTCCTTGGACAAACCTGTTCATTGCGTAACGCCCAAGACAGTCGCAGCGCCCGCCTCCGGCTCGGCTCTGATTGGGCCTCTGTGACCTCTGTGGCGAAATTTCAGGTTCGATGTTCAATGTTCGACGTTCGATGTTCAGTGTTCAGTTCCCGACAATCGTCATCTCCCGCAGCAATCGCTCGGCCCGATCCACCTCGGACATCACCCAGAGCATGTACCGGCTGTCGACGTGGATGCGACGCGTGCGCACGGGATCGAAGTAGAAATCCGAGGCGACGGTGTCGTAGGTGCCGTCGAAGAGCAGGCCGACGAGTTCGTTGCGCGTATTCAGCGTCGCCGAGCCGGAGTTGCCTCCCGTCGTGTCGGTGTCGGACAGGAAGTTCACCGGGACGTCGTTCAGCCTCGCGTCCAGGAACGGGGTCTTTCCCCCCTGACGCAGGGCCTCGATCGCCTGCAGCTGCCGGATCGGCGCATTGAACTCGCCTGTGCCCGTGGCCTTCTCCACCACGCCGGCGAGCGTCGTCTGCGGCTTGTAGATCAGGCCATCCCGCATCTCCACCCCCTTCACGACGCCGAAGGTCACCCGCAGCGTTCCATTGGCGTCGGGCGCCACGCGGTTGCCTTTGCTCGCGAGCAGCGCTTCGGCGTAGACGGGCGTCAACCGCGCGAGCCGGCCGGCGCGGTCCTTGGTGGTGTGGCGAATCTCCTCTTGGAACGGAAACAGCGCCGCGGCCACCTCGAGCAGGGGATCGTGCGCCGCGGCGAGTTCCGCGGGCGTTTTGTCGAAAAGGCTCATCCGGAATTCCGACTGATAGAGCTTCGTCCCGGCGAGGAGGCGTTCGATCCACGCGTCGCTTAGGCGTGCCGCCTCCGCCGGCTCCATGCCCGGCTTGAATCCGACCGCGGCATCAACCGGAGTGATCCGCTGCCCGGCCGGCAGGCTCGCGATCGCCTTCAGATTGTACTGCAGGATCGCGCGGTCTGCCTTCACGTCGAGATTGCGTTGAAGTCGTTCGAGGTTCTCCCGCAATCGCGGCCACTGCCGCTCCTGGTACAGAGGGTCGCGCTCCGCGTCCGGCTTGGTGCGTTCCACGGCCAGCCGGTGCAGGGTTTCAGCGGCGGACAGGGCGGAACCCGTCGCGCCGAGTTCGTTCACGAGGAGGTTGCGCTCGCGGGTCACCCGCCGCTCCGCGAGGATGGCTGCGATCTCCGGGATGGCCCGGCCATACTTCGCCCGGCGCTCCGGGGTCTCCTGGATCCACGCGACCAACTCCTGTTCCCGTCCGGCCCGTTTCTGGAGCAGCCCACCGCGGACCATCCCCTCCAGCACGCCTTTGTTCTTGGTCAGGACATTGTTCAGGCTGCGCAACCGGGTCGAAACCCGCAACGCCACCTCCGGATCCTCCGCGGCCACCTGTTGCAGGATCGCGATCTGGTCGGTATTGCGTCGGATCACGCGCGGGAGGGTGAATTCCACCGCCTCCCTGGCCTCCTCGTAAATCCCGAGACGCTCGGTGCGCCCCGGGTAGCCGGCGGCCAGGACGAGTTCACCGGGTGAAGCGCCACGCGCCGACACCTTGAGCCAGTGTTTCGGCCGGTAGGGCACGTTCTCCTTGGCGTACGTGGTCGGACGACCCTCGGGGCTGACATACGCGCGCAGGAATGAAAAGTCGCCGGTGTGTCGCGGCCACCGCCAGTTGTCGGTCTCGCCACCGAAGTTGCCGATGCCGGCCGCGGGGGCGTACACCAGGCGCACGTCCTTGATCTCGAGCTGCGTCAGCGCGAAATACTTCAACCCTTCGAAGAAAGGCAGGACAGTGCAGCGATAGCCTTCCTGCCGCTCCCGTTCGGCGACGAGGGCCTTCGTCCGCTGCTCGATGGCGTCGGTGTACGCGCGGCCCGTGACGGTGGCCGGAATCCCATCCAGCACCGCGGCGGTCACATCCTCGACCGCCACGGTCACGAACACCCGCGAACCGGGCCCACTGGGCAGTTCGTCCGTCGCCGCGGCGGCGAGATAGCCGTCCCGCATCAGGTTGCGGTCGGGACGCGAGTTGAACTGGAGCGCCGCCTGCACGCAGTGGTGGTTCGTCACAATCAAGCCCTCGGGCGAGACGAACGAGGCGCTGCAGCCACCGAGCGAAACGATGGCCCCCATCGGAAACGCCGTCAGATCGGCGAATACCTTCGGATCGGCGTCGTAGCCGAGTTCCGTCAGGCGGTCTGCCAGGGTCGGAATCTGCTGGGGCATCCACATGCCTTCGTCAGCCGAGGCGGTGCCGATCAGAAGCGCACAGGTGGCAAGTCGGAGATATTTCATGGGTGGGGCAAAGCCGGCCGTTATGACACGCCCCCGAACCACGGCACGCCTGAAAGTCGATTTATGATTTACGATTTATGATCTATGATTTGGGCCCGCCGGGCCCGATTCTGCCAATCATAAACCTGAATACCGATTTTGCCACAGAGGTCACAGAGGCCCAATCAGAGCCGAGCCGGAGGGGGGGCGCTGCGACTGTCTTGGGCGTCACGCAATGAACAGGTTTGTCCAAGGACTGAGCCTCCGTGTCCTCAGTGTCGGAGCTCTGTGCTCTCTGTGGCTACTTCGGAATCCAGGATAAATCATAAAGCGTAAATCATAAATGCTTCCGCGCCCACTCCACCGCGCCGCCCTCGTCCTGGAACGCGCCGTCCAGCTGGGCTTCGAACGCGGCGTCGAGAATCGGCTTCATCTGCGGGCCCGGCTTCATGCCGAGGCTGAGCAAATGACGGCCCAGCAGGATCGGTCGCGGCGCCGCATCGGCGAGCTGGAGCGAGTGCGCCTGGGCGACCAACGCGTCGATCCGCGCGTGCACCTCGGGCGATTCGACGGGGGGCCGGCCGTTCGCGTCGGCCCGCATCACCGCGGCGAGGTCGTCGATGGTGGCGGGTTCGAGCCGGCGGGCGAGCCGCCGGATGCTGCTGTCGCTGAACTCGGTCTGCCCGTGGTGATGCGCCAGATGGTTGACCACCAGGGCGCGGACCGGGGGATCCAGCTCGAGCGGCGCGCCGATCCGCCGCAGGAACGCCTGCGCCGGCTCCCCGCCGGCCGCCTCGTGCCCCGGACTGACCCAGCGCATGGCGCCACGTTTCTCCGCGAATTGCGTCGTCGAGGGTTTGCCGAAGTCGTGGGCCAGCACGGCGAGCATCAGCAGGCGTCGCCGGCCGGGTGCGCTGTCCCGCCATTCCGGCAGCTGCACCAGGGCATCGAGGCAATGCTGGGTGTGCGCGAAGACGTCGCCTTCCGGGTGCCATTCCGGCTCCTGCGGGGTGCCCCGCAGCACCGCGAGTTCGAGGAAGTGACGCAGCCAGTCGGTCTGCTCGAGCACCTCGAGGCCCCGGGAGGGACGCGCCGCCTTGGTCGCCCATTTGTCCCACTCGCCCCAGACCCGCTCGACCGGCAGCTCGTGATAGGTGTGGGAAATGCTCCGGCACAAGGCCGCCGTTTCGGGTGCGAGCGTGAAATCGAAGCGCGCGGCGAGTTGAAACGCGCGGAGCACCCGCAGGGGATCCTCGACGAAGGCCGCGCTGGTGTGCCGCAGCACGCGGCGCTCCAGATCCGCCTGTCCGCCATGGGGGTCGACGACCTCTTGGGTAAACGGGTCCAACGCGATCGCGTTGACCGTGAAATCGCGTCGCGCCGCGGCCTCCCCATCCGTCAGGTGCGGGTCCGGCGCCACGGCGAAGCCGCGGTGGCCTGCGCCGGTCTTCGATTCCCGCCGCGGCAGGGAAAAGTCGTACTCCGCGCCGGTCGCCGCGCTGCGTACCTTGATCACGCCAAAGCTGCGGCCGACCACATCCGTGGCGCCGAACGGCCGCAGCGCGCGGTGCAGTTGATCGAAATCCACCCCGCCCACCTCGATGTCGAAGTCCTTGGGTGGCAGCCCCAGCAGCCAGTCCCGCACGCCGCCGCCCAGCAGCCGCGGTCGACCGACGCGCCGAACGGCCTCAAGCATCGCCCGCAAATCGTCCGGAAGTGTTATCGGGGCCGGCATGGTTTAGTAGAACCCCAGAGGCACAGAGTTCACAGAGCGGCTACGCCGCAACCAAATCAAACCCATTGAACCACAGCTGAACCCAGATGGACGCAGATGAACAAACCCAGAGAGTCTGGGATCTGTGTGCATCAGTGTTCATCTGTGGTTTCAACTGCCTTGGCCTTCGTGTCTCTTCGTGTCCATTCGTGGTTAAATCGACTGACGTTTGAGGCCGGCGGCGAAGACGCACGCCCAGCCGGCGAGAAAGATGATGCCACCGAACGGCGTCACATGCGCGAGGAACCGCGGTCCGCCCAGCGTGTAGGCGTACAGCGAGAACGAAAACAGCACGATGCCGACGCTCCAGAGCCGGGCCGCCCAGAGCAGCGGACCGGACGCTTGCGGCATCGTGCGGTACAAGGCGGCGAGCCCGACGAGCGCAACCGCGTGCAGCAGATGGTATTTCGAGGCGGTCTCCCACGAGCGCGTCATGCCACGCTCCATCAGCAGCGGCCACAGCCGGTGCGCTCCGAGCGCCCCGATGGCCACCCCCGTAAAACCAAAAAATGCCGCGGCGAGGGTGGGGAAGCGGGAGGTGGGGGCGGGGGAAGGAAGGTCGCTGGTGCGGGACATGGCGGCTGATCGGGATGTGGCGGGAAGAGAGTAGCTGGCTCGGAGCAACCTCCAACATTCAACGTCCAACACCCAACGTCCAATCCCAATCCGGCACGACCCCGCAGCTGGACGGACCCTGGGGATCGTTGAAGGTTAGAGGTTGAATCGAACATCGAACATCCAACATCGAACATCGAACCTGGATTCCGAAGTAGCCACAGAGAGCACAGAGCTCCGACACAGAGGACACGGAGGCTCGGTCCTTGGACAAACCTGTTCATCGCGTAACGCCCAAGGCAGTCGCAGCGCCGGCCTCCGGCTCGGCTCTGATTGGGCCTCTGTGACCTCTGTGGCAAAATCGGTATTCAGGTCGAACATCGAACGAGTCCGCGGCTATCCGAACGTAGCGAAGAGCGCCAGCGATTCGATCGGCGGAGCCCGCGTTTTCGCCACGTCCCTCCTCGGATTTCGAATCGCTGG
>JAEWKR010000064.1 GCA_023457715.1 Verrucomicrobiota bacterium
GTGGAACGCGGGCTGCGGCGTACGGGGCCTTGGGCAGGGACGGCGCGGAGCGGGGGCGCGCGAGCGACGCGGGTGCGGGCTTCGGCATCGGCGTCGCCGGCAAGGCGACCGGCGGCGGCAAGGCGGCGGGCACGGGCGGAGTCTTGGCGCCGTCGCGCGACGGGTAGGGACGGCCCAGATTGTAGCCGCCCACCTGCAGCGTGGCGGCGGAGAGTTTTTCCGGCGCAGGCAGCGCACGGTAGCCCTCCCAAAGGAATTCCCATGTGACCGGCGCGCCCAGCACCGCGAGGTGCGCGAGCGCCTGCAGCAGGCCGACGTCGGCGGGGACCCCGGCCGGGTTCACGGCGATGGCGGTGCCGGCCTCGCCCAGTGTCTGGCGAACGAGTCCCGACAGGACACCGCCCGCGCCGACCTCCAGGAATACCCGGGCGCCCTGGGCGTGCATCGCCTGGATTTCATCGGCAAAGCGGACCGGGTGGCCCAGCTGGGAGGCCAGCAGCGCGCGCATCGCGGCCGGGTCGGCCGGGTACGGCGCCGCCGTGCGGTTGCCATAAACAGGGATCGTGGCGGGCACGAAGGCGACGTCCTGCAGCGCCGCCGCGAACGGGCCGCAAGCATCGGCGACGATGGGCGAATGGAAGGCGGTCGCCACGGGCAGGCGCTTGAAGGTGACGCCCCGGCCGCCCAGCAGGTTCTCGAACTCGGCCAGTGCGGCGGCCGGACCGGCGACCACGACCTGACGCGGGCTGTTGTGATTGGCGATCACGCAGCCGGGGAATTCCGCAAGCCACTGTGACACCTCTGCGGCGGGGTGCAGGACGGCGGTCATCGCGCCCTCGTGCTGCGCCGCCGCCGCGGCCATGAGCTCGCCGCGCCGGCGGCTGATCTTCACGCAATCCTCCCAGCCGATCACCCCGGCGGCGTAGAGTGCCGGCAGTTCGCCATAGCTGTGGCCACCCGTCAACGCGGGGCGCAGACCGGCGGCTTCGAGCACCGCGAGATAACTGAGACTCACCGCGCCGAGGGCGGGTTGGGCATGCTCCGTCCGCCGCAGGAGCGTCTCCTGGGCCTCGCGTTCGAGCGCCGAGAATACGGGCCGCGGGTACACCAGGTCGCCGAGCCGGCCGCCGGCCACGGGCTGCAGGGCCTCCAGCTTCTGCCAGGCGTCCATCGCGGGCTGAAACTGCATGAGCAGGTCCGCCGCCATGCCGACGCTCTGGCTGCCCTGGCCGGGAAACAGGTAGGCGATCGCGTCGCGGTCCAACGGGCCGCGCCGTGAAAGGTAGAGCCCGTCCTTCGCGGCGAGCTCGCCGTCACCGCGACGAAGGGCGTCGCGCAGCGTGGCGGCGCGGGCGGCCAGCTGCGCGGGCGTCGCCGCGACCACGGCGCAGCGGACCGCACCCTGGCCCGAGAACCGCTCCTGGCTCGCGCGCGCGGCGGCGGCAAAGCCGGCCTCCGTCACGTCCAGCCAGCTCTCGACCGCCGCGCTCGCGGTCGCGGCATCGCCGCTGGCGAGGAAGACCTCGGCGCCAAAAGCGCGGACCCGGGGCGCCGCCTGGTCGCCGCGATACTCCTCCAGCGCCACGTGGAAATTCGTCCCGCCGAAGCCGAACGCGCTGACGGCGGCGCGTCGCGGCTGGCCGGGCACCTGGATCCAGGGCCGGGCCATCGTATTCAAATAAAAAGGACTCTCTTCCAGCCCGAGGGCGGGATTGGGCGTGTCGATGTTCGTCGTCGGCGGCAGCACGGCATGGCGCAGCGCCAGCGCGGCCTTGATGAGGCCGGCCGTCCCCGCCGCGCCCTTGGTGTGGCCGATCTGCGATTTGATGGAGCCGAGCGCGCAGGTCTGGCGGGCGCCCGGCGCGGCGGCGGAGAAAACCTCCTTCAAGGCGGCGGTCTCGCACGCGTCGCCCGCGCCCGTGCCGGTGCCGTGCGCCTCGATCAGCTGCACGGTCGCGGGCGAATAGCCGGCCAGCTCGTAGCACCGCTGCAGCGCGACGGCCTGGCCCTCGGGACGCGGCGCATACACGCTCTTGGCGCGACCATCCGAGGACGAGCCGATGGCGCGGATCACCGCATGGATCCGGTCGCCGTCGCGCTCCGCGTCACTCAACCGACGCAGCGACAGCATGCCGCCGCCTTCGCCCATCATCGTGCCATCCGCGCCCTGCGAGAAGGGGCTGCACTTCCCCGACGCCGACATCGCCGGCGTCTGGCTGAAGCACATGAACATGAAGATTGAATTGAGCGCGTCGACGCCGCCCGAGATCACCCGGTCCGCCGTGCCCAGCTGGAGCTCGCTCAGGCCCATGTGCAGCGCGGCCAGCGAACTCGCGCAGGCGGCATCCGTCACGCAATTGGTGCCGCCGAGATTGAAACGGTTGGCCACCCGGCCTGCGACGACGTTGCCGAGGCAGCCCGGGAACGTGTTCTCCGTCCACTCGGGGAAAAGCGCCGTGATCTGCTTCACCGCCTCCTCCACCTGCGGCTCCGGCACCCCGGCGCGCCGCATGCCCTCGATCCACATCGGCCGCGTGAGCAGGCCCGACATGGAACTGATCAGCTCGGTGGCGGACGCGACGCCGAGGATCACGCTCGTGCGGTCGAGCTTCAACTTCGCAACCTGGCCGCCCGAGGCGTCCTCGAGCACGGCGCGCGCGAGCATGAGGGCGAGCACCTGGGCGATGTCGGTGGAGGGGAGCGACGTCGGGGGCAGGCCGTACGCGACCGGATCGAACGGCACCTCCTTCAGGAACGCCCCCTTCCGCGCATACGTCTTCACGGCCGCCTTCGGCGTCGGATCGTAGTAGTCCTCGATCAGCCAATGGGTGCGCGGAACCTCCTGCATGCAGTCGCGGCCACTGAGGATCAATCGCCAGAATTCGTCGAGCGAGCGGGCCTGCGGAAACAACGCGCTCACCCCGGTGATCGCGATCGGTTGGAAGGGAACAGGAGACATGAAAACAGGAGGTCGGAACCGAAGGGATCGGAAAATCAGGTGAGCTCGAGGGGGCGCGGCGTGAATTGAAAAGCGTCGGCGGGGACATCCACGCCGTGGCTGCGAAGCTGGCCGGCGCGGGTGATCACCGCGGCGCCTTCCATGAGGTTGAGGGCAATCTGGCCGGCGGTGCGACTGGCGGCCGGGGCCAGAAAGGACCCCGCCACCCATTGGTTGAAGCTGCCGATGGCGGGACCGCACCAGATCTGGAAATCGTGCCGGCGTTCGAGCTCGCCGACGATCGGCCAATGGCTCGAGAGGCCGAGATAATAGCGGAACACCAGCGCCATCCGATGCTTGGGGTCGCGCGCCGCGCGTTCGAGCTCCCGCGGGTCGCGCTTCTGGAAGAACTGCACGCAGCTGGCCCACGCGGCGTCGATGCTCTGGCGCAGCAGTTCCTTTTCGACCTTTTCCCGCTCGGCGGCCGGGATGTCCTCGAGCGAAGCGTACTTGGTGTAGAGCTCGTACAGGCGGCCGGCGCGTTGCGGGAAGAAGGTTCCCTTGCGCAACACCTGGACCTTCACGCCCAGTTCGAACATGTCGGCGGACGGTGCCATGGTGCAGTCGGCGAGCCCGGCCTGGCAGAGCAGCTCCTTGGCGTGCGCCGAGATGCCGGCCTCGACGGCGGACTGGTTGACGGAACCGGTCACCACATAAGCGGCGCCCATCTGGAACGCGGCCGCCACGGAGCCCGGCGTGCCGAGTCCTCCCGCCGCGCCCACCCGCGGGACCTCCGCATAGCCGAATTCACGCGCCGTCTCGACGGCCAGCTGCTGGATGAGCGGAAAGAGCGAGGGCAGCGGACGATTGTCGGTGTGGCCGCCCGAGTCGGCTTCGACGGTGATGTCCTCGGCCACGGGCACCTGCGCGGCGAGGGCGGCCTCGTCGGCGGTCAGACGGCCGCGACGCACCAGGTCCTCGAGGAGCTCGGCGGGGGCGGGGGACAGGAACTGGCGGGCGACTTCCGGTCGGGAGATCTTCGCGAACAGATGATTGGGCCGCACGATCCGACCGTCGGACTCCCGACGCGCGCCGCTGAACGCATACTGCACGATCGTCGGCTGGAGGTCCATGAAGGCCGACGCGCAGACGCGCCGCACGCGTTTGCGCAGCAACAGGTCGGTGACGGCCTGCTCGAGCTCGGGTTCGTTCGGCGAATGGATGAGATTGCAGCCCCACGGCGCCGCCTCCCCGAGTTCCCGGGCGATCGCGTCCAGCGCGGTCTCGACTCTGGCCAGCGGCATGCCGCCCGAACCAAAGAACCCGATCCCGCCGGCGCGCGCGGTGGCGACGACCAGGGCGACCGAGGTGATGCCCCGCGCCATTTCACCGACCGCATACGCGAAGCGGGTGCCGTGCGCTTCCTGGAAGGACCGACCGCCAAGCCACTCGGGGTAAACCGGCGGCAGTTGTCCGATCACCTCGGCGGTGGCCGGCAGCGGGGCGCCGACGGCCGTGACTCCGACGGCTCCCGTCGCAGCATCGACATGGAGCTGGACGCTGGAACGGCAGTTGCGCACCGCCGACCGGACCGACTCAAGGTCGGCACCACCGGGCAGAGGGGCGGGGAGACCCACCGCGATCGTGGGCGTAGGTGAAACGAGAGAGTTGCGCAAAGGTTCGAAACACAAGGGGCCACGCGCGAGGGCGGCGGCCGGGACTGCAGGCTAAACGGGCACCCCCAGCACCAGAAGCATCCAAAGGGCGATGCCGGCGTGAGAGATGAAAGCCGCGAAAAAAGATCGCTCGCGGGCAAAAAGCGAGCCCCAGAAAAGACCCAGCAGGAAATTGACCCAGGCGAACGCTATACCCACGTGAATCTGCAGGGCGGCGCACAACACGCTCGAGGCGGCCACCGCGGCCCAATCCGCTCGTAAGTCCGACGTGCGGAAGAAGAAGGACAATGATCCCTGGATCGCGCACCGGATGAACCCCAGCGCCGCCGCCCCCGCCACCACCACCCCGGCCAGCACCCCCCAGGCGAGCGGGGACGTGTACCCAAACTGCCGCGGCAGCGCGAAAGGGTCGAACCAGGGGGCGTCCGTGCGACCTGCGAGCGCCACTTTGGCGACAAACCCCACGATCAGGAGAGGCATCGTCCATTGGAGGGCGGTTCGCACCTGATGGCGGCGGCGGGTGAAGGTCAGACCGAGGACGGAGCGTTCCACCTGGTTGCGGCGGACGAACAGCAGGGCGATCAGCGCCGCGGCCGCGATGAACAGCAGCGAGAGCAGGGCGCGCTGGCCGTGGCCCCAGTCGAGCAGCTTCACCACGGGCAGCGAGAACATCGCCGCGCCCAGCAGGACCATGTTCCAGTTGACGTAGGCCGCGGTCGCGCCCACGAGCCGGGTGGTCTTCAGCTGCAGGTCGTGCGTGCGGCGCAGGGCGGCGTCGGTCTGGCTCAGCCGGTGCGCGATGATCCGGGCCAGATTGAGCGCGACGGTCTGGCGCACGCCGCCCGCATCGGGCAGCTGCTCCATCCGCAGTTCGCGCAGCCGCACCTCGGTGGTCGCCGCGATCGACACGCCGGACCGCCCCGGACGCAGCGCATCCATTTCGCCGATGCACCCGCCGGCATGGACCCGGGCGATCTCCACCCCGCTGGCCGTGTTCGGCTCGCCTTTCCAGACGGCGAGCGTGCCCTGTTCGACCAGGCACAACCCGCAAGGAGGGCCGCCTTCGCGGACATACCGCGTGCCCGCCGGCAGGGTGTGCAGGGGCAGCCCGGCCACGAGCCGCGCCACGGCCTCCCGCGGCACCCCGCGGAACAACTCGTACGCCGGCCCCGGTGCCTGCATCGTCAGCCTCCCTCGCGCAGCCCCGCGATCACGGTCGCGTGCGCCTCCAGCACGCGGCGCCGCCGCACCTTCAGCGTGCCCGTCAGCTGGCCGTTCTCGACGGTGAACGGCTGCAGCACGACCGCCAGCCGGCGGAGCCGGCGTTTCGCCGGCAGCGTGCGGTTCACCGCATCCACCGCCGCCTGGGCCTGCGCCGTCACGTCGGCGGCGGTCAGACGCCCGGCGGCGGCCGCCTCGCGTATCGGGGTGTCGGGTACGATCAGGACCGCGAGATGCGGCCAGTTGTCGCCCACGACCATGGCCTGGCCGATCCCCGGCTGCGCGGTCAGGGCGAGTTCCAGCGGTTGCGGGGCGATCATGTCGCCGCCGGCGGTTTTCAGGAAGTCCTTCTTGCGGTCGACGATCACCAGCGAGCCGTCCGGCTCCAGCCGGCCGATGTCGCCGGTGTGCAGCCAGCCGTCCGCGAGCGTGGCCGCGGTCGTGGCCGGATCCTGCCAGTAGCCGCGCATCACGTTGGGCCCCCGCGCCAGGATCTCCCCGTCGTCCGCCAGCCGGAGCTCCATCCCGGTCATGGGCGTGCCCACGGTGCCGGGGCGGATCATTCCGCGCCGCTGCATCGTGATGCCGGGTGCGGCCTCGGTCTGGCCGTAACCCTCATGGAGCGGCAGGCCCAGCCCGTTGAAGAACAGCGACGTGTCCGCGCGCAACGGCGCGCCGGCCGACAGCATGCACTTCACCGCGCCGCCGAAGTGGTCCCGCAGCTGGCGCTTCACCCTGGCGCCGATCGTGCCCATCCACAACCGCGCGCCGGGCCCGGCGGCGGTGCCCGCCGCCTGCCGCCGGCCGATGCGTTCGGTGACGGCGAACAGACGCCGCTTGAGCGCCGACTGCCGCGCGAGGCCCGCCGCGATCCGCTGCTGCATGACCTCGCAGAAACGCGGCACCACGATCAGCACCGTCGGCGCCGCCGTGCGCAGCTCCCGCGCAAAGTGCTCGGGTCCGCGCGAGACGAAAATTTCGGCGCCCAGGGCCACGGGGGTGATGAAACCGGCCGTGTGCTCGTAGGTGTGCGAGAGCGGCAGGAAGGAAAGGAAGCGTTCGTCCCCGATACCGTAGGCCGACAGGTTGTCGGCGGCGCCCATCGCGTTCGCGAGGATGTTGCGGTGCGTCTGTTCGACGCCTTTCGGGGCCCCGCCGGTGCCCGAGGTGAAGATCAGGCAGCAGACGTCGTCCAGGGCGGAGGCGAGGGGAGGGGCCGACCCGGCGGTCGCCGCCCGGGCCGGCCAGCCCTCCGGGCCGGGATCATCCAGGTCGAGCCGCCAGCCGGAGCGCCCGGCCGCGGCGGCGGCCGCATCGTATTTCGCGCGCTGGGCGCCCGAGACGATCGCCCCGCACGGCGTCGCGCTGGCGAGGATCTGCCGCCATTCGTCCGGCGTGCCCGACGTGCTGAGCGGCACGTGCATCGCGCCGGTCGTCATGATGGCCAGCGCCGACACCTGCCACTCGACGCGGTTCTCGGACACGAGCGCCACGCGGTCGCCGCGGCCGACGCCCCGCCGGGCCAGGTCGCGGGCGAGCGCGGAGACGCGGGCGGCGGTCTCCCGCCAGGTCCACGCGGTCCAGCCTTCGCCCGCCCAGCGGTGGAGGAAGGGACGGTCCGCCCGCGCTTCGGCGCGGCGGTAAAAAAGTTCCGGAATGCCTCCGGGCGGCAGGAAATCGGTCATGCGCGTCGCGACAGGCATGGACTACTCCGGCACGCCGACAATGAAGATCGCCCACACGCCCGCGACGGCGTGGGAGGCGGCGACGGTCCAGAACGAGCGCTCGCGCTGGTACAGCCAGCCCCACCACACGCCGCCCAGCGCCGCCAGCACCGCAAAGGTGAGGCTGAGGTGCACGTGCGTCGCGCCGAAGAGCAGGCTGGACAACGCGATGGAGCGCCAGCGGTCGGGCTGGTCCCCGCCCCGCAGGTAGTCGGCGATGCAGCCCTGGATGGCGCAGCGGACCACTTCCTGGGCGTAGCTGAGCGCGGCGTATCCGGCGACGTAACACACCCAGGCCGTCCAGCCGGTGTCGGTCGTGCCGCGCAGCCCGAACAGCGGCTGGAACCAGGCGTGCCCCGGGTGCGTGGTGACGAAGGCGATCTTCGCCAGCAGCACGGCCACCAGGACCGGAATCGTGTACCACAGCCCGCGCAGCGTATCCACGCCCGCCGTGCGCGGCGCCATGCCGTACCGCTGGAGATTGGAGACCCGGGTGACGAACGCCCACGCCGCCCCGAAAAACGCGACGATGAAAAAGGCGGAGACGAGGACCTGCGGCGGCCAGTACGCGGCCAGCGGACCCGCCGCCCCCACCAGCAGGATATACCCCGACAGGCAGCCGAGCAGCTTCGAGGCAAAAATGGCGGAGCGCAGCCGCAGCTCCATCGCGTCGCGCGCGTGCCGGCGTTTCTCCTCCAGCCGCGCATCGATCGCGGAAAGCCGGTGGATCACGAGCTCGGCCAGGCGGACGGCCACGGACCCCGTCGCCTCCCGGTGCAGACGTTCCGGGGGCAGGAGCGCCACGGAGGCCTCGGTGACGGCGCGGACCGAGGCGGAGGCGCTCCCGCCGGTGAGGGCCGACATTTCGCCGCCGCAGTCGCCCGGGCCAAGGTGAACCAGCACGAAATTGCCGGTATCGGCGCCGCGTTCGGCGCGCAGGTGACCGCTCAGGACCAGGACCAGCGAATCGTTGGGTTCGCCCTCGCGGATCGCGCATTCCCCCGGGGCCAGGCGGCGGCGCGGCAGTTCGGCCAGCAGCGACGCCCGCGCGGAGGGCGCCAGGCCTGCCAGCACGGGAAAATGGGGCAGGGCGGGCAGAGGCCGGTCAGGCGCGGACGCCACGGCGTGCCCCGCGGACTCGGCGGACGGTTGAAGCATGTGGGACGCGCGACGAATAGCGCGGGGCCCGGGAGGATCAAGGATACATCGGGCGCGCGCCTCCGGGAGCGCCCGGCCTATAAGCGGAGAACGCAACGGCGGACCCGCAGCATTCGCGCGGCTAGCCGCTGTCGCCGCGAGCGGCCGGGGTGGCCGGGACGGGGGCGGGTGCGGCCTGGACCGGTTCGCGCCGGCCTTTATCGTCCAGCGTGCGGTCCGTCACGGGCAGCTTGTCGGTGTCGATCATCTCCAGCACCTTCAATTCGCCGATCTCGACCTTGGGGCTCTTCAACGGCGCCATGGCCATGATCGGCCGCTCGGTCTCGCGACCGATCATGGGACCGGCCGTCCGCACCATCTGGCGGAGGGCGGAGTCCATCGCGAGTCCATCGGCCGGGCACGAGATCTTGGTGTGCCAGAGCGCGACCGTCTGGTCCCGCAGCGCGGCCGCACGGTCGAACGCCTGGATCGAGGCGACGTAGAGGTTGCCGGAACTGCTTTCGAGGATGGTCTGCGCCTCTCCGCTGCGAAACCCGCGCAAGAGCACGCGCGCATCGAGCATTCCACCGGCGGCGTTGGGGTTCATCTCCCAGAGCAGGTCCAGTTTGTCGCCGCCCATGAAGAGCAGGCTCATGCCGGTCCGTTCGTTCATCGAACCCCAAGCCAGGGCCAGGATGATGGTCGCGGGGTGGGCGGCGTCGGCGGGCCGGTAACCCTGCTGGGCGAGCGTCCGGACGATCAATCGCAGAAAGGTTTTTTTATCCGGCAGGATTTCGCCCGCCCGCGGTCGGCCCCAGTCGTTGTAGCCGAGGATCAGCGCCTCGTAGTAAATCGGGTTCTCCTTGCTTGCCACGGGCTGCTTGCGGCCCTCCGGGGTGACATCTGTAACGGTAAAAACGGTGATGTCCTTCTGCAGCAGCCGGTCGAAGAACGTGACGTCGCCGGACGTTTGCCGGGGCGTTCCGGCCGCGAACAGCGCCGTGCCGCAGAACAGGGGCAGGAGTCCAAGGACAATGCGACCGAAGCAAGCCGGACGAGGGGGCACCATGGGTCGAGGACAGTCCAAACGCTGCGCCAGTTCAAGCGCGACGAAGCGGGGTCTGCCGGCGGCCCCGCAGAAAAGCCCGGGACTACGGTCCCGGGCCGGTCACGGACCTGCACAGACTTGCGAGACGGCAGGCCTTACTCCGATTTCTGCTGGGCCTGAGCTTCCGCCGGCGCGGCGTTGCGCCGCATCGGATGCTCATCGACGGTCGAGCCGTCGTCGGCGGCAGCGTCATCGTCGGCGTCGGTTTCGACGCGGCCGCTGCGTTCCAGCGTGGCCAGGTCGATCTTCTCGAGTTGCTGCTTGAGGATCTTGCCCGACTTGAACTTAACGACCGCCCGTTGTGGAATCACCACGGTGTCGGTGGGTTTGTTCGGGTTGCGGCCGATGCGTTGCTTGCGCAACTGCACCTCGAGCACGCCGAAGTTTCTAAGTTCGACGTTACGTCCGTCCGCCAGAGCGCGTTGAATGATGTCCAAAGTCTGCTGGACGGTGTCTACAATCTGCTTCTGCGGGAAACCCGACTTGCGGTAGATCTCCTGCACAATTTCGCGTTTGGTTAAGTTTGCCATCGTCGTTTTGGGTTGAGGGATCCGGCCAGAGTGTGGTCCAGCACTTGTCGTTTGGTTCCAACAGACTGCGCCGGAGCACGACCGTTGCTGGGAACCCTCCTGCATACACGGCCGGGGACTGTACCGTGGGACCGTAAAAGTTCCCGGTTGAGGCTTCCGGTCTCGAGGTCGTGGGCCGGGTGGAGTCGACGAAACCAGAAACGAGAAACGAGAAACGAGAAACCAGAAACCAGAAACGAGAAACCAGAAACCCGCCGCCCCGCCTCCTACTGTTGGACCTACATTTGCTCCGCAATTGGTCGTGAAGGCGTTCCGTTGTCGTATATCGTTCGTCCTTCCAACCCCATGACGCCCAGTCGCAATCCTTCGTCCCGTCTCCGAACGCTCGTCTTCGCGCTGACCGCTCTCCTGGCGGTCGCCGCTCCGCTGGCCGCCCAACCGTCGGGCGGCGGCTATGGTCCCGTGGCCCAAACCTATGCCGTGCCGCAGGCGGGGCGGGTCTTCTATGTGGCCCCGGCCGGCGAGGCCTCGGCGGCGGGCGACACGGCCGACCGGCCGACGACGCTTGAGCGGGCGATCGCGGAGGTCACGACGGGCGACGCGATCATCCTGCGCGGCGGTGTTTACCGGACCGGCGGCCTGGTGCTCAACCAGGGGGTCACGCTCCAGCCCTACGGCGACGAGCGGCCGGTTTTGAAGGGAACCCAGGTCGCCGCTCAGTGGCAGCCGGCGGGTCCCGGTCGCTGGCGCACGACGTGGACGCGGCTATTCCCGGCCCGCCCGGCCGACTGGTGGCGGGAGCAGTTCCACGCGAAGGACACCCCCGTCCACTTGTTCAACAACGATATGGTCTTTGTCGACGGCGAGCCGCTGTCCGCGGTCGCCACCGCCGCGGAGGTCACGCCCCAGTCCTACGCGATCGATTACGAGGCGGGGGTGGTGACGATTGGCACCGATCCGACCCGGCGCACCGTCGAGATCACGGCCTTCGACAGCGCCCTGATCCGCACTTTCCGGGACGTCCACGGCAAGCGGAACGACCGCCGCGGGCCGGTCATTCGCGGCCTGACGTTCACCCAGTACGCCTACCGCGCGCTGGAGGTGGAGGGCGTGGAGCCGCAGAAGCACGCCGACCCCGCGACCTTCGGCAAGGAGGTCGTTGGCACCGTGCTGGAGAATCTCACGATCTCGCATTGCTCCCGCGTGGCGGGCTACTTCCGGGGCGACAACATCGTGATCCGCCACTGCCTCGTTTCCGACTGCGGCACCGAGGGCATCTACGTGATCAACTCCGCCGACATGCTGCTGGAGAAGAACATCGTCACCCGCACCAACAGCGCCGAGCGGTTCCAGGGTTACTACGCCTCGGCGGTGAAGATCTTCAACCAGTCCTACCGCGCCGTCGTGCGCGACAACCTCATCATCGACAATCCCCATGCCAGCGGCGTGTGGTATGATGTCGGTGAGGTCGACGGCGTGTTCGTGAACAACTGGGTCGAACGGACCAACGACGGCTTCTTTTTCGAGATCTCGACCGGGGCCCTGGTTGCCGGCAATGTGTTTGTGAACTGCACGCCGGGCACGCGGGTGCTCAACAGCGCGAACGTCCGCCTGTACCAGAATACGTACTACAACAGCACGGCGGCCTTCAACCGCGACCAGCGGGGCGGGGCCCACGACCACTTCGGGTGGCACGTCACCGCCGGTCCCGATGTCCACGAACGCGAGGGGCACGAGTTCGTGAACAACCTCGCGGTGGCGGATGCCACGTTCCAGGAGCCGCTGGTGCAGTTCTGGCAGAGCCCGGCCGTCCGCGAAAAGCTTACCCAGCCTCAGGCGAAGCGGATCGACGGCAACGTCTACCTGCGGCAGGGCGGGACGGCGGCGCCGATGATCTCCTGGAGCCCCGCGCCCAATGAACGCGGCAGCGTCGATATCTTTGCGGCCGGGGACCTGCGGCCGTTTGGCGCGTTCGACGCGCAGTCCCATTTCGACCGTGATTACGCCGGCCCTCTTTTCCGCAGCGCGGAGCTCCACCGCTTCGAACTGTCGGAAGGCTTCCCTTACGCCACCGTCGGCCAGCCGCTGCCGGACGACGTGAGAAAAGTGCTGGGCTGGACGGCGGAGCGCGGCTCGTTTCCCGGCGCGTATGCCCCGGGCGTCGCTCCCCGTCCCGTCGCGGGCGCCGCGGCCCCGGTGCGACGCGGGCCGGCCCCCGCGGTCCCCGTC
>JAEWKR010000065.1 GCA_023457715.1 Verrucomicrobiota bacterium
ACATCGAACATCGAACATCGAACATCGAACATCGAACATCGAACATCGAACATCGAACATCGAACATCGAACCGATGGGCGGCTACCAGAATGTAGCGAAGAGCGCCAGCGATTCGACGACTGACGCTAATCTCAAATCTCAAATCTCAAATCCCCGAACGAGCCTCTGTGACCTCTGTGGCAAAATCGGTATTCAGGTTGAATGTTGAACGTTGGATGTTGGACGTTGGATGTTGAGTTTTCGATCTGTCCTCCCGTCATCGAATCGCTGGCGCTCTTCGCTACATCCGAGCGCTCGCCCTCTCCACCGCTTTCGCATAGCCCGAGCATCCGTTTCCTCGGTGTCGGAGCTCTGTGATCTCTGTGGCCAGATCGGGAGCTGAGAGTTGGTCGACCCACGCTGGCTTGGGGTCCTGGCCCCGGGGGCGTGGACGGGGGATTCCCAGATCACGGTATCGGGCGAAAGGCGGGGGAACACGCCCCGGTGGGTCGCTACTATCGAGTCGCATCCCCCTGTCCCATGAAGAAATCCATTCACACTCTGGCCGCGCTGCTGGCTTTGACCTCCGGCGCTTTCCTTTTCACCTCAGGCTGCGCCGGCACCGCCACGCGTGAAAGCACCGGCGAGTACATCGACGACGCCGGCATCACCGCGAAGGTGAAGACCGCGTTTGTCCGCGATCCGTCCGTCAGCGCGCTCGACGTCAAGGTCGAGACCTTCAAGGGCACGGTGCAGCTGAGCGGCTTCGTCGACAGCCAGGAGCAAAAGGCCCGCGCGGAGCAGGTTGCCCGCAGCATTTCCGGCGTGCAGGAAGTGCGGAACAACATCGCGATCAAGTAACCTGAATCGATCGGAAACCTGGCGCGGTGCCGCGGCCTGGCTGCGGCCCGCGCCCTTTTTATGATGCCAGGCGAGACCCTGATTCCCATCGCTGCACGCCTGGAGACCGCCCCGGCGGGTTCACGCTGGAGCCGGCCGTGGGTCCGCGTGCTGCTGGCGGCGCTGCTCGTCGGCGGCCTGTGGTGGTGGCTGCGCGACCACGTCGATGTCCACACGGTGCATGAGCAGGCGCAGCGCCTGAACGCGGGGGTGGGCACCGCCCTGCTCTTCGTGCTCCCCCTGCTGGGCTTTCCCGCGAGCCTTCTCCACGTGGCCGTGGGGATGCGCTTTGGCGTCGGCCTGGGCCTGCTGCTGGTGGGCCTCTCGATCGGCTTTCAGATCGCGGTCAGCTACGCCGTGGTCATGCGCTGGCGGCGGCCCTTCGAGCGCCGCTTCGGTTCGCTGCGCCGCCGGATCCCGAGCGGGGCGCACCGCAGCATCGCCATCCTTGCCGTGCTGATGCCGGGCGCGCCGTATGCGGGCATCAATTACGCGCTCCCCCTCGCCGGCGTGCCCCTGCGCACGCTGTTGCTTTACTGCTGGCCGCTGCACCTGCTGCGCTCGACCATCACCGTCGCCTTCGGCGACCAGAGCGACCAGCTCACGCCGGCGCGGCTGGCTGGGTTTGCCGGGTATGCGGTGGTGCTGATTGCCGGCTCCTGGATGGTTTACCGCCGGCTGCGTCACCAACTCGGAGATCCGCCAGCAGCGGAAGATGATCGGACGCCACGCGGGTGAGGTCATTGCGCACGACCGCGACGGATTCCACCGCGAAGTGCCGGGACAGGAACATGTGGTCCAGGCGCAGGATGGGCTGAAGCGAGCTGAAGGTGCTCACCGGCCGGCGGCCGCCGGCCAGCTGCACGTCCTGCAGCTTCTCGGTCGCCAGGCGGTACGGCCGGCTGCCGGGAGTGAGATTGAAGTCACCACAGAGGATCACCGGCTGTTCCTCGAGGACGGGGCCCAGCCACTCGGGCCCGAGGAGCGCGCGCATCTGCAGCTCGCGTTCGTAGACTCCGAGTCCGAGGTGGGTCGTGACGATGTTCACCGGCTGTCCGGCGATATGCACCCGCGCCCAGATCGCGGAGCGGGGTTCATCCCACCAGCCCTTCGGGTCCTCCGGCAGTCGCGCGCGCCGGACGAGCTCGATCGGCCAATGGCTGAGCAGGGCGTGCCCGTAGTGCTCGTCGCCGCGGGTCACGGTGGGGCAGAAGACGACGTTCATGCCGAGCTGCCGCGCAATGATCGCGGCCTGGTCCTCCGTGCGTGAACGCCGGCGGCCCAGGTCGAGCTCCTGCAGCGCCACCACATCGGGCATGTGCTCGGCGACGGTGCGGGCGACGCGCCGGGGCGACACGCGGCCGTCCATGCCGCTGCAGCTGTGGGTATTGTACGTCATGAGACGCACGTGGGCGTCCCGGCGCGCTGCGGACTTCCACGTCGTCAGGGGGCTGCGACCCAGATGGTGGAGGGCGGCCAGCCGCAGCGCGCCGGGGCGCACGAACGGCTCCGTGCCTTCGGGAAGCCGGGTGCCGGGAGGGACGAGAAGGAAACCGCGTGTCTCCTCCACGCCGAACCCGCCGTGGGCGCCGCTTTCCGGGGCGAACGTCCACGGCGGCCCCCACGGGTCCCAGCCGATCAGGACGAGGTCGCCGGCGTCGGGGTGATTCAGCCAGCCGATGCAGTCGCGCGCGATCTCGCTGCGGACCGCCTCGGGGTGCGTGGCCAGGAGCGCCGGCATCTCGTCGGGAATCCGGGCGGTGCCGCGTTGATGCCGCCACCACAGCTGACCGTCGGCGTCCTTCCAAAGCACCCCCGGCACCTGCCGGGCGATCAATTTCTCCGCGAAGGTCCGCCGGACGTCCTCGGTCAGGGGCTCCTTGAAGTAAAGGTGGCCGACCGGACCCATCGCCGCGAGGGCGAAGGGCTGGTCGGGGCTGGAGACGAAGAACTGGGGCGTCTGCCGCACGCGGCGTCGATGCCAGGCGCGCGGGCCCTCCGACTGCTCGCGGGTCCGGCCGCGCGGCGCGACGTGTTCCGGAGTGGTGCGGCTGACCTCGTCGTACACCTCGCGGACGACGCGCTCGATGCCGCCGTCGAGCTCGAGCGCAAAGGAGCGCGTGTGCTCCTGCCCATGATCCGAATAGATCCACACGCTGTAGTCGCGGCGGTTCGATTTGTGCGCCTCGCGGTACAGCCCCTTGATCGCCCGGTCGATGCCGCGCAACGAGCGCAAGGCGAAGCGCGAGCCGGGGCCGCGGCGATGCGCGTGCTCGTCGTAGCCGACGAAGTTCACGTGCACGACCGGCAGCCCGCGGGTGACATCGATCCGCCCGCCGATCCGCATCAATTCGCGCAGGCCGGTCGCGATGAAGACGCGCGACAGGATCATCGCAAACTCCGGGCCGGGGCGGCGGCCATGGCGGATGCCGATCAGCGCGGCCTGGAGGGCGGCGAAGAACTCGAGAAAAAGCAGCCCGAAGATCCGGAGCAGGGCGGGCAGCTGCAGCAGGGAGAAGACAAAGATGTTCCTGATCTTGCCGGTGCGCCACATGTCCGCGAAGGCGTTGCTCGCGATGCAGAAGTGACTCTCGTGCTGGCCGGCGCCGCCCGTGTAGATGTTGGACCAGCTGCTCCCGCCCGCCAGCAGGCCGGTCGACTGGGCGGCGCAACCGGCCTCCCGCGCCTTGGCGGAGGCGGGGCTGAACATCACGGTGAGCTCCTTGCCCTTGCGCTCCAGGTAGGCGAAGGCCGGAACGGCGCTGCGCACCCCGTAGAAAAGTTCGGCCTGCACCGCGGGCGTCGTCGTGGGCAGCCCGGGGTAGATGTCATGCGTCTCGTAGCCGTTGCGGCGCAGCAGCCGCCGCACGAACGGCATCCGACCCTGGGCGATCGCGCGCTCGAGCTGGGTGCGCGCCAGCCCGTCGATCTGAATCATGAGCAGGCCCGGCTCCTCGGCCGTGCCCTCCGACGGCGTGAGGCCGAGATGCTTGATCGCCCACTCGCTGCGGCTCAAACGCCGGCGGGCGCGGCGAACCAGGGCTTCCAGTTTCGCAAACATCGCGGGGGAGGCGGGCGGCTACCGGCCGGCGGCCAGCACCGGCTCCGGTTCCCGCTCCTTGTTTTCGCCGAAGACCGCGGAGGCGATCGTCTGGGTATGCAGCGCGAGGAGATCCCACTCGAGCCCGACGCGCTTCAGCATCGCGGACCAGGGATGCAGGTCGTTCTCCAGCCGCCGCGCGCGGGTGGACCGCAGGGTCTCGTCGTAGAATGCGAGCATCCGCCGCGCGCTCCGTTCCCGCGAAAATTCGGCGGCGGTGGCGCTGGCGCCCGCGGCCAGGCCCTCCCGGCGGCTGGCGTCGACCGCGATCCCGGACAGCGCCGCCGCGAACTCGACCGGCGGAGCGTCGCCGGCGAGGAGAATGCCATTGGTGGGCGAGACGACTTCGCGCACGCCGGGAGCGTTGAGCGCGACGACGGGCAAACGCGCCGCCATGGCCTCGGCGACGACCATGCCCTGCGTCTCGCTGTGGGAGGCGAAGGCGAAAACGTCCATGGCGCGGTAGGCCTCGCGCAGGGTCCGCCCCGTGCGCTTGCCCGCCAGGATGAGTCGATCGTGGACACCGCGTTCACGGAAAAGGGCCTCCAGCTGCTCGCGGGCGGGGCCGTCGCCGACGACGAGGAAGCGGGCCGCGGGCGTGCGTTGCAGACACGTCGCCACCGCTTCGGCCAGGTAGGCAAGGTTCTTTTCCAGGGCCAGCCGGCCCACGTGGCCGATGACCAGGGCGTCGTCGGGCAGCCCGTGCCGTCGCCGGCCGGCGGCGCGATCGGCGCCGGCGAACGCGGCCACGTCAATCCCGGTGGGCACCACGGTCATGGGGGTCGTCACACCGCGCCGCTTGATCAGCCGCGCGATGCTTTCGCTGGGGGCGATGACGCCGTCGCACAGGTTGGCGAAGTGGGTGGGGAGCTCGATCGCGATGTCCTTCAGCGTCTCGGAGAACGGCACGTAGTGCGTGTAATCCTCGTAGCGGGTGTGGTGCGTGAAGACGATGGGGACGTTCTTGTTCATCGCCACGCGCAGCGCGGTGTCGCCCAGCAGGAACGGGTGGTGGGCGTGGATGATGTCCGCTTCGAAGGCGTCCAGCCGGTCGGAGAGGGCGGCCGCCAGCGGAAGGCGCACCGAGAAATCGCTCCCGTTGAAATTCCGCAGCGACGGGATGCGCTCGACGATCGCCTCGCGCTCCGGGGGCAGGGGCTTGCCCTCGAAGTCGGGGGCCACCACGAGCACCTCATGCCCGAGGCGGATGAACTCGTACGCGAACGTGCTGACCGAACGGGCCACGCCGCCGACGTGCGGCAGGTAGGTGTTGGTCATCATGCAGATTTTCATAACGGTTTCTCCAGATGGAATTCCTGGCGGGACTCGGAGGTCTCGCGGGTTTGGGGTGAATGATGGGGAAGTCGCACGTCGAGCAGGACGGGAGTCCGCCGCCACTGGCCTTCGACCGTGACGAGCGTCCCTCCGGCGGAGCCGGGCTGCACGCGGACGGTAACCGCGCCCCAGCGGGTCAGGGTGGGGCCAAACGTCGCGGCGCCGTCAGGATACCAGCCCGGGGGCACGCCGGGAGCGATGACGAGGCGGTCCGCCTCCTCGCGGACGAAGCAGGCCCGGATCATGAGCGCCCATTCCGCGGCCGCCCAGATGTGCTCCCCGTCGCCCATGCAACCGCCGCCCGTGCGCGGATGGATCGCCTCCGGCCATTGGCCGGTGGGGGAGGCCAGCCGGGCGACACAGTCCATCAGTTCCCACGCGGCCTCGACCTGACCCGCGCGCAAACGGACCTGGGCAAGGTGGAGCGTGAGGTACGCGTTGATCCCGGAGTGGATCATGTTCTGGAAAAATCCGCCTTCGAAGCTGCTGTGGTCGCGGAGATAATCCGCGGTGAGGAGGATCTGGGTGTCGCCCGGGGGAAAGAGCTGCAGGGGATAGTCGGCGACGAGGGAGCCCACCGCGCCCGAGTCCATGCGCCGCTTGGGCGAGGCGGGAATCGCGCCGGGAAAACGGCGATGCGGCCCGTGCGGGAAGGAGCGCACGATCGTGTCCATGAATTCGCCAGCGACGCGGTCGCACTCCGCCGCGAAGTCCGGGGAGCGTTCGCGCAGCAGGTCCGCGGCGCAGCGCAGCCCGGAGACGCCCCAGAAGTCGTCCCAGTAGTAAAAATCGTTGGGCCCGAGGTGCTCGGCGCTGAAGCCGGCGGGGAGCAACCCCGCCTCCGGCAGCCCGGTGCCGGAGGGCAGCCGCTTGCGCATGATCCAGCGCGCGCCCTTTTCGATCGCGGCCAGCCAGGCGTCGGGCAGAGCTTCTCCGGTCAGCATCGCATGACGGTGGAATGTCCAGATGGCCTCGCCGTTGGAGTCCCATTCACCCTCCTGCGAAAGGAAGTAGCCGTCGTGGCGCTGGCGCGGCGCAAACTGGCGGAGGGCGCGCCGCGTGCGTTCCACATCTCCCAGCGCGAGCACGGCGTTGAGGATGAAGGCCGCATCGCGGAACCAGAAGCGCTTGTACGTGTAGGGGCCGGGGTAGACTTCGTCGGGCGAGTGCAGGATCAGATTCGTCACCGCGAGGTCGTAGAGCTGCTGCGTCTTCGCGTCGGCCACCCGCAGCGCGGCGTAGGCGGCGATCGCCTCGTGCCACGGTTTCGCCGCCACGATGGTGGGGCGTTTCTTCGGCTCCAGTTCGTTGTAGATCGGCACGCGGATCTCCAGCGGATGCTCGCCGATCCCGGCCAGCGGGAACAGGGCGACGGCGGTCGCCATGCCCACTGCGCACGTCATCGTGGTCTCGTTGACGGTCTCGGCCAGCCGCTGCGACGCATCGCCATCGCGGTAGCACGAGAGGATGTTGTGGGCGGGACGACGATCGAACAACACCTGATGGCGGGTGTTGACGACCCAGCCGGTCCCGTCCGGGACCGTGGAGACCTTTTCCACGAAGCTGATGCCCTCGGGATTGTAGGGGCGCAGGGAGACGGCGACGTGGCCGTCCTTCAGCCCCATGGGCCGCGCGACGATCGTGCAGTGCGGCTCCGCGTTGGCCAGGCTCAGCGCAACATCCGTCTCGAGCGAGCAGTCGGACCACGTCGCGACCGAACGGACGTGCAGATTGGCATCTCGCGCCAGCCCCTGCGAAAACACCGGGAGTCGGGCGGGCGCAAGGATCTCGCCCGATTCGCGCACCAGCCAGAAGTCGAGCGACCAGCCGTCGAACAGCGGTGTCACCAGCCCGCGGGGGTCGACGATCGGATAATAGGGCACATCGGGCAGGCCGACCGCGGTCCAGTTCCGATGCGTGAGATTGATGTGGCTGAACGAGAAGGCCCGCGGAATGAAGGATTCGTCCGCGGGGTTGAACTGCCGCTCCACCCAATAGGGCCAGAGCCAGTCCAGGTTGTTCTGAATGGCCTTCGTGTTAACCAAGCCCCGCGCGTGGAAGAGCATCCCGGCGCGGAGAAGCTCGATCGGTTCGGAGAACTCAGAAGGCTGCGCGAAGCCACGGATCTTCGACACGAGCTTGACCGGGTCGAGGAACCCATACGCCCGCGCCGCGCGACTGACGATAACTCTGATCGGCCATGAGTTTAGCAACATGCGTGTTCTCCCAACCCATTGTCCCCCGCCGGCGCGAAAAGTGCCGGATCGGGAAAGGGCTGAAGGGCTAAAAGGCTAAAAGGCTGAAAGGCTGAAGGGCTGAACCGGAACGAAAGAATCGGCGCCCCGTGCGCACGCTCACGCATGCCTCCGGGGCGGCTGCCTTTCAGTCCTTCAGCCCTTCAGCCGTTCAGTCCTTTTGGTCCTTCAGCCGTTCAGTCCTTTTTCTCACTGCGGCGGCCGCTTGCGGATGCGCTTGGGGCGGGAGCGGAAGGGTTCCTCGTCGGCGCGGGCCGCGGTCATCTGATCGTGCTGCGCCTCCTCCACGCCTTCCAGGACGAGCCGCTGGAGCATGCGGTCTTCGGTCGAATCCATGTAGTTGGGCGTCTGATGGCCGCGATCGGTGGCCGGGTCGCTCGGGTCCCGCGACATCGATTGCATCGAGTCGGCGTCCTCGTTCTGCACTTCGGGCAGATCGCGGTTGAGAAACTCGAGGCGGGCGCGTTCGCGATCCTCATCGGTGATGGTGAGCCGGTTGTCGATCTCGGCGAGTTCGCGGGCGCGGCGTTCGAGGTCGGCCTTGGTGAAGCCGCCCATGGGTTTGCCATGCAGCTCCATCTTGGGGCCGCTGGTCTTGGGGATTTTTCGAAGTGGCATGATGTACCTTATTGATTGCGGTCGGTTGTGAAATGGGAGCGGGCACCGCGGCGCCGCCGGGGGATGCACCGGGGCGGCCCGGGACTTATTCGGTGGCGAGTTCCTGGGCTTGGTTCAGGTGGCTGCGGAGGATGGGAAGCAGCCCGCCGGCGAACGCGCGGAGGTCGGGGTCGCGACCGTTTTCGAGGTAGGCCTCGCAGGCTCGCAGCGCACGCTGGCCGATGGCGTGGGCGTCCATTACGTACGCGCGGTCGAAGTCGCCGCCATTGCGCTCGACCAGGGCCCGCACGGCCGGGGTCGTCGACACCGGTGAAGTCGGCAGCGGAAGGGCCAGCCGGCGCGAGAGGCTCTCCAGGGTGGACGCGATCTGGCCCTGGTCCGTGGCAATCTGCTGGGCGAGCTCCCGGACGCGGGAGGACTGCGCCTGCCCGATGGCGAGTCGCGACGCTTCCGATAGATGGCGGGCCGTCTCCGCCGTCGTCTGGACAAACAGCTGTTCCGCCGAGGCGGGCCGCGGGACGTCGGCGGGCGGCGCATCCGCCGGAGGCGTGGCTGTTTGCGCGAGAATGATTGGCGGGGCGGGGGAAACGGATTGGGCGGTTGCCGCCACCCCGGCTCCGAGGAGAAACACCACGGCGATGGCCGCGTGGGCGCGGGCGCGTGGGCGGTGTGGACATTTCATGACGCCACAGTCAGCGGGTCGTGGGGCTGGGTGCCCGAGGGGGGCGGGGGTTTCGCAGCCTAGGAATATACCCGATGAGGGGCGCCGAACCGTCCCTGATTGGCGTTTCGGCGCCCCGGATGATAGGGTTTCACCGCCACGCGGCCTTTCCAGCGGCCAGTTTGCGGGGCGTCTCATCCAGCGCATGACCCTAACCAAACCCGAGTTGCATGTCGGCGGCATGACTCCATGCTCGCGGCTCCCGTGGTCTCCCGGAATTGCGGGGGGCGTTTCAGCCTGCACCGGTTTGCGAACAGGCTTCCCAGCCTTCAAGTGGCGGCGTACATGAAATTATCCGACGACGTTCCGACCGGGGTGGACACCCCGCAGCTCTCCGGCGTGCAAATCCCGGCGTTCAACCAACGCAGCCATCCGCGCAACACGGCCGTGCGGGTGCTGGTGCTGGATGACAACGAGGACGATTTCGCGTTCGTGCGGGTCCTGCTCGGGAAAAGCGTGCTGTTCCGGTATGAGCTTGAATGGGCCGACACCGAACAGGCCGCGCTGGAGCTGCTCCGCACGCGCCGGCCCGACGTCGCGCTCTTCGATTACAAGCTGGCTGGCACCACCGGCCTCGACCTGCTGCGCAAGTTGCAGACGCAGCAATGCGAGGTGCCGATCATCCTTTTGACCGGTTCGGAAAACCCGGAGGTGGACCAGGCCGCATTGGACGCCGGCGCGGCCGACTACCTGTGCAAGTCGTCGCTCGACACCACGCGTCTCGAACGCGCCATCCGTTATTCCCGGAGCCACGCCGCGATGTTGTCGGCGGTGCGGGAGAGCCAGGCGCAGCTCCAGCTCTTCATGCGGAGCGTGCCGTGCGCGGTGTGCATCTACGACGAGTCCACCGCCGACCTGCTGTTCGAGAACGAGATCTTCACGCGCCACTTCACGGTTGATGCGATCGCGCGTTTCCAGCAGCAGGGCATGACGAGCGGCCCGACCCATTTTTATCATGCGGGCCGGCACTGGCTGATCAGCTCGTTCCCCATGGTGGAGAAAAACGGCCGTGCCCTGCGCGGCATCGCGGCGATCGACATCACCACCCGGATCAACGCCGAGGAGGCCCTGCGCAAGACGTCGGAGTTTCTCAACGGCATGCTGGCCACCCTCCCGGTCGCGGTGGCGCGGATCGACGAGCACGGGACCATCCGCGAAGCCCGTGGCCAGGCCCTTGCCGCCCTGGGGGTGCACGACAACGAGCTGAACGGCGCCAGCATCTTCTCCCTTTTCCCCCACGCGAAGGACAGCATCCAGCAGGCGGTGGGCGGCGGGTCGGCGAACTTCACGTCCGAGATCACCCAGGGGGGCAAGACCTGCCACTTCGAGAATTATTACCGGTTCGACCGCAGCCGCGGTTCCGGCGCGATGGGTTTCACGATCGACGTCACCGCGAGGGTGGAGGCCGAGAAGGTCATCAAGCAGAAGAGCCAGCTCCTGAACGGACTGCTCACCAACCTGCCCATGATCGTCGGCCGCCTCGATCCCAACGGGAATGTGGTGGAGGCCCAGGGCCAGAAGCTCGAGTCGTACGGCATGACGCCGGAGTCGATCATCGGCAAGCGGCTTGCCCAGATCTATCCGCAGCTGAAGCCCGCCGTGGCCGAGGCGCTGAAGGGCGGGGCGGTGAACGCGATGCTGACCTCGCGCCAGGACGACGGCATCGAGTGGTACGCCGACTTCTTCCTCTTCTTCGATCGCGAGCTCGGGCGCGGCGCGTTGTTCTTCGGCTGCGACATCACGCAGCGCAAATTGATCGAGCGCGAACTCCTTCGCGTCAGCGACGCCGAGAAGAACCGCATCGGCAGCGATCTGCACGACGGCCTGGGCCAGTACCTGACCGGCATCTCGTGCCTCAGCGCCGCGCTGCGGGACAAGCTGAGCGTCCAGGGCCGCGGCGAGGCGGAGGAGGCGGCCACGATTTCGAGCCTGGTGCAGGAGGCGATCGCCCAGACCCGCGCGCTTGCCCGCGGCCTCTGCCCCGTACAGCTGGAAACCGCGGGCCTGGACACTGCCCTGGAGGATCTCACCTACCAGGTGCAGCGGATGCACGGCATCGAGTGCCGTTTCGTGCCGTCGGGCGCGATCCCCAGCTGCGACAGCACCGTGGCGTTGCACCTGTACCGGATCGCGCAGGAGGCCATCAACAACGCCGTCAAACACTCCGGCGCCAAGCACATCACCGTTACGCTCGACTTTTCGAAAGAGAACAAGATCCTTTGCATTGAGGACGATGGCTGTGGTTTCGACCCCGATGTGAAGCACGGACCCAGCAGTGGACTCCAACTCATGCCCTACCGCGCGGCCATGATTGGCGGCACATTGAGCATCACCTCACAACCCAGCGCGGGCACCAAAGTCGAATGTCGATTCGTTTACCCGTCGTGAATACCGTAGCTGACACCAAATCCAAGAAGAAGCCCACCTCCTCCGCCACCTCCTCGGTGATGGATGAAGCGCCGGTCGCGGCCCTGCCCCCGAAGCTCAAGGTGCTGCTCGTCGATGATCACCCGATCACCCGGCAGGGCATGAAGGCGCTGGTGAACCAGCAACCGAATCTCGAGGTGGTCGGCGAGGCCGACAATGCCGCGTACGCGATTGAGCTGGTGAGCAAGCTGCAGCCGGACCTCGCCATCGTGGACATCGCGCTCAAGACCACCAACGGCATCGAGCTGACGAAGAACATCAAGGTCCAGGCCCCCAACCTCCCCGTGCTCATCGTCTCGATGCACGACGAGGGACTGTATGCCGAGCGCGCGCTTCGCGCGGGGGCGATGGGCTACCTGATGAAGCAGGAGGCCGGTGAAAAGATCATCCAGGCCATCCAACGGCTGCTGCAGGGGGAGATCTATCTCAGCGACAAGATCAAGGAGAAGATGCTGCACCGGTTCGTGAACAAGAAGGGTGACGGCATGGTGTTCTCCATCGATACGCTGAGCGACCGCGAGATGGAGGTCTTTCAACTCATCGGCAACGGCTACAGCACCCGCCAGATCGCGCAGAAACTGAACCTCAGCTCCAAGACCATCGATTCCTACCGCGAGCACCTGAAGCTCAAGCTGAACCTCGAGTCCGGTGCCGAGCTGGTCCGCCACGCGATCCAGTGGGCGCGCAACGAAGGCAGCATCTGATTTCCTGGGTTAATCACGACTGCAAAGCGCGCCGCGACCGGCGCGCTTTTTTTTGTGGGAATGAGGGAGTGAGGGAATGAGGGAGTGAGGGGGACGCAGCGTTCTTTTCCCATTCCCTCATTCCCTCATTCCCTTTCCCCTCCCTTCAGCGTATCAATTCCCGCGTGACTGCCCCGATTGCAAACCCGCTTTCCTCCGACTACCTGGACCGCTTTGGCGGGGTGGGGCGGTTGTTCGGCCGCGCGGGACTGGAGCGTCTGGCCGCTGCACACGTCTGCGTGGTGGGGCTCGGCGGGGTGGGCTCGTGGACCGTCGAAGGCCTGGCCCGAAGCGGCGTCGGCGCGCTGACGCTCATCGACCTCGACGACGTCTGCGTGACCAACGTCAACCGTCAGCTGCCGGCGATCGACGGCCAGATCGGCCGACCCAAGGCGGTGGCGCTCGCCGAGCGCGTTGCGCTGATCAATCCCGCCTGCCGGGTGACGGTGATCACCGAGTACTTCACCGCGGGGACCGCGGAGCGCCACCTTGCGCCCCGTTTCGATTTCGTCGTCGATGCGATCGACAGTGTGCCCGCCAAGGCCCTTTTGATCGCGAGCGCGTGTCAGCGTCAGTTGCCCCTCGTCGCGGTGGGCGGAGCAGGCGGTCGCAGTGATCCGGCGCAGCTGCGCACGGGCGATCTGGGCGAGTCGTCCAGCGATTCCCTCCTGCGGCTCGTGCGCAAGACGCTGCGCCGCGAGCATGGGTTTGCGCCCGGCGCGCAGCGCGGGCGGATGCACTTTGGCGTGCGTTGTGTCTGGTCCGAGGAGTCGCAGGTCTTCCCCTGGGCCGACGGCACGTGCGCGGCGGCGCCGGAGCCGGGGTCCAATCTGCGGCTGGATTGCGCCAGCGGCTTCGGGACCGCGGTGTTCGTGACGGCCGCCTTTGGTCTCGCCGCCGCCGGCGAGGTGGTGCGGGGCATAGCGAAAGCAGCAGCCGCCAAAGGGACGCGCAGCTCCGGGGCGAAGACAGAGTAGCCCCAAAAAACCCAGAGCGGCTACGCCGCAACCCAATCAAACCGCTCTGTCTAGCTATCGGACTACTATCCCAGAAATTCGTGTTTTTTCAGCACGATTTGTTTTTGGGGCGCCTCCCAATCCTCTCAACCACAGATGAACACAGATGGACTCAGATTTGGAAAAAGACCGGCCTGGATCCGTGTCCATCTGTGTTCATCTGTGGTTCAATGGGTTTGATTTGGTTGCGGCGTAGCCGCTCT
>JAEWKR010000066.1 GCA_023457715.1 Verrucomicrobiota bacterium
CCGCTGAGTGAATTGGAGCAGTTCCTCCAAATCAGATTTCACAAAAACCGAACTACAGCGCCGAGTGATCCCGCAATCCTTCGTTTCCTTCGTTACCTTCTGTTGAATGGATTGATTTGGTTGCGGCGCAGTCGCTCTGTGCTCTCTGTGGCTGCTTCGGAATCCAGGTTGATGATTGGTTTTTGAGATTTCTTTGGACGTTTGGGTTTTGGGATTTGGGATTTTCTGCGGGGTCTTGCCATATCCCCGCGCCTCTGGCACGCGTACGCCTGCTTTGGGGCCTGGTTGTCGCTCCGAGTTCTTTGATCCCAAGGTGCGGGTAATGCCGCGCCCGTTTTAAAACTTCGGAGAGGAAAGTCCGGACACTGCAGGGCAGGATGCCGCGCGAGCTTCACGGCAAGCGCGGGCGTCATGCGTCAAGGCATGGCGACGGACAGTGTCACAGAAAACAAACCGCCCTCCTTCGCTCGGTCACCCGAGCTTCGGAGGGTAAGGGTGAAAAGGTGGGGTAAGAGCCCACCGCGCCGACGGCAACGGCGGCGGCACGATAAACCCCTTCCGGTGCAAGGCAAAATAGGTGGCTGGGCGGCCCGTCCTTTAGCCACGGGTATGCTGCAGCGGGCGGCGTCGGCGCAAGCCGGCGACAACCGCCGCGACGGCCGCGAGGCCGGCGCGAGAGAAATGACAACCGCCCCGGTGCAAACCGGGCGCACAGAATCCGGCTTACCGGCCCCAAAGCGTTTCCTTTGGAGGGAGGGTGAGAGGGAAGGTGAAAGTGAGCTAGCCCACTTTCACTTTCCCTTTCACTCTCCCCCTTTTTCTACCACCCACTGAAGAGGCCGGCGACGGCGTCGCGTTCGGTCTTGGTCGTGAGTTCTTTCCAGCTCGAAATCCGGAAGGGGTTGTTGCCGCCCAGGTCCGCCAGCGACTCGTCGTAATGGAAGGCGGCGTTGCCGACCACGGTGATGTCGTTGCCCACCATCGAGCCGCACACGTCGCCGTTGCCGTTGATCTTGATCGAACCCTGCGGAGCGTACACGACCGCGCTCAGCACCCCGTTGCCGGCGATCTGGATGTTCTGCGTACCGGAGGTCTTCGTGCCGTAAAACTGGCAGCTGGCCGGCTGGTTGGCCGTGGCCGCGGTGGTGCCGCCATTCATGATCCCGTTGCCGGCAATCTTGATGTCGCCCGCGGCGTACACCTCGAGGGAGGCGCCGGCGTTGATGCGGAGCTCGCCGCTGCCGCCGCCAATGTTGATCGCATCCGCCGTGTTGGTGAGGTACAGCACGACCTTGCCGGTGATCGTCAGGACCTTGTTGTTGAACGCCACCGAGTCGGCGCGGATGCGATAAACGCCGTCCGCGCTCACTGCATCGGTCCCGCGCGGGAGCGACGTGGTGTTCGTGATCGCCGCGCCGTTGCCCTGCCAGGTGATGGCATGGGAGCTGCCGCCGTGTTCATAGGTGGTGGGCACGGTGACAGCGTCGAAGTTGGCCGTGAAGTCCGTCGACACATGGCTCATGTCCATGGTGCCGCTAGCGGTGCCGAAAGGCCCGATGACGCCGTTGGGGCCCATGGATGGCAGCGAACCGCCAGTGGAGGCGTAGCCCCAGATGTCCGCGTTGCCGGCGGAGATGGCGCTCGTGGTCACCGAGATGCTGCCGACCGAGCCGTTGTCCCGCCGCTCCGACACACTGTAGGGCACCGGCGAACCCCGGGGCGTGCCGTCGGCATTCTTCTCCGAGTTCCAGCTGTCGACCGAGGCATTGTTGCCGCTGAAGCTCACGCTCTGTTTCGCCACGAGGCCGTTGGAGAACTTGGAGGTCTTGCGGAGCTGCACCTCGACCCACTTTTCGGTGGTGCCGCCGCCTTCGCCCGGCATCGAGATCACCGAGCGGCTCACCACCTTCGGCGAGGCGCCGGAGTAGCTGTAGACGTAGGACTGCACCTGACCGGTGACGTTCTGCTCGAACGTGTAGCCGGTCCACTTCCGGTAGGCGTTCGCACCGGACAGCGTCCAGCCGTTGGCGCTCCAGTTGTAGCTCGGGTCCTCGATCGTCTTGTTGAGCGTGTAGACCGCCTGTTCGAGTCCGTTCTCGGAGATGTTCATCGCCGCGCCGACGTAGAGCGCGCGGTTGGCCATGCGCATGCCGTTGTTGCTCAGCTTCAGGAAGCTGACGATCGACACGCCGATGATCGCGGTCATCAGCATCGCCACGATGAGCAGCGAGCCGCGCTGGTTGCGAAAGGGGGAGGATTTCATGGTCAGGCGGTGACGATTTTGTTGCGCAGGATGTAGCGGGCCGAGAGCACCAGGTTCGTCGCCTGGGCCACGGTCTTGTCCGTGCGGCTGGCCTGCAGGGAGATCTGCAGCTGCTTGGTGTTGGTGCCGGCGGCGGTCAGGGCCGCGGCGGAGGACAGGGACAGTTCGGTGCCCAGGACGTTGTACGCCTTGAAGGCGAAGCTGCCGTCCACGATCTTGGTGATGAGGTTGATCGTGGTGCCGCCGGCGATACGCGAGAAGATCTTGGTGCCGCTGTCGTACTTGTACTGGATGGACGCCCCGTTGACGGTGAGCGTGAGGTGGTTGGCCGTGGTGTATGAGATCGCGCTCGCCTGGCGGACGTCCTCCGCGAAGCGCTCGAGCGCGCGGCGGCCCTGCGATTCCATGTCGGTGTAATTCTGCAGGTTCACGCCGCTGCGGCCCATGAAGAGGAAGGTCGACATGATGGCGGTGAGCAGGAACGTCGACAACGCGGCCGCGATCATCACTTCGACCAGCGTGAAGCCGCGCCGGCGCGAGGCCGGCTTACGGGTGGGCGATGGTGTAGTAGTAATCATAGAGACCATTGCGGGCATAAAGGGCGGTGAAGCGGCGGGTGTGCGGCCGGCCGTCGATCGTGTTCCACGTCACGCTGACCGTGATGTTCTTCACGTCGCTGCCATACGTGGCGTCGTCGGTGACGGTCCGGGTGATGCTGAACTTGTTGGCGATCTGGGAGGCGCTGCTGAAGTACGTCGCCCCGTCGAAGGTCTGCGAGGAGGGCAGCGCCGAGATGGTCGTGTAGCTCATCATCCGCAGCCGTTCCATTTCGCTCTGGATGATCTGGGCGGCGATCGTGGTGCCGCGCGCCAGGTCGATGTTGCGGAACCCCATCTGCATGGCGACCAGCGAGGTGGTGATTCCGAAGGCGAGGACCAGGGTGGACACCATGACCTCCGCGATGGTGAAGGCGCGCAGCCCCCGTCGCCGGAGTGAGGCGGACGGGCGCGAGGCGGGAGACGGAGCGCTGAACATGCCCCCAGAATATCGGCAAACCCCGCCGTCAGCCTAGGGGCGGCCGGTCAGGCATTTGGCCCGGGCCCGCCTAGGGCCGATCGGCCCTACAAGCCCGCCGCGGCGTCAGAAAGCCCTTGACTCACCCGCCGGGGTTTGAGTTTTTGACCGACTCAGACTCGAAAACCAACCATGGCCAACACCAAATCCGCCATCAAGGCCGCGCGTAAGACGCAGCGCCTGACCACCCGCAACAAGGCCGCCAAGACCAACCTGAAGACGTTGCACAAGAAGTTCGACGCCGCGGTCAAGGCGAACGACGCCGCGGGCGCCAAGGCGGCCGGCGCAGCTTACATCTCCGCCATGGACAAGGCCACCAAGTCCGGCGTCACGCATCGCAACGCCGTGGCCCGCGCCAAGGCGAAGGTTTCGAAGTACACCCTGGCCAAGTAATCCGGGACCCGCCTGCGGCGGGATTTCAGATTTCAAATGGCAGATTTCAGATCGGCCGATCTGAAGTCGGAATGACTCCTCCACCCCGCCTGCCGTCACGGCATGCGGGGTTTTTGCTGGGGGGGGAGGGGCGAAGATCGTGCTCTTGCTCGTAATCGTGCTCGTGCTCGAAATCGAACAGACCGAGCCCGAGCACGATTAAGAGCACGAGCACGACGGCACCCAATCAAGCGCCGCTTGTATCCGGCCCTTGCTTGCGTTGATGTCCACCCGTTGTGACTCCGCGTCGTCATTTTCTGCCGTGGGACCGCCCGCTGCCCCAGCAGCTGGTCGCCTGGCTGGCCAAAGGGTGGGCGGGGCCCTCGCCGCTGGACCTGTCCGACACGGTGGTGATCGTGCCCACCCGGCAATCCGGCCGGCGGTTGCGCGAGGCGCTGGCGTGGTTTGCCGCCCAGGCGGGTTCGGCCGTGTTCCCCCCGCGGGTGCTGACGCCCGAGGCGTTGCTCGCCGCCACCGGCACCGAGCCACCCGCGCGGCTGCCGACGCTTCTCGCGTGGATCGAACTGCTGCGGGACCTGCCGCTGCCTGACTTTCGGGAGGTCTTTCCCGTCGATCCGCCCGACCGCGGGTTTTCCTGGGCGCTGAGACTGGCCGAGCAACTGGCGCGCCTGCAGCGGACGCTGGCGGAGAACGGCCTGACCCTGGAGGACGTGCCCGGCCGGCTGCCGCCGGATTTTCCGGAAGCCGACCGCTGGCGGGAGCTGGCTGAACTGGGACGCCGGCATCGGACCCGCCTCGCCGCCGCGACGTCCGCGCCGGCGGCGGAACCCGGCGCCGGGCTCCCGGGGGCACCCCGCCGTATCGTGCTGGCGGGTACGCCGGATCCGCTTCCCGCCTCCCTCGCGGTGCTCGAGCAGCTCGCCCGCGCCGGCGCGGGCGTCGAGGTGGTGATCTTTGCGCCGCCCGCGGACGCCGCCGACTTCGACGAGTGGGGCCGGCCCCGGGTCGACGCCTGGAGCCGGCGGATCCTCGAACTTCCGCCGGTGCACACGCATCTGCATCCGTGCGCCGACCCCGCCGACGAGGCCCGCCGGCTCGTCGATCTGCTGCAACGCGCCGGCGCCGTCGACGGTCCGGTGACCGCGGTCGCCGTGGGCGTCGTCGACCCCGAGGTCGCCACGCTCGTGGAGGGTGAGGCGGGCCGGGCGGGCATCACATTGTTCCGGCCGGAGGGACGTCCCCGGCGCGCCGGCGCCTTGTTTCACCTGCTGAAAGCGCTGGGCGCCGGCGGGGCGGGGCGGACCTTCGCCGAGGTGCAGGCCTTGTTGCGCTGCCCCGATTTCATCGCCTACGCGCAGCACCGGTTGGGTGCGGCCTTCTCGGCCGCCGGCTGCCTTCGCGCCTTGGACCGCCTGCACCGGGACCACCTCCCGGCGGACCTCGAGGGCGCGCGCCGCTATGCGAACGAGGGCTGCGCCGGTGCGCTCGCCCTCGTCGCGGAACTCGACGCCGCCCGCGTCGCCGCGGATTTTCCGGAGAACGTCCTCGCGTTGCTGCGGGAGATCTTCGCCGCGCGACGCCTGCGCCGGGATCAGCCGGAGGATGAAGCGCTGGAGGATGCGGCCCGCGCCTGGACCGAGACCGCGCGCGAATGCGCCGGAGCGGCGGCCGCGTTTCCCGGCCTGAAACCGGCGGAGCTGTGGGAGATCGCCCTGCGGCTGTTCGGGGATGGCCTGCGCGCGGCGGAAAAGCCGTCCACAGCGGTCGAACTCCAGGGCTGGCTGGAACTGCTTTTCGAGGATGCGCCGCACCTGGTGGTCGCCGGTTTGAACGACGGGCAGGTCCCCGAGTCGATCGGCGAGGATCCGTTCCTGCCCGACAGCCTGCGGATCCGGCTGGGCCTGCGTCACAACGCGACCCGGTTTGCGCGCGACGCCTACGTCCTGCAGGCCATCGTGGCCGCGCGCCGCGAGGGCGGGCGCTGGGACGGATTGCTCGCCCGCGCGTCCGCCCTCGGCGAACCGCTGCGTCCGTCGCGGCTGCTCCTGCGCTGCCCCGATGCGGAGCTCCCGGCGCGGGTCGATTATCTGTTCCGGCAGCTGCCGCCCGCTGGCCGCGATTTCGCGTGGCGCCGGGCCTGGCAGCTGGTGCCGCCGCGGGTCGCGCCTCCCGCCACGGTGGCGGTGACGGCGTTGCGGCGCTGGCTCTCGTGTCCGTTCCGGTTCTATCTGCAGTACGTGCTGCGGCTGGAACCCGTTGACGCGGCCAAGGCCGAGCTCGATGCGTTCGACTTCGGCATCCTCTGCCATGGCGCCCTGGAAGCGATGGGGCGCGACCCGGCGCTGCGCGACTGCACCGACGTCGCGACGCTGCGGGCCTTTCTCGTCGGCGAACTCGAGCGTCACGCCCGCGAACGCTACGGCGCCGAGTTGCCGCTTCCCCTCGTCATCCAGCTCGAATCCGCCCGCCAGCGCCTGCTCAAGTTCGCCGAAGTCCAGGCCGCCGAGCGGGCCGAAGGGTGGGTGATCCAGGAGGTGGAGCGACCGTTCGAGACCCGGGTCGGCACCCTCACCATCCGGGGCAAGATCGACCGGATCGATCGTCACGAACGCACCGGCGCGGTGCGGGTGCTCGACTACAAGACGTCCGACAGCGGCACCGCCCCGCGCGACGCGCATCTGCGCTCGGTGCGGAGCAGCGAGACGCCACCGGAGTGGGCGCTCTGGATCGACGACGGCAAAGCCCGGCTCTGGGTCGATCTCCAGCTGCCGCTGTACCGTCACGCCCTCGCCGCCGAATACGGCCATGAGCTGGCCTGCGGCTACGTCACGCTGCCGAAGGCCGTGGGCGAGACCGCGGTGCTGATGTGGCCGGACTATTCCCCGGACCTGCAGGCCGCCGCGCTGCGGTGCGCGGAGGCCGTGTGCGCGGCGATCGCCCGCGGCGAGTTCTGGCCGCCGAACGAAACGCTCCGGGCGGAGAGCGACGATTTCTCCGCGCTCTTTCACCATGGCGTGGCGGACAGCGTCCGCTGGCCGCCGGAGACCCCGGCCGCCGCCGGCAGCGACGAACGCCCCCTGGCCCGTGGCGCCGGCGTCAGCCGGTATCCAGAGACCAAGGACAACGGGGCCCCCGGATGAACGCGCCGCGGCACATCATGATCATGGCCTCGGCGGGGTCGGGGAAGACCTTCGCCCTGACCAACCGGTTCGTCGGCCTGCTGGCCCGCGGCGCGGCGCCGGATCGCATCGTGGCGCTGACCTTCACCCGCAAAGCCGCGGGCGAGTTCTTCGACGAGATCCTGCACAAGCTCGCCCGGGCGGCGGCCGACGAGGACCAGGCCCGGCGGCTGGCGGAGCAGATCGGACAGCCGGCGCTGCGCGCCGCCGATTTTCTCCGGCTCCTGCGGGAAATGGTCGACGCCATGCCGCGCCTGAAGCTGGGGACGCTGGACAGCTTCTTCGCGCGGATCGCCCGGGCGTTCCCCCTCGAACTCGGCCTGGCGGGCGAATTCGAGATCCTGCAGGAACATGCGGCGCGGCTCGAGCGCCAGCGCGTGCTCCTGCGGATGTTCGCCCGCACGCCCGGGGGGCCGGACGCGGCGCAGGGCGAGTTTATCGAGGCGTTCAAGCGCGCGACCTTCGGCACGCAGGAAAAAAGGCTGGGCGCCCGCCTCGATGCCTTCCTCGACGAGAACCAGGATCGTTTCCTGGCCGCCCCGCAGCCCGCGCTCTGGGGCGAGCCGCGACGGATCTGGCCCGACGGGTCGCGCTGGCTGGACCTGCAGGTGACGCTGGCCGAGGCCGTCCGGGAACTCCGCGCGGAGCTCGAAACCGCGCGCGGGGAGCCGCCCGGGGGCGGGGCGCTGACCGACGGCCAGCGGATGCGTTGGGAGAATTTCTTTGCCGCCCTCGCCGAATGGAAGCCCGGCGCGGCGCTGCCGGATCCGGTCGATTACATTGTCCGGAACACCCTGGTCGTCTGGGACGAGCTGTGCGACGGCTGCGCGCAGGTGGTCGTCGACCGCCGCAGGCTCCTTCTGCCCCCGGCGGCCTGTCGCGCCCTCGAGCACATCATCACGCACCTGATCGGCGCGGAACTCCAGCGCCGGATCGAGACCACGCGGGGCATCTACGCCGTCATGCGCAGCTACGAGGCGTCCTACCACGGCGCCGTGCGACGGGCGGGCCGGCTCACGTTCGCGGATGTGCAGCGGCTGCTCCAGCCCGACCAGGGAGCCCCGCTGTTGTCGGCGCTGCGGTCACCACGCGGCACCGGCGGCCCCCGGCCGGGGGGGCAGGCGCCCGCCGCGGGCGCCCCTGACCAGCTCGCCCTGGCGTTCGAAGCGGGCGAACCGGCGGAACCGACGGTCGAGGAGACCGCCGAAGCGGCGGCGGCCGCGGAAAAGCGCCTGCTGATCGACTACCGGCTTGATGCCCGGATCGACCACTGGCTGCTCGACGAATTTCAGGACACCAGCTTCGGGCAGTGGTCCGTGCTGCGCAACCTGATCGACGAGGTGGTGCAGGATCCCGAAGGCCGTCGCACGTTTTTCTGCGTCGGCGACGTGAAGCAGGCCATCTATGCCTGGCGCGAAGGCGACCCGCGGTTGTTTCGCGAGATCTTCGAGCACTACAACGGGGTGTCGCCCGGGACGATCGAGGAACAGCAGCTCGTCCACTCGTACCGCAGCGGACCCGCCCTGATCGACATGGTCAACGCGGTGTTTGGCAGCGCCGTGACGCTGACCAGCCTCTTTCCCGGCGCGGCCGCCGCGACGTGGAACCGCGAATGGCGCGCCCACCACTCCGCGTTCCCCGGCCGGCCCGGCCAGGCGGCGCTGCTGCACGCGGCCGACGAGCCGGAGCGCTGGCTCACCGTGCGCCGCGTGCTGCAGGAGATCCGTCCGCTGGAGCGGGGCCTGACCTGCGCCGTGCTGGTGAAGCAGAACGACACCGCGGCGGCGCTGGCGGATTTTCTCCGGCAGGCCGGCATTCCCGCCCTGGCCGAGGCCGACCTGCACATTGCCACGGACAACCCCCTCGGTGCCGCCCTGCTGGCGCTGTTCCAGGCCGCCGCGCACCCCGGCGACACGCTCGCCCACCAGCAGGTGCGGATGTCGCCGCTGGGGGCCGTGCTGGAAAGCCTTCGTATTCAGTCCTCGGATGCGCTGGTGCGCGCCGTGCTCCGCCAGGTCCATGCCGCGGGCTTCGAGGCCACGGTCGAGTTCTGGCTGCGCCGGCTCGAACCCCGGCTGGCGCCGGACGACGCCTTCTCGCGGCAGCGCGGGGTCCAGTTCGCCGCCGCCGCGGGGCTGTTCGACGCCACGGGCAGCCGGGACTGCGATGAGTTCCTTGCGTTCATGGAGCGGCACACCGTGCGCAGCGCGGAGGCGGCGGCGGTGCGCGTGATGACGGTGCACAAGAGCAAGGGCCTCGGCTTCGATGTCGTGTTCCTGCCCGACCTGCAGGGCAACCGCATCGACGAGCCGCGCGAGGGGCTCGCCGTGTACAAGGGCGCCGATCGCAGCGTCCAGTGGGTGCTCGACCTGCCGCCCCGGTTGTTCTGCGAGCGCGACGAGGTGCTGAGCGCGTTCGTGCGCGCGGCGGAGGCGGACGCCTGCTACGAGAATCTCTCGCTGCTGTACGTGGCGATGACGCGCGCCAAGCACGCGATGTACGTGATCACGCAGCCGGTGGGGAAGTCCAAGTCCAGGAACTTTCCGCGGCTGCTGGCGGACACGCTGGGTCACGAGACGCGTGAGGTCCGCGTCGGGGAGTCGACCCTCCCCGGCGCCTGGTCGGCGGGGGATCCGGCCTGGTTTGCGACGCACGCGCTGGCCCCCGCCGATCCGGCAGCCGTCGGCGCGCGCGAGCGGCTGCCGGCGTTCACCCCGGAGGCGCCCGCTCCGGTCCGCCTCACCCCGCGGCGGCCGTCGTCGGGCGCCGAGCAGGTCATTGCCGCCGGCGCGTTGTTTTCGCTTGAGGCCATGCAATCCGCCACGCGCGGGACGGAGGTGCACGCGTGTCTCGCGGAGGTCGAATGGGCGGAGCCCGACCTGGCGCTGGCCTGGCGAAAACGGTGGAGCGCGGCCGGGCGGGCCCGGACGGCGATCGATCTGGCGGCAGCCTGCCTCGAAGCACCGGCGCTCGCCCCGGTTTGGCGCCGACCGGCGGCCCGGGCCGAGGTGTGGCGGGAGCGATCGTTTGAGATCGTGCTCCAACGCGACTGGGTGACGGGCGTCTTCGACCGCGTGGTGATCGAATCCGACACCGACGGACGGCCGGTGGCAGCCACGGTGTACGACTTCAAGACGGACCGGATCCCGGCTGACGGAGACCTGGCTCCCGCCGTCGCCCGGCACCGCGACCAGCTCTTGTTGTATCGTCGCGTCGCCGCGGTCCTCACGGGGCTCCCCGAGACGAGCGTGCGCAGCGTGCTCGTGTTTACGGCGCCGCGCCGCCTCGCCGGGGTGGAGTAGGGGTCGCGGCGCGCCAATGAAAAAACCCGCCGCGAAAATCGGCGGGTTGGGCGGCTGTCGGACAACCTTTGGGACCGGGGCGTGGCGCTACGCCCGGCGCGCGCGTGACCGCGCGCTTACTTCTGCCACGTACGCTTCTTGTGGCGGTTCGACTTCAAGCGCTTGCGGCGCTTGTGTTTGTTCATCTTCAGACGGCGTTTCTTCTTAAGGTTGCCCATGGTTTGAAATGGCGAACGGTCACGCTGCGGCCCGGCTGTGACGCTGTCCAGCCGAATTTATGGCGGGATTCATTGAAGGCGATCAAGAGCGCCCATTCGCGTGCATGGCTCATCCCACTGCGTTCGGTACACGGGCGACTGATGGTGCGAAGAGCGCCAGCGATTCGAAATGGGGGGGGCCTGGCTGTAGCGAAGAGCGCCAGCGATTCGAAATCGGGGGCTGGGCCAATGCGTGAATGCGCCCTGATCGACTCGCTGGCGCTCCTCGCTACGCCAATGCGTTCGGCTCCGCGTAGCGAAGAGCGCCAGCGATTCGAAATCCGGGGGGCTGGGCCAACGCGTGAATCCCCCCCGATCGACTCGCTGGCGCTCCTCGCTACACCAAGGCGTCCGGTTCCGCGTAGCGAAGATCGCCAGCGATTCGAAATCGGGGGTCTGGCCAACGCGTGAATCGGTCCGATTTAGGTCCTTTAGGGCCCCTAGGTCCCTTTTACCCTCCGGTTTTTCCACCCGTTTTACACCTGGAAATTGCTGACGATGAAGGAAGCGTAAATGCCAGTCGCCATAGGGGAATGCCCGAGCTTTGATCTTGTCACTCGCAGGAGTTGTTTGGGAGCTTCCCGTCCCGGCAGCCACGACTTCGGCCATGTGCTGCCTCGGGATTCTCCACCTTCACCCTTGCTTCGACTCCGGCGGATTGTCCGCCGTTCACCGCAGATGATTTTTACTCCCGCCACCAAAGGCTACTTCGCCGAGCTCAGCGATCATGGCATCCTGCTGGCGCGCACCTCTTCGGCGACCGCTCCGTTTGTGGTGGAGGAGATGCGGGAGGTGGCCCCGGGCGATCCGGCGGCGCTGGCGACGGCCATTGCCGAACTCCAGCCGAAAAAGGCGCCCAGCGGTTATCTCCATGCCACGGTCGGGGTCTATCCGGCGCGCCGGCTCGTCCGCCGCCACACGCTCGATCTCAAGCGCGCGAAGGATCCGGGTTATTTCCCCGAGGTGTGTGCGCAGCAGTTCCGCATCGAGCTGGAGAAGTACAAGGTCGCCATCCTGAATTCCGACGACGGTTCCGACTATGATCCGGCGAAGGCGGTGCAGAAGGAAGTGATCTTCTGCGGACTCCCCTCCGACGATGTGGCGACCTTTCAGCAATCGCTGCTCGACCTCGGCATCTATCCGGAACGGCTCGAACTTTCCACGGTGTCGGTGCTGGGCGCGCTGTCCGACTACCTTGCGAACCAGCGCTCGAAGACGCCGACGCTCGTTCTGGAGATCGGCGGGGATGCGACGCACTCCTACATCGTCTCCGCGGGCGGGCTGGAAGCTTCGCGCCCGATCGCGCAGGGCCTCGATGCCATGGTCCCCGTGGTGCAGAAGGAGCTGGGCCTCAAGGACGAGGAGTCGGCCCGGAAGCTGTTTTACTCCAATACGTTTGATTTTACCGGCATGGGCCCGCTGCTGACCAAGCGGCTGCTCAAGGAACTCCAGTCGTCGATTGGCTTCTACGAAGTCCAGACCGGCCTGTCCGTCGGCCAGGTGCTGACGACGCAACTGCCGCCCAAGCTGGGCTGGCTCGAAGGAGCGATTGCGACCGCGCTCGGCGTGGTCCCGGTGAAGCTCGACGCCCGCGGCTGGCTGCAGTCCCGCCAGATCACGTTGCCGGAAAATCTCGCCCGCCACGCGCAGGAACCGCGGTGGTTCGGCCTGTTCGCCCTGATGGGCCGTTACGATCATCCCCATGCTGTCCCGGCTGAAGAAAAAAAGTGATGCTTCCACCGGGCCGGCGGTTCCGGCCTGGCACCCGAATTTTCGGGACTACGAGAAGCTGCCCGACGTGAAGGTCGTGCGCACCGCGTTCTTCGTGAACGGGGCCGCGATCGTCGTCTTCCTCGCGCTCGCGATCTACGTGGGCATGGGCGAGTGGCAGCTGCACGCGCTGAACGCCCAGATCGGGCAGGCCGAGGAGCGCATTGAACGCGACCGCAAGGCCAGCGAGCAGGCGGTGGCGCAGTACAAGCGTTTCCAGACCGAGGCCGCCAAGACGGAGCAGGTTGACCAGTTCGTGGCCACGCGCCCGCAGCTGTCGGTCCTGCTCGAACACCTCGCCCGCACGCTGCCCGAGAACATCGCGCTCGACGCCTTCGAACTGCGGCCGAACGGGCTCACCCTGCGGCTCACCGTACGCGGCACCCCGGAAACGGCCGCGGGTTACGCGACCGCCTACCTCGAGCAGCTCCGGGCCGACGAGGCGCTGGTGGCCTTTGACCGGACCAAGTTCGAGTTCGCCAACCAGGCGCGGAGCGCGGCCTCGGGACGCATGGTCGCCGAGTTCTTCCTCACCTTGAACCCGCAGTACGTGGAGGGGAAAAAATGACGACGCCCGAACTCGTGGCCGCCTGCAAGAAGCACCCCATCCCCTTCGCGGCCGGGGCGCTGAGTCTCGTCCTCGCGGTGCTGCTGTACTTCCGGCTGGGCTCCATTCCCGAGGCCAACCAGCGGCTCGACGAAAAATCCGCGCTGGCGCGCAAGTACGAGCTGAACATCGTGCACGCCGCCCAGCTCAAGGAGCACCTCGACGCCATCGCCGAGGCGAACAAGACGATCGACAGCCGCCTCATCCGCGCCCGGGAGATCGGCATCAACCAGCAGTTTTTCTACAAGCTCGAGAGCGACAGCGGCGTGCGTCTGGTCGACCTGCGCCAGGGCAACCAGGCAGCCGCGAAGGGCGGCTTCGCCCCCGTGGCGTTCACCGTCGCGCTCGAGGGTGACTTCCCGCAGATCCTGCGCTTCCTGCGCGGACTCGAGGGCGGCACGCATTACTGCCGCATCACCCAGGCCTCCTGCTCCGGCGGGCGCGGCACGTTGCTGAACCTCACCTTGAACCTGCAACTGCTCGGCCGCCCATGAACCGCCTGAAACTGTTGTCCGCGGCGCTCCTGGTGACCGCCATCGTGCCGGCTCTCCCGGCGGCCAGGCCCGTGGCGGATGTCCTTTCGCCCGAGCAGCGCCGCACCGTGCTCGAGAAGGCCGCCCGCTATTCGCGCCCGCCCCAGGCCGCACCCGTGCCCGCGGACCTGGTCACGCCCTTCGATCCTCCCGGCTTCGAGAAACCCGACGCCTCGGAAGCGCGGCTCGCCCGCAGCGAGAATCGGGGCCCGGCCGCGGCCCCCGACGCCAAGTCCGAAGCACCCGCCGCGCCGCTGACCGACCAGGAATTGCTGGCCACCGTCGCCGCCCGGATTCCGACCACCGGCACGATCATCCTTGGCGGCCGCCCGCTGCTGATCAGCGGCACCAACCGCATCGAAGTCGGTTCCCGTTTTACCGTCGTCTACAACGGCCAGGAGCACGAATTGGAACTCGTCGCGATCGACCGCACCACGTTCACGGTGCGCTACAAGACCGAAGAGTTCACCCGGCCGATCAAATTAGGAAGGACCCCATGACCAAACGCCCGCTGTCCCTTGCCTTTGCCGCTTTCGCGTCCTGCGTGATCTTCGCCGCCGCGCGCGCGCAGGAGACCACCCCGGCCGAGACCCCTGTCACCCCGGCCCCCGCACCGGCCTCGGTGCCGCTGGATCCTGCGGCCCCCGTGCCCAGCGCCACCCCCGGCGAAGCCGCGATCGCGCCCGCCGCGGACGCCGCGCCGGCCGCCGAGGTGTCGTCGGGCCCGTCCGTCCAGTTCGTGGCGCCGGACGCCGCGACCGCGCCGGTGACCGTTCCGGCCGCGCCGGTCGAGACCGCCGCGCCCGTGGCCGCCCCCCCCCCCCCCCCCCCCGC
>JAEWKR010000067.1 GCA_023457715.1 Verrucomicrobiota bacterium
CTTCCATCGTGAACTCCCGCCCGCCCGCCGCCGCTGACGCGATCGTCCGTGCCCATGAGACCTTCCTCCGCACCATGGCGGAGACCCACCGCTCGTTCCTCGATGCCGTCTCAGGGCAGGCCTCCTCGCGCCCGCGAGCCGAAGTCAGCCCGGCCACGTCGCTGCCCGCCGCGGCGGCGAACATCGTCACGGCGCCCGTAGCGCCCGTAGCGCCTGTAGCGCCGGCTTCAGCCGGTACCCCTGCGCCCTCTGACCCTTCCCTCCCCGTAACGCCGGTTTCAGCCGGCACCCCTGCCCCCTCCGCCGCCGCGTCCTCCCCCGTAGCGCCGGCTTCAGCCGGTACTTCTGCCGGCCCCGTTGCCGTCGGCGCCCTTTCTCCCGCCGCCGTCATCGAGGTCGTCCTCAAGACCGTCGCCGACAAAACCGGCTACCCGCGCGAGATGCTCGAACCCACGATGCTCCTCGAGGGCGATCTCGGCATCGATTCGATCAAGCGCGTCGAAATCCTCTCCGCCGTGCAGAAGCAGCTGCCCGGCCTGCCCGCCGTGGACGCCAAGGTCATGGGCGGCCTTCAGACTTTGCAGGCCATCTCCGACTACCTCGTCGAACAACTCGGCGGCCTCACCTCGAACGCCGTGGCGCCGGCTTCAGCCGGTACCCCTGCCGGCCCCGTTACCGCCGCAACCCTTTCTCCCGCCGCCGTCATCGAGGTCGTCCTCAAGACCGTCGCCGAGAAAACGGGCTACCCGCGCGAGATGCTTGAACCCACGATGCTCCTCGAGGGCGATCTCGGCATCGATTCGATCAAGCGCGTTGAAATCCTCTCCGCCGTGCAGAAGCAGCTGCCCGGCCTGCCCCCCGTGGATGCCAAGGTCATGGGCGGCCTGCAGACTTTGCAGGCCATCTCCGACTACCTCGTCGAACAACTCGGCGGCCTCGCCTCGAACGCCGTGGCGCCGGCTTCAGCCGGTACCCCTGCCGGCCCCGTTGCCGCCGGCGCCCTTTCTCCCGCCGCCGTCATCGAGGTCGTCCTCAAGACCGTCGCCGAGAAAACCGGCTACCCGCGCGAGATGCTCGAACCCACGATGCTCCTCGAGGGCGATCTCGGCATCGATTCGATCAAGCGCGTCGAAATCCTCTCCGCCGTGCAGAAGCAGCTGCCGGGCCTGCCCCCCGTGGACGCCAAGGTCATGGCCGGCCTCCAGACCTTGCAGGCCATCTCCGACTACCTCATCGCACAACTGGGCGGCGGGACCACGGCCACGAAGCTGGTCCAGATTGCCGTGAACGCGCCCATTAAATCCGCGCTGCCGGTCAAGCGGTACGGCGTCCGTGCCACGCCAGCGGCCGCCGCAGGCCTGGCGCTGCCAGGTCTGCACCGCGCCAGCCGGGTGGTCATCACCGACGACCAGCGGGGCATCGCCCAGGCTCTGCGGGACGCATTGTCCGGCTACGGGATCGCCGCCGAGGTCGTCGCTGACGTCCCCGCCGACGCCACCGGGGTCATCCTCCTCGAGGGTCTTCGTGAGTGCCGAAGCGAGGCCGACGAGGACACGCTCCTGCGGAACGTCTTCGCCCAGGCCTGCCGTGCCGCCGGGACCCTCGCCTCGCAAGGCGGCTTTCTCGTCACCGTTCAGGACACCGACGGCGACTTCGGGCTGCGAAGCGCCGCCACGCGTCCGTGGTCGGGCGCCCTCGCCGGACTCGCCAAGTCGGCGGCCAAGGAATGGCCGAAGGCGACGGTCCGCGCGCTCGATCTCGCGTCCCGCACCGGAACGGCCGCAACCGTCGCCGCCCGACTCTGTCACGAGTTGCTGCACGGCGGGAGCGACGTCGAGATCGGCCTCGCCGCCGACGGTTCCCGCGTCCGGCCCGAGGTGTTCGAGGCCGCCGCCGGCCCTGGCGCCTCTCCGCTCAACCGCGACGCCGTCGTGGTCGCCACGGGCGGCGGCCGCGGCGTCACGGCCAGCACGCTGATCGCCCTCGCCCAGGCGCATCGTCCGAAGATGGCCTTGCTTGGTCGCACCGCGCTGCGACCGGAACCCGCCGCGCTCGCGCAGAGCCGCAGCGAGAGTGAGCTGCGCACCGCCTTGCTCGCGCTCGAAAAGGCGGCGGGCCGCACCCCGACCCCGAAGGCGCTCGCCAGCGCGGTCGCGGACGTGCTCGCTCAACGCGAGATCCACGCGACGCTGACCGCGTTGCGCGCCGCGGGCAGCCAGGTCGAGTACCTCGTGTGCGATTCCACCGACGCGGCGGCGATGCAGGCGACGCTCACGCAGGTCCGCTCGACGCTCGGGCCGATCCGCGCGATCGTGCACGGCGCCGGCGTCCTCGCCGACAAGCTCATTGCCGACAAGACGCCCGAGCAGTTCGCGCGGGTGGTGGACACCAAGGTCCGGGGTCTCCGCGCGCTCCTGCATGCGACCGCCACCGACGATCTGGCGGCCGTCATCCTGTTCTCCTCCGTCGCCGGCCGGTTCGGCAACCGCGGTCAGGCCGATTACGCCATGGCCAACGAGTTTCTCAACAAGGCCGCGCATGCGATCTTCGCCGCGCGCCAGGGACGCTGTCTGGTGCGTTCGATCAACTGGGGCCCCTGGGAGGGCGGCATGGTCACCCCGGAGCTCCGCGAGCACTTCGCCGGGCAGGGCATCGGCGTCATCCCCCGCGAGGAGGGCGCGCTCATCCTGGTGCGGGAATTGAGCGGACCCGCGACGCGCGAGGCCATCGAAGTCGTCGTGGGTGCCGGTCGCCTCGATCTCGGTGCCGGCGCGGCTGGCGAGTCCCGGCCCGTCGGCGAGATTGCGGTCTCCGTGGAGCGGTTTCCCGCCATCGGCGATCATGTGGTGAAAGGACGCCCCGTGGTGCCGATTGCGCTGGCGGCCGAATGGCTGCTTGGCGCCGCCTCCTCGGCTGCCGGCGCCACCGCGACCGGGCTCAAGGATCTGCAGGTGCTGAAGGCACTCGTACTGCCGGACTCCGGCGGATCCCTCCTCGTCCAACTCCAGGCGCGGTCGACCGGGGCCGCCCTCGAGGTGGTGCTGGCCGATCCGGCCACGCGGCAGGCGCATTACAAGGCCACCGCCGTATTCACCCCCCCCACGCTTTCCGTCCCGTCGGCCCAGCGCTCCGCGTTGCAGCCTTTCGGCTACCCGCCCGAGGGCGCCTACGACCAACGCCTCTTCCACGGGCCGGAATTTCAGGTGATCCGCACCCTCCGGGGTTGGACCTCCGCCGAAGCGGAACTCGAGATCGAGAACCGCGCGATCCAGGGGGGCGACTGGCAGGTCGGGCCGGCGCTGCTGGACGGCGCCCTCCAGGCGGCCGCGCTATGGACGCTCCAGACATCCGGCCGCAGCTCCCTGCCGATGCGGATCGCCGAGCTCTCGCTGCATCGTCCCGCGCAGCCCGGGGAACGTCTGACGTGCCGGCTCACCGGCGCGGACAAGGATGGGGTGGGCAGCGTGGCTGACGTGCTTTGCGTCGACGGACAGGGTGCGGTGGTGTGCGCCCTCCGCGGCGTCGAGTGCTACCACGTCGATTCCTACTGGCACGCCGTCACGGCATGACCCGGTTCGAGCCGATCGCGGTGGTGGGCCAGGCCTGCCTGCTGCCCGGGGCCAGCTCCCCGGCCGGGCTGTGGCGCGCCGTCCTCGGACGGCAGGACCTCCTGACCCGCGCCACCGCCGCCACGTGGGAGGTGCCGCCGGAGCGCATCATGCGCACCGACGCGGACGCGGGCCCCGCCGAGCGCGTGCCGTCGGACCGCGGCGGATACGTTCGCGACTTCGACCGGCTGCTCGAACCCGCCGGGTACGGCCTGGACGCGGCCCTCGTCCGGCAGCTCGACCCGCTGTTTCAATGGCTGCTCCACGTCGGCCGGGACGCGGTCCGCGACGCGGGCGTGCGCGGGGATGAGCTGGCGCGCGGCGGCGCGATCGTGGGCAATCTCTCCTATCCGACGTATGCGGCGAATCATTACGCGTGGTCGCTCTGGGCGGCGGCCGCCGGCTGGACCGGCGGCTCGGGCGGCGCTCCGGCGCCGTCGGCGATCAACCGCTTCATGTCCGGCCTGCCGGTCACGCTGCTCGGCCGCTCCCTGGGGCTCGGCCGCGGCGGGTTCACCGTCGACGCCGCCTGCGCCTCCTCGCTCTACGCGATCAAGTACGCCTGCGACTGGCTCCAGTCGGGGCGGGCGGACCTGATGCTGGCCGGCGGCGTGAGCCGGGTGCACGGCCTGACCATCCATGCCGGATTCACGACCCTGCAGGCCCTGAGCCCCACGGGCCGGAGCCGCCCGCTGCATGCCGACGCCGACGGCCTCGTCCCGTCCGAAGGCGCAGCCGTCGTCGTGCTCAAACGGCTGGCCGACGCGCAGCGCGACGGCAATCCCATCCTGGGCGTCATCCGCGGGATCGGCCTGTCCAACGATGGTCGCGGCAGCGGTCTGCTCGTCCCCTCCTCCGCCGGGCAGGTCCGCGCCATGACGGCGGCCTACCGGCAGTCGGGACTGTCGCCCGCCGACATCGACCTGGTGGAGTGCCACGCCACGGGCACCCGCGTGGGCGACGCCGCGGAGATCGCCAGCTGCGCCGAGGTCTTCGGCCGCAGCCGGCGGATCGCTCTCGGTTCGTTGAAGTCCAACCTCGGCCACCTGCTGCCGGTGGCCGGCGTCGCGGGACTGATCAAGGTGATGCAAAGCCTCGCGCACGGCGTGCACGCGCCGCTCCGCTCGCTCGACCGGCCCAACCCCGCGCTCGACGGCACGGGCTTCACGCCGACGCTCGAGGCGGTGGAATGGCAGACCACCCAGGTGCGCCGCGCCGCGGTCAACGCGTTCGGCTTCGGCGGCAACAACGCGCACCTGATCGTCGAGCAGGCCCCGGCCGCGGCAAAAGCGCGGGCGGCGTCGACCGCATCCGCCCCGCGGGTCGCCGACGCCGGCGCCATCGCCCTGGTCGCACTGGCGGCCCGGACGGGAAACACCGCCACTGCGGACGACCTGGCCCGGGCCGCGGTGGACGAGGCGCCGCCCCGCCCCATCGTTCCGTTGTCGGAGATTCCGCTGCCCATGGAAGGTTCGGCCTTCACCCCCGCCGATCTGGGGGAGGCCCTCCCGCAGCAACTGCTGGCCCTTTCACTGGCGCACGAAGCCGTGGCCCAGCTGCGGACTCCCCCGCGCTCGGGCGTCGCCGTGTACGTGGGCATGGGCTGCGATCCCGAGGCGTGCCGATTCGGGCTCAACCTGCGCCTGGCCGATCTGGTGCGCGAGTCGCCAACCGGCACCGCACCCGCGGCGTCCGCCGCTGCGATCGAGTCAACCCGCCAGAAGATTCTCCCCGGTCCGGTCGCCGCCTCGACCCTGGGTTTGATGCCCAATGTGGTGGCGAACCGGATCAACCGGCAATTCCTCGCGGACGCCCCGAGCTGCGCGGTGTCGTCCGAAGAGCTCTCGGGCCTGCATGCGCTCGAACTCGGCCGGTCCGCCCTGCTCGCCGGTGAGTGCGACGTGGCGCTGGTCGGAGCGGTGGATCTCGCCCACGATCCGATCCACGCCGCCGCGCGCCGCGACGCCGGACGGCCGGGCGAGTCGGCCGACGGCGGCTGCATGCTCGTGCTCAAGCGCGAGGGGGATGCTCGGCGCGACGGCGACACGATCCTCGCCCTGTTGCCGGTCGACCCGCTGCCGGCGTCGGAACCCGCCCCGGTCGACTGGTCGCCCTGTTTGCAACGCCTGGACCGCGCGGTGGGCGTGGCCCATGCCGCCTCGGGTCTGCTCCAGGTCGCGGCAGCCGCCGCCGCGCTGCACGCCGGACGGCTCGACGCCGCCGCCGTGTCCATCCGGGTCGAGGCGCTGCTGGGCGCCACCGGCTCGCTCGTCCTCCGCCGGGCGGAGGCGCGCGCCAGCGAAGCGGCGGTCGCATCCCCGCGCCCCGCCGCCTGGCCGCCCGCCGATCGCAAGCTCATCCGTTTCGCCGCCCATCGGGCCGCCGTCGCACCGCTGCTCCATTCGCTCGTGTTCCCTCGTGAATCCCTCCCGCCCGCGCCTGTGCTGCGGCCCACTCATCTGACGCCGGGGATCCGCATCGCCGCGCCCGTCGTCGTTGGCCCGGAGGTCATGGCCCGGCCGGGCCAGCCGGTCGCCCGCCCGGCCCGCGCGCTCCCCGCGGCGGACGCCTCCCGGGCGTTCACGCCTCCCAGCACCGCCGAAACGCACGCGGAAACGGACCCCGCAGCGGGCGTCGACGCCGCCTGGCAGACCAGCCTGGCCGCGGCCCACGAACTTTTTCTCGAGGAAGTCGGTCGCACCCACGCGGCTTTCCTGCACGCCATGGCGCAAACGGCGGCGCCCGTTGAACCGAGGCCCCCGGAAACAGAGGCGCCGGTGCTCGCTCAGGCCCGGACGGACGTTTCCCCGGTCGGACCGACGCCGTCCGACCACGGCAGCGCGTCGCGCAGCGGTGACACCCGACAGATCAACCTGGCGACCACCGATTCCCCTCCGGAACCGTCGCGAAAAACCGCAACGACCGCGGCCGTCGCTCCGGCGTTGCCGGGCCCGAAGTTCACGCGCGCGCAGCTGGAACAGCTCGCCTCGGGCCGCATCTCCGATCTGTTCGGGCCGGCCTTCGCGGGCCAGGACGGCTTCACGCGCCAGGTGCGGATGCCCATGCCGCCGATGCTGCTCGCGGATCGCGTCACCGGCATCGATGCCGTGCCGGGCGAACTCGGCACCGGCCGGATCTGGACTGAAACCGACGTGACGCCGGACGCGTGGTACCTCGACGTCGACCGCATGCCGCTTGGGGTCACCATCGAGGCGGGCCAGGCCGACCTGTTGCTCGTTTCCTGGATGGGGATCGACCGCCACAACCGGAGCGAGCGCATCTACCGTCTGCTCGGTTGCGAGGCCACGGTAAGGGGTCCCCTGCCCAAGATCGGCGACACCCTGCAGTTCGAGATTGGTGTCGATGGCCACGCGGAGCTGGGCCCGATCCGGATGATGTTCTTCCACTCCGATCTGCGCGTGAACGGTGCGGTGACCCTGAGCGTGCGCAACGGTCAGGCCGGATTCTTCAGCGACGAGGAACTCGCGGAGTCCGAGGGCGTGTTATGGGACGCGGCCACGGCGGCGGCACCGGCGCTGCGCGGGACGCACGGCGCACCGCGGGTGCCCCTCGCCTCCCAGGCTTTCAGCGTCGAAGCCGTCCGGGCGTTTGCCGAGGGCCGGATCGCCGACTGCTTCGGTTCCGCTTTCCGGCGCACCCGCGCACACACCCGCACGCCCAGGATCCCGGCCGGGCGCATGCAGCTGATCGACGAAGTCACGCAGTTCGATCCCGCAGGCGGCCCCTGGCGGCGCGGCTACCTCAGGACGGTGAAGCGCATCACGCCCGATCTCTGGTTCTTCGCGGGTCACTTCAAGAACGACCCCTGCATGCCGGGCACGCTCATGCTCGAGGGCGCCGTGCAATCGCTCGCGTTTTATCTCACCGCCCTGGGGTGCACCGTGCAGGCCGACGGCTGGCGCTTCGAACCCGTCCATGGCCAGACGATCAGCATGCGTTGCCGCGGCCAGTGCGTGCCGACCTCGCGGGAACTCGTCTACGAAGTCTTCGTGGAGGAATTCAACGATGGACCGGTGCCGCGCCTGCGGGCCTCGGTCATGGCGTCGGTCGACGGGCTCAAGGCGTTCCTCGCCGAAGGCCTCTCGCTCGAGCTGGTGCCGGACTGGCCGCTCGAGGACATGCTGCGGCGCGGTGCAGTCGCCGCGAGCCAGGACGACAAGCCGGCGTGGTCGCTGGACGGTTTCAGGTTCGATCACCGCTCCCTGCTGGCCTGCGCCCTGGGACGGCCGAGTGAAGCCTTCGGCCCGACCTTCCGACCGCTCGACTCCGCGATCCGCATCCCGCGGCTTCCGCGCCCGCCTTACCATTTCATGTCGCGCATCGTCGACTGCACCGGCCGCCTGGGTCGCCCGGAGCGCGGAGCGGCGGTCACCGCGGAGTTCGAGATCGATCCGAACGCCTGGTACTTCGAGCGGAACGGCGCGCCCACCATGCCCTCCTGTGTCTTCATGGAGGCGCTGCTCCAGCCCTGCGGCTGGTTGTCGAGTTTCCTGCGCGACACGACCGGGCAGAAGGACGACATCTTCTTTCGCAATCTCGATGGCACGCTGCGATGGACCCGCGAGCTGGCGCCACAGGCGCAGACGCTGCGCGTGCACACCGAGCTGACGTCATGGTCGGAACTGGGCACCATGATCATCGTGGCCTTCCGTGTCCGGGCTTCGGTGTCCGACGTCACGGTCGCCACGATGGAAACCTCGTTTGGCTTCTTCCCGGGCGATGCGTTCGCCAACCAGGCAGGGCTGGCACCGACGCCCCTCGAGTCCGAATTCATCGCCGCCGAGGGCGGTGCGCCACGGGGTCTCCGGGACGTCCCGCGCGAGGGCGCACGGAGCGCGGCGCCCGTCGCGCCCGTCGCACCGCTGCCCGGAATCGCGCGCGATCCCCTGCTGATGCTGGACGCCATCACCGGATGGTGGCCTCAGGCCGGCGCCGCGGGACTGGGAATCGTCCGCGCCGAGAAACACGTCGACGCCGGGGAATGGTTCTTCAACGCCCACTTCATGCAGGACCCGGTGCAGCCGGGATCGCTGGGCATCGAAGCTCTCGTGCAGCTGCTCCAGTGCGCCGTCCTGTTGCGGGAGGAACACGCCGGCCGGCCCACCACGGGCTGGACCTTCGAGCCGGTGGCGCTGGCGGAACCGCTGACGTGGAAATACCGCGGCCAGGTCGTCCCCGAGAACACCCGGATCACCAGCCTCGTCGAAATAGGCGACATCGTGTCCGAGCCCGACGGCGCGATCCTGGCCCGGGCCCGCGGCAGCCTCTGGGTCGACGGCAAGAAGATCTACGAGACGCCGCACCTGGCGATGCGCGCGCGCCGTCCGTCGGGCGGTCCGCGGATCCGGGAATTCAGCCTCGCCGCCACTCCCTGGATCACGGACCACCGCCCTTCCTTCACCACCGCGATCGTCCCGCTGACCGGCTTGCTGGATGAACTCGCCCAGGCCGCGGTCAGCCCTGCGGCGGGCGCGAAGGGAGACACGCCGTCGAAACTGCTCTCCGTCCGCAGCTTTTTCCCGTCGCGCTGGGTCGCCTGTCCGGACGACGCCGTGACCCGCGTCCGCGCCACGGCGGAGGTGGGCCCGGATGGTCGCGGTGAGGCCCGCCTCGAGCTCTGGCGCGAGGCCCGTCGTGAAGCGCTTTCGCGTTTCGACGAAGTCGGCCGCGCCGGCGTGACGCTCGGCGCCGAATATCCGGAACCACCCGCCACCCTGCCGCCGCTCGACGCCCCCCGACGGGAGTCCCCTTACGCCACCGGCGAGATGACCCACGGGCCGGCCTTCCAGGTGCTGCGCGAGCTGCGTCGTTCCTTCGCGGGAGCCAGCTGCCTCCTGGACGCCGGCGCCGGCGCCGTGCCCGTCGGCGTCCTTCATCCGGCGCTGCTCGACGGCTGCACGCACGCGGTGCCTTTCAGCTGCTTCCGCGAGTGGTACCCGGAAATCGCGCCCCATTTCAACGGGCTGCCGCGCGGTGTCCATGAACTGCGGATATTCGGCCCGACCCCTGCCCAGGGCGCGGTGCGCTGCGAACTTCGACCCCGCGGACTGGATCCCACGACCCGGCTCCCGCTGGCGTACGTTCAGTTCATCATCGGCGACAGGGTGTGGTGCGACCTGTTGATGGAGTTCGCCCTGCTTGATGGCACCCCCTTCCAGCACGCCAGCTATCGGGAACGAAAAGCCTTCATCGTCGACCGGAGCGTTGCCCGCGACGACGGCCGGGACGTGCCCACCGCCGTGCGCTTCACGCGCGACGCGGAGACGGGAGTCACGCTGACCGCGGACGAAATCGCGCGGTACCAGTGGATGCCTCGCCAGCTCGAGACGATCTTTGGCGTCGAGCCGACCTTGCCGCCGCGGGAGCTCGTCCGCGCGATCGCGACCCGCGAAGGTGCCGCGTTGCGACTTGGAATCCATCCGGCACATGTGGAGGTCCGCGGCGAGGACGCGGCCGCGGACATCTTGCCGCTTCATACCGTGGCGCTGGACATCGACGAGCGCGACTCCGGCATCCGGGTGCGCGCGCACGCCCCGCGGCTCCGGCCCGCCGGTGCCGCCGCCACCTTTTTTGGGGGCGATTTCCTCCAGGATCTGATCCAGGCGACCACGACGCAGCATGTTCGCCACTTCCGGCTCGCGGACCCGGCCCGGGCCCGGGTGGTGCGCGGCCGGCCGGTCATCGTCTGTTCGAATCACCAGACCGCACTCGAGTCGCTGTTGTTCACGGATCTCTTCATGCGCTGGTCAGGGTGCCCGCTGACCACCGTCACCCGCGTGGAGCATCGCGACAGCTGGGTCGGTCAGGTCACGGATCTCCTGTGGCGCTTCCCCGGGCAGCGCATCGGCGTGCATCCGCAGATGCTCTTTGATCGCGATGAACCCGGTTCCTTCTTCGCGTTGATCCAGCGGTTCAAGCAGGCCCAGACCGACCGGCCTCATGCCCTGCACCTCCACGTCGAAGGCGAGCAGGCGCGCCGCGCCGCCCAGCCCGTCGCCCGCATGACCTCCGCCATCATTGATCTGGCGCTGGAAACGGGCCTGCCGATCCTGCCCGTCAAGTTTAGCGGCGGGCTGCCCCGCGCGACCGTGGAGGAGATCGTGTCGCTTCCCGTCGCGTACGGCCGGCAGGACTACACGCTGGGCGCGCCGCTCTTCCCCGATGACCTCGCCCGCCTGCCCCGCCCCCGCGCGGCGGAGCTGGTCGTGAATGCCATCAATGCGGTGCCGCCTCTGGCCGCCGACGAGCAGCCCCTCGCCGGGCCGCCCGCGCGGGCTGACGCCATCCGCGACCTCCAGGCCCGCCATGGCATCGGTGAAATCCAGGCCGCCATCCTTCATGCCCTGGCCGGGCTGCCCGCGCGGGCGCCCATCACGGACGCGATCCTCGACTTCAAGCGCGGCGGCGACCTGCCTCCCGGACCGGACCAGGACTGGCACCGTGAATTCGCGCAATGGCTGTGGCGCGCCGACGCCGCGTGGCAGGCGAAGCTTGAAGCGTGGAAGCAGACCGCGCGGACCGGCGTGCGCACGGCGGATCCCGGTACCGGCTAAAGCCGGCGCCACCCACCCGTAGCGCCGGCTTCAGCCGGTACCTCCGACGCCACCGCACACCGCCACACGTCACACCGTGTGCATCGCCAACGGGCGGTAACGTCCCCGTTGCGGCAGACCGAACGTCGGGAACGCACGCACCAGCTGCTCCAGGCCTTCCTGCAGAAACCGGCCCCCGACCGGCATGCCGTGCCCCCCGGCAAGCACCCGGGGAGACAGGGCGCGAATGTGCATGAGAGAGTCGTAGGCACCCTGCCAGTCGGGCGTGAAGTAGGCCGGCGGAGGCCGCACCTCGCGACGCTGCGTGACGACCCGCCACGCCGACTCCTGCCGCGTCGTGATCACGGCGTCGCCGGCGAGCAGCACCCGATCCTTCGGCCGCAACAGGGAGATATGTCCAGGGGTGTGGCCGGGCGTTGCGAACCAGTGCCATTCGTTCAGCTCGGGCAGGCTGCCGTCCAACGGCAGAGCCCGCACCGCCGGAAAAGGCCCCACGCGCCGCGGATACATCAGGGCGGTCAGTGGCATGATCCCCCCGCCCACCAGCGGATCCGCGGGAGCATAGGCTCGGCCGGCCCTCAGGAATGGGAGTTCCGCGGGATGCGCATAAACCGGCACCTCCGGCCAGCGCAGCAGCAGCCGGCGCAGCGCACCGACATGGTCGAAATGGCCATGGGTGAGAATGATGGCCAGGGGCGGACGGTCGGAGCCGAAGCGAACCGCCGCCTCGCGGATCAGCCGAGTGCCCGAAAAACGCAGGCCGGCATCGATCAACACCCAGTCGCCGCGTCCCACGCGCACGAAGAAATAGTTCACGATCACCGAGCGGAATCCGTCGACTCCGGGAGCGACGGAGAAGGAGGAGGGAGGTCGGATTGCCATGCCGCCACCCTCGTCGAAAAACCACAAATCCGGTATCCGGCCGGGGCCGCGGCCCGGCACGGGAAAGCTCACCGTATCCGCTCGGCAATCACCCGATGGGACGCGCGGATCTCCGCGCTCCGACCGCCCCGTCTGCGCTCAGTTCGACTTTGGCTGCGGGAACTGCACGTTCGGTCCCTGCGCACGATTCTGGACCCGCGCCTGCTCGATCTCCCGCGCGGCCCGCTCCTGGATCCCGGAAAGTTTTTCCATCATCGGACGCATCCGCGCCTGCATCGCCTGCATGCTCTTCTGCATCGCCTCGGGGAGTTTTTGGGTCACGGCGCGGCCCGCGGCCGATTTGTAGAACGAAAGCATCGCGTCGACCTCCTCCTGCGTGAAGGTGTCCTGGTAGACCTTCACGTACATCGGCAACAGCACGCTCCAGTCGAGTTCCGCCCGCACCACGCCGGTCATTTCGCCGCGGGCCTTTTCGAGGATCGTCTTCTCGGCCTCGTTCTGATCCAGCCCCTGCGATGCCTGCGTGATCGCGTTGTTGATCATCTGGTCAGCCTGGACGGTGATCTGGTCGACCAGCCGCTTGGTCTCGGTCACGTCGAGGAGTTCACGAACCGACGCTTCCGACGGCTGGGCCGCGTGCAGGGAAACGCCCGCCATCAGAACAGCCACCAGGGCAAGGATGTTGCGCATATTGGCTTTAATAAGGCGACGGGGGCGCGGAAAAGCAATCGCGCCGGCGGCGGGACGCGGCGCCGCACCCAAGGGCCGGCGGCCGAAGTCCTGCACCCTTTCCTGGCAGCTCCTTGACGTACCCGCGCGACGCACTTAGTTCGCACCCATGAAACCCCTTCGAACCCCCCGTTCCGTCTTCTTGCTGGGCGCCGTCCTGACCGCCGCCCTCTCCCTCTCCGCCGCGGAGGACCCGAAGGCGGCGGAGTTCCGCGCCGGCAAGAACTTCATCGCCACCCGCCAGTTCTCGCTGGAGGACGACCAGAAGATTCTCAAGGCCTTCGAAGGGCTGCGGGTGGCGGACGTCACCGACGGCATGGACTTCGTCGGATTGCAGAACGTCGGCCTGATGGATCCCGAGATCCATCCGCTGTGGAAGGACGCGAAGACGTTCAAGCACCGTTTCATCGGCATCGCCGTGACCGTCCGCTACGTGCCCACGCAGCGCCCCGCCGCGGGCGGCGGTCGCACGTACGACGATTTCCGCGCCTGGGAAGGCAAGTGGTACAACGAGCTGTCCCCGGAGCCGTTCATGTCGCTGATCCGTCCGGGCACCGCCATCGTCATCGACGAGGCGCCGAACGCCGATGTCGGCTCGATCGGTTCGAACAACATCATGGCCTGGAAGCTCGCCGGAGCGGTCGGCGTCGTGACGGACGCCACCGCGCGCGACACCGATGAGGTGATCACGGAGGAGGTTCCGCTGTACCTGCGTCGTGCCGGGCGCGGCATCCGCCCCGGACGCAACGAGGTGGAGTCGGTCAACCGGCCCGTGGTCGTGGGGGGCGCGCTGGTCAATCCCGGCGACGTGATCGTGGCCGACGGCGACGGCATTGTGGTCGTGCCGCGCGATGTCGCGCTGAAGGTGGCCGAATTTGCCCACAAGATCATCGAGGCCGATAAGGCCGGCCGGCGTGACCTCTACAAGAAGCTCGGCCTGCCCGACGATGCGTCGGTGAAGTAAGGCGACAGGCGATACGCCTTGGGCTTTCCGGCGGGGCACGCGTTGCCCCGCCTTTTTTGCGCCGGCTCCGGTCGGGCGCGCTCAACGCGCAACGCTCAACTCGCACCCCATCCTACATCTTCAGCCCCACCGGCAGCGTATCACCCAGCGCGCGCGCCTCGTCCTCGGCTTCGAGCGCCACGACCTCCGTGACCATGCGCAGCCAGCGGTCCGGCGCCCTGGCCGCGCGCAAGGCCTCAACGGTCCGGACCCGCAGGTCCTCGTCGAGGTCGCGCGAGCGGTCGCCGGTCATCCGCGCCAGTTGCGTCACCGCGAAGGCCGCCCCGTCGGTGTGCCGCAGATCCCTGGCCAGGAGCAGTGCCAGCCATTCCGAGGCCTGTGCCACCTCGACCGTCTGATGACTGCTCCCGAAAATCGGCACGCGCGCGCCGAGCCGTCCGAGTGCCCATGCCCACGGGCCCGAACCCGGCTGATCCGGCTTGCGCAGTCGCTCGGCGATCCAGCGGCCGCACTGCGCCTTTTGTCCGGCGTCAACACGTTCCAGCGCCGCCGCCGTCCGCACCATCTCGTCGAACCCCTCCGGCTGGATACCCTTCACCCGGCCCGCATTCCTGGGCGCGCTCGGCGGAATCCGACGCGCGAGATGCGGCTCCAGCAACCGCCAGATGGCCTGGTGCTGGTCCGGACCGAGGCCGCCCGCAATGCGACGCCACATGACCCAGAATTCATTCCACACGGACACTTCCCCATGGAAGTTCACGTTCTCGGCCAGCAGGGCAAAGGTCTGTTCGCAGCGCCACTCGTCGAGCGGGTAGCCGAAACCCGGGCGCAGCCCGTAGCCCACGAACCGGTAGAACAGCCGTTCGTGCACCGCCGAACGGCGCCGGCGCTTCGCATTCGCAAACAGCGTCCCCCACAGTTCGCGCAACAGCGGCACACTCCAGCCTTCGCGCGGGCCGAGCGCCGCCTCCAGGCGCTCCCCGAACTGCTTCACCTCCCGCGGTTCGACCGTCCGCGTCGCCGGACCGAACACGCGGTCCACCTGCTCCCGCACCTGGGCATAACCGGCCGGCATCGACTCCGTCACGGTGGTGCCGGCACGCGCCACCGCTCCGCGGAGGTCGAATTCCAGCCGCCACTGCTCCGCCTCGACCTTCGACACGCACCATAACTCGAGCGTGCCCAGCTCCGTCAGCGCCGAGCGCAGATGCACGGGCACCAGGCCTTTCCTGGCGCCCGTCGCGCGGATGAGCGTGTGCAGCGGGGGGAGCGGCTTGAAGCTTTCGTCCACGGTGACAACCGCCCCGGGGGGGTCCACCCGATCCGCGGTGGTCGAAAACAGCGGGAACTGGACGGGCCGCTCCACCGTGAGCTGAAACTCCCGCTCCTTCATCTCCACCTCCCGGCCTTCCTCGTGGCCGCGCGGGATGACGCACACCGCCCGCGGGTTCTCTGTACCCGCGTCGCCAATACCGACATAAAGCGCCTGGGCGGCACCGCCGCCGATTCGCCGGCCCAGGCCGCGCCGGGCCAGGCCGTGCGCCGCCGCCCCGCGCGCGACCGCCAGGTCGAGCGAGTCGTGCTCGAGCAGGGCGATGCGCGGCTGGTCCGGCCACCAGCCCGACACGATATCCACCAGCCGGTTCGCCAGGCGCGGGGCATTGAAGACACCGCCGTTCAGCAGGATCGCATCCGGTCGCGGAAGGTCTGCCCTCGCAACCGGGACGCGCCCCTCCCCTTCTCCCTGGCGCAGCGCCGCAAACCCCGCCTCCGCATGCCGGCGGAGGAAGGCCCCCAGGTGCCGCGTGATCGCCGGGTCCGGCGCGTAGGGGAGCCCCAGCTCCTGCAGCGCCGTCCGGCTGGCCCGCCGCGGTTCGTCACCCGGGTCGCACGCAGGAAAAAACCCTTCCACAATCAGCTGCTCCACTTCCTCCCGCGTCAGCTCGGTCGACAGCGTCGCCCCCACCAGCCGGCTCCCGCTGCCCGCCAAAGCGATCGGGTGGCGCTCGGGCGCCGCCATCGCCAGCAACTGTTCCTTTGCCACCCGCGCCGCCTGCACCAGTTGGGTCCATTGCTGCGCGTTGAGCTTGCGGCCACCGCTCGCGAGCCGCTCCTCAGCCCGGCGCGCGAGCGCCGCGTCCATGTTGTCGCCCCCCAGGATGAGATGTTCGCCCACCGCGATGCGCTTGAGCACGACACCGTCCTCGCCCACCCCGCTCGCGATCAGCGTGAAGTCCGTGGTCCCGCCGCCGACATCGACCACCAGCGTGAGCCGCACCCCCGCCAGCGCCTCCGCCAGATCGGCCCGGTGCCGCGACGTGAAGTCATAAAACGCAGCCTGCGGCTCCTCGACCAGCGTGAACCGGCCGATCCCCGCCTCGCGCGCCGCGGTGACGGTCAGCGCGCGCGCGACCTCGTCGAACGACGCCGGCACCGTGATCACGACGTCCTGCGCCGCCAGCGGCTGGCCGGGATGCGCCGCGTCCCACGCGGCCCGCACATGCGCCAGCAGGGCGGTGGACGCCGCCGTGGGTGAAAGCTTCGTCACATCCGCGGGCGCGCCCCAGGGCAGGATCGGCGCGGTGCGGTCCACGCCGGGATGACAGAGCCAGCTCTTCGCGGAGGACACGAGCCGCGCCGGAACGCGCGAACCCTGCCAGCGCGCGAACTCGCCGACGATCCAGTCTGGGGAATCGCCCCACGGCAGCCGCGCCGCGCCGGCCGGTATCTCTCCGGATGCCGGCAGGTACAACGCCGACGGCAACAAGGGCTGTGCCCCCGCCTGCCCCGGCCGCTGCAGCTGCACCACGGGGAAATCCGTCACCGTCGCGCCCGCCGCGTCGAGCGGCGCGAACGCCACGGCACAGTTGCTCGTGCCCAGATCGATCCCGACGATGAAATCAGCAGCCATGGCGTAATCGCGCCGCTCCCCACCCTTCGCCACCGAGGACACGGAGCTCTGACCCAGCGGACACAGCGTGCGATCCATCCGGATACCTGGTCCGACCACGCTCCGGCCCGATCCCTCGCGACGCACGCCTCCCGCCCGGCTCTGTGTCCGAACGCGGTGAACTCTGGGGCGGGATCGAACGCATCCTCATTCCTTCATCCGGACGTTGAGCTCGAGTTTCCATTTCCCGGACCCGCCTTTTTCGACGCAGCGCAGCTCCAGGGTGCCGATCTCCGTCACCGCCGCCTGCAGGTTCACCGGGACCAGGCGTCCGTCGTTGCCCGCCTGGGCCGGGAGTGTCGATTCGATCGGCGCCAGCTCCTCGAATTCCTCACTGCCGGCCGGATTGTCGAGCATCAGCCCCACGGTGTCGTCGCGCCGCACGGAACTGGAGAAGAAGCGGAACCGGGCCGGCTCCCCGACCACGAGCCCGAACTCCTGCGGTGGGACGTCAGCCGCCGTGCCTTCCTCCATGCCAAAAGGCGCCACGCAAAGCGCCCGCACCGGCGGCTCCATCCCCGGCACCGCGGGCATGGCCGATTCCACCCCGACATAGTAGGAACGCGCGGTGCCGCCGCGAATTCGCAGGCCGTGACCGTGCCGGGCCCAGCCATAGTACGCCGCGCCTCGTGCCACGGCGAGGTCGAGTTCGGCGCCGCTCAACTCCTTCAGCGCAGCCCCACCGTCCGCCGCGAGCCAGCCGTTCAGCACGTCGAGCACGCGCTGTTTGAGCACGGCCGATTTGAACACGCCCCCATTGAAGAGCACCGCCGTGGGATGGACAAACGTCTTCCCCGCCACGACGACCGGGCGGTCATGCGCGGTCGCCAGCGCCTTGGCCTGGCGGGTCAGGAAGGCGGCGAGATGGCGCGTGACGGCGGCATCCTGCGCATAGGGCAATGCCATTTGCGCCAGCCCGGACGCGCGGGCGGTTTTCGGCCGTTCGCTCACCGGCACGTTCGGGAAGAAGCCGTCGGTCAGCACCCGGGCAAGCTCCTCCCGCGTCAGCTCCGTCTTGATCGTCCCGCCGATCAAGGACGACCCGCGGCCCGGCACCACCAGGGCCGCGCGCGCCGCGGAGGGATCGGCGAAAAGGAACTCCTTCGCCTGGCGACAGGCGTAGGTCAGCGCATTGAACTGCCAGGCATCGAGCTTCCGGCCATCAGCCGCGAGCCGCTGGTTGACCGTGTACGCGAGCGCCAGGTCCATGTTGTCGCCGCCGAGCAGAATGTGGTCGCCCACCGCCACGCGCGTCAGTTCGACCTCGCCGTTCTTTTCCGTCACGGCGATCAACGAAAAGTCGCTCGTGCCGCCGCCGACGTCGACCACGAGGATGACATCGCCCGGCCGCACCTGCTTGCGAAAGCCTTCTCCCATCTGCTCGATCCACGCGTAAAAGGCGGCCTGCGGCTCCTCCAGCAGGGTCACCTGCCCCAGACCCGCCTGCTGCGCTGCGGCGAGGGTCAGGTCGCGCGCGGCCGCATCGAACGAGGCCGGCACCGTGAGCACCACGTCCTGCCGGTCCAGCGGCGCGTCGGGAAACTGCGCATCCCATGCCGAGCGCAGGTGCGAAAGATAGCGGCGCGAGGCTTCAACGGGAGACACCCGCGTCACGTCCGCCGGCGCCTGCCACGGCAGGATGGCGTTTTGCCGGTCCACGCCGGCGTGCGAGAGCCAGCTCTTGGCGGACGCCACCAGCCGGGCGGGTACCTTGGCACCGTGAACGCGGGCAAATTCGCCGACGAAGCCATCGTCCGCCGGGGTCTTCCCCGACCACGAGAGCGCCAGTGCGCCGGCGGGAAACTCCTGCGCCTGCGGCAGGTACAGGAACGAGGGCAGCAGCGGCTTGTTCTCCACCACCCCCGGAGCCGTCACCTGCGGCACGGCCAGCATGGTCTGCTCCGCGCCGCGGGCAGCCGACCGCGACAATTCGAAATACGACACGGCGGAGTTCGTCGTGCCCAGGTCGATGCCAATGGAAAAGCGGGACATGAAAGAGGGTTGAGAGTTCAGAGGTGAGAGTTGCGAGCGGGAGAGCGATGCGTCGACCCGTTCGCGCCGTTTTGACCTGCGCACCGGGAGCTGAGCGCTGATCGTTGAGCACTGAAAGCTTGCGGCCTTCCGCCACTCTCAACGCTCAACCCTCAACGCTCAACCCGCCCGCCTCACAGCTCCACCTCGGCCGGAGCGAGGACGCGCGGGTCGAGTGTGGGCACGGCGGGGAGCCGCACGGAGGTCGCCAGCCAGCCATGATGCTTCACCGTGCCGCGATAGGGCGGCTGACCCGCCACGTTGCCCGTCAGCCGGATCTGCTCGGCGTTGAAGCCCGCCGGCACCGTGATGCTGTCGCCTTCGGTCTCTTTCACGACCGGCGCGAGCGTGAGGTACTGTTGCACCACCTTGCGGGCGCCGGCATGGACGACCCGCGCCGCCGCGCCGATTTCTCCGTCGGAGAACGCGGTCACATCCTCCTGGAGAAAATCGATCAGCCGGCCCTCCCGTTGCAGGAGCGCGAGCACCGCGAGCGCGGCGGCGTGCGTCTGCTCGGGCGGCGGCTCCTCGGCGATGGCCGGCGCCGTCTCCAAAGTGGCGACCTTCCCGGCAAGCGCGGCATTTCCCAGCACGCGAAAAGCGAGACCCAGGCGGGCGAAAAACGAGGGCGTCGTTGGCATAGAAGGGTTAAGCGCAGCAACCTTGGCCGCGCACTTCAAGGCCTCAGCATACCCATTTTCGAATCGGAATTTTCCCGCCAGTCCGCCCGCCCAGGTGCCACGAGCGCCAGCGGTGGTGACGGGGGTCGGGTACGCAGTGCCGCCTTCAGGCGGAATCCGCTGAACTCGAAACGTCGCCCTCTCGCCATGGCGCGCGAACTGCGGCCGCAAACCTTCCGCCTGAAGGCGGGACTACCTACTCCATCTCATCGATCCTTCAACGACCGCTTCGGAAACTTCTTCACGGTCGTCCATCGCGCGCGGAACAGATCCTCCAGCGCGTCTTTCACCTCGGCGGGGATTTTGGCGACCAGGTCGTCGAGGGGCGGGAGTTGCTTCGGCGCCGGCTCTTCGATCTCGGACGCACGCTTCGGGGTGACCGTCTCGCCGCGCTCCTTCGCTCCGGCCAGAAACTCCGCCTCCGCCGCCTCATCGATCACCGGCGGCGGCTGGTCTTCGATGCGGGGGGGCACCGCCACCACGGCCTCTTCCTCCGGCTCGCTGCCGCGCTCGGCCACGGCGCCCACCTGCTTGATCGCGGAGGATTGCTCATGGGGGCTGACCGGAGCCGGCTGAGGCTCCACTGTCCTCGCGCGCACGGCGGGACCGCCGGGCGGCGGCAGGCGCGGGGCCCGCACAGGTGCAGGAACCACCTGAGCCGCGGCGGCAAGCCGCGACTCCAGTGCCTCAATCAGCCCTTTTTTTTTTCGGACTCGGACACGGCTCCCGGAGCCTCTTCGGCCAGCGCGGCCAATTCCTTGATCAGGCTGTCGATCGCCCGCGCCCGACTCGCCTCGACGGCTTTCAAGAGCGTCACCTCGAAATTGATCTTTTCCGCGAGTCCGAGCTTTACCTGACCCTCGCCCTCCCGCAGGGCGTCGAGCATCCGGGTCAGCTGCTCGGTCGTCATCACCACGCAACCCAGCTGGTCGGTCTTCCCGCCCTTGGCGATCGCGTCGAGGACCGCAGTCCGGATCAACGCCTGGAGGTCCACCAGCAGCCGGACGAGATCCCGCCCCGCCGCATCACACTCATCGACCACCGCGATGATCTTCTGGTGATCCGCGGAAGCCAGCGCACAGGCGAGTTCGTTGATCTTTTCCGCCGAGACCAGCCCGTAGACGTCGAGGACGTCGGGCTCCGTGATCTCCGCGCCGCAGAACGAGATCATCTGGTCGAAAATCGACTGCGCATCGCGCATGCCGCCGTCGGCCAGCCGGGCGATGCACGCGAGTGCGGGCTCCGACACCTTGATCTTCTCATCAGCCGCGATTTTCTTCAGCCGCTCAATGATCAGGGGATCCGGGATCGGCTTGAGATCGAAACGCTGACAGCGCGACACGATCGTCGGCAGGACTTTCTGCGGGTCCGTCGTCGCGAATACGAATTTCACGTGCGCCGGCGGCTCTTCGAGGGTCTTCAGCAGCGCGTTGAACGCCGCCGCCGACAGCATGTGCACCTCGTCGATGATGTAGATCTTGAACTTCCCCTGCGCGGGCGCGTAGCGCACGGTTTCGCGCAGGTCGCGCACCTGATCGACGCCGTTGTTCGAGGCGCCGTCGATCTCGATCACGTCCAGGTGAGAGCCTTCCGCAATCGCCTGGCACGCCGGGTCGTTGACATCGAAATCCGCCTTCGGGCCTCCCGTGCAGTTCAGCGCCTTGGCGAAGATCCGCGCGGTCGAGGTCTTCCCGGTTCCACGCGGGCCGACGAAGAGATATGCATGGGCAATCCGCCCGCGACTGATGGCATTTTTCAGCGTCCGCACCACATGGTCCTGCCCCACCACGTCATCAAACGTCTGAGGCCGCCACTTCCGCGCGATAACTTGGTAACCGGTCGTTGCCACGAGTCCCGTAAGCCCAAATCCGAATCGCCAAAGCGCAAATCAAAAGTCGTACCAAGTGAAAGTGAAAGTGAAAGTGAAAGTGAGAGTGAAAGTGAAAGTGCGGGATCCCCTTTCACTCTCACTCTCACTCTTACTTCCGTTGGAGCTTCGCCAGAATCTTCGCGGGGTCGTACACGCACCCACCCCACGTGCCACCGCTCGCCAGCTGCAGCGCCGCCCAAAGCCGGGTGTCGTCAGGCAACGCGGGGTGTTCAGCCAGGTCCTCCCGCGTGGGCCGCGCCGCCAGGATTGTCGCTCCCTGCTCGGGCGTGTACGGCGTCGTGGCATCGCCCACGAAATCCACGCTGCCCGTGAGCGTCACCCGATCGAGCGCGATGCGGATCCGGTCGCCGTCCCGAAGCTTGCCGATCGGCCCGCCGCCCAGGGCTTCCGGGCCGACGTGGCCGATGCACGCGCCCGTGGACACACCGGAAAAACGCGCGTCAGTGAGGAGCGCGACATGCTTGCCGTAGGGCAGATGCTTCAACGCGCCGGTCACCTGATACGTTTCCTCCATGCCCGTGCCCATAGGTCCGATGCCGGCCAGAACCATCACGTCGCCCGCTTTCACGCCGCCACTTTTCAGGGCGGCCATCGCGGCGCGCTCGCTGACGAACACGCGCGCCGGACCTTCGATCCGGTAAACCCCATCCGGCCCCACCACGGCCGGATCGATCGCCGTCGCTTTCACGACCGCGCCGTCCGGCGCCAGATTGCCGCGCGGAAAAATCAACGTGCTCGTCAGGCCGCGCTCCTTCGCGAGCGGCGGCGGCAGGATGACCTCGTCGGCGTCCACGCCGTCGAGTTCGCGCAGCAGCTGACGAAACCGCGTGCGGCGCTCGGAACGTTCCCACGCGGTCAGATTCTCGCCCAACGTGCGGCCGGTGGCGGTCATCACCGTCAGGTCGAGCAGGCCGGCGTCGCGCAGATGGAGCATCACTTCGGGTACGCCGCCCGCCAGGAAGACGCGCACCGTCGGATGGTGCACGGGCCCGTTCGGCAGCACGCTCACCAGCCGCGGGACGGTGCGATTCACCGTGATCCAGTCGTCCACGGTCGGCAGCGGAAGCCCGGCCGCATGGGCGATGGCCGGGATGTGCAGCAGGAGATTCGTCGAGCCGCCAAAGGCCGCGTGCAACACCATCGCATTGCGGATGCTCGCCGGCGTCACGATCTGGCGGACCGCGATTTTCTTCTCTGCCAGAACGTGCAGCGCCCTGGCCGAGCGCCGCGCCAGGTCGGTCCACACCGGCTGGCCCGAGGGCGCGAGCGCCGAATGAGGCAGGGCCAGCCCCAGGGCCTCCGCCACCACCTGGGATGTGGCTGCCGTCCCGAGAAACTGGCACCCGCCGCCCGGCGAGGCACAGGCCCGACAGCCAAGGTCCGCCGCCTCGGAAAGCGTCACCAGACCGTTCGCGAACCGCGTGCCCAGCGTCTGCACCGCGCCCGCGTCTTCTCCCACGGCCGGCGGTAGCGTCACCCCGCCCGGCACCACCACACCCGGCAGATCCCGCAGTCCGGCCACCGCCATCAGCATCGCCGGAAGCCCCTTGTCGCAGGTCGCGATGCCCAGCACGCCCGCCCGCTGGGGCAGCGAGCGCGCCAGTCGTCGGAACACGATCGCCGCGTCGTTGCGATAAGCGAGGCTGTCGAACATCCCCGTCGTTCCCTGCGTACGGCCGTCGCAGGGGTCCGAGCAATACCCGGCGAATGGAATCGACTGCAACCGGCGGAACTCCTCCGCCGCGGCGGTTGCCAGCAATCCAATCTCCCAGTGGCCCGTATGATAACCGAGCGCGATGGGCTGGCCGTCCGGCGCCCGCAATCCCCCCTGCGTGCTCAGGATCAGGTACTGCTTGCGCCCGACCTCTGACGGCGCCCAGCCCATGCCCACGTTCTGCGTCATGCCGAAAAGGTCCCCGCTCGGACTGGTACGGAGGAATTCTTCCGTCCACGGCATCGTGCCGGTCGGGCCCGGCGCTTTCGATTTCACCTCAAAAACGCCTGGCGCCGGCACCTCGAGGGCATCGTCTCCGGCAACCGTCACGGCACAGGTCGGTTTCATCGGCTCATCGTGTCCGGACCCAGCCCGCGGGTTCAAGCTTCGGGCTAGGCAGAAAGCGGGAGGCAGTAAGCGATAGACGTTAGGCTCACAAACGGAATGGCCGCAAGAACGCCCAGAAGGCGGAAAAACCAAGCTGCCGATCCTTTTGCCGGAGCTCGCTGAGGAGCGGAGGAATCCTCAACCTCTGCTCTCTCAGCGATCTCCTGTGAAACAATCTGATTTCACGGGCCGTCTTTTTGCAGTGCTATCCCTGCATTTCGTGTTTTTTGAGCACGATTTGTTTTTGGGCTCCTCCCCATCCTCTCAACCACAGATGAACACAGATGGACTCAGATTTGGAAAAAGACCGGCCTGGATCCGTGTCCA
>JAEWKR010000068.1 GCA_023457715.1 Verrucomicrobiota bacterium
TCAACCACAGATGAACACAGATGGACTCAGATTTGGAAAAAGACCCGCCTGGATCCGTGTCCATCTGTGTTCATCTGTGGTTCAATGGGTTTGATTTGGTTGCGGCGTAGCCGCTCTGGGCTCTCTGTGGCTACTTCGGAATCCAGGTTGACCGCTGGTCGCGTTAATGTGCGGCTTTGATCCGGCCTTTCCGCAGGTCCTTCTGGCTGGCCATGCTGAACATCAGCGTCGCGCCCACCATGGCCCATGGGATCATGAAGTAGAAGAAGTAGGTGTAGCCCGTCCTATCCAGCAGTCGGCCCAACAGCTGCATCGCGACGCCTGCGCCGATATACTGAAACGAGTTGATGCAACCCGACGCGAAAGCCGCTGCCTTCCGGCCGCCGATGTCCATCGCCGCCGCCGGGCCCAGCAGGGAATGGGTCGAGTTCACCGTGAACGCCACGGCCACAAAGGCGGTCGCGATCCCAACGGCGCTATGCATTTGTGAGGCCACCAGGATCACCAGGACCTCGAGACAATAGATCCCCGCGGCCACGGGCGCACGACGCCCCTTGAAGACCCGATCGGAAATCACCCCGGAGATGAATGAACCTGCGCTGGCGACAAACGGGATCAGGAACAGCACCACCGCGAAGAGCATCGAATCCAGATTGATGTGATGCACGTCCTGGAGGTAGCGGGGGAACCACTGGTCGACCGTCTGCCGCACGGCGCCCGTACAGGAATACGCCGCCGCCATGATCCAGACGTATTTATTGGTCACGATCCGCACGAGCACGTCCTTCAGGTCGGCATGCACATCGCCATCTTCGTGGTCCATCTCGCCTTTGTAGATACCGTGAAAACCGGCTTCTTCCGGCGTGTTTTTCACAAACAGCGTCACCGCGAACGTGACGATCAGCGCGATCCCCGCCGGGACCCAGAAGAGCCATCGCCAGTGTTGTGGCGGGATTTGCCAGAGCCCGACCAGCGTGAAGCCGGCGAGAATCGCCGGGCCGAGCTGGCCGATCGCCACCCGCCCGAAGTTGATCATGAACCCAAAAACGCCCGCGAAGGTGCCGCGCTCGGTCTGGCTGAACCACGCGGCATTTACCTTGATGAATCCGGGAGCGCCGAACGATTGGGAGTACCCGTTGAGTCCCCAGAGGGTGGCGAAAAGAAACAGCGACCCGACGAACGACGATGCGCCGAACGCGATGTTCGACAGAATCGAGCCCACGGCTCCGATGATCAGCGCCGTCTTCCCGCCCAGCCGATCGGTCAACCAGCCGTTGAGCACCTGGCCGAACGCGTATGCGTAGAAAAAAGCCGCCAGCACGTCTCCCATCGCCTCCTTCGAAAGCCCGAACTCGTCCGAGATCGATTTGTTGGCGATCGACATATTGTACCGGCACATGTAGAAGCTCGCGTACATAAAGCCGACCGTCGCCCAATTGAGACCGCGGCGCGCGCCATAACCGGGCGGCAACGTAGGCGGGACCGGAGCGGGCGCGGCGGGCTGGGAAGCACTCATTCGGGGGCCGGTTGTAGCGGAAATGTCATAACGCGCACGGAAATTCTGGCGCTGCCGTTGCCACTTCAAACGGGGGATAGTCGCCCGAGTTTGCCGCGGCCGGGGCTGGGGGCATTAGCTGATCCGACCGGTCGACCAGGGTACCGGCTGAAGCCGGCGCTACGGGTCCTGACCTCGGCTGAGGCTGGCGCTATGGGACCGAACCAGCGGGAGGACGGTCACGTGAATGCAAGATTCCCAACTCTGCCCAGAAGCAGAGCTTACTGATGCCCGGGTTGAAAATGCGGATCGTCTCGCAATAAATGCATGCCGCTCTCGCTTGCGCCCGGACCAAACCTATTGCACCAAACAGGGTTTCATGAGCGCTTCCGACCAGATCCGTCGCACCAAAATCATCTTCACGCTGGGTCCCGCCACCGAAAGCGAGGAGATGCTGGAGAAACTGATCCGCATGGGCGCCGACATCGTTCGGCTCAACATGGCGCACGCGAAGCATGACTGGACGCGGATGGTGATCCGCCGGATCCGGCAGGTCAGCCAGCGCATCGGGCGCGACGTGGCCATCATGATGGATATCAAAGGTCCGGAGATCCGGACCGGCGACGTGGCGGCGCCGATGGAGCTCAAGGCAGGCGAGATCTTCGACTTCACCGTCAAACCCGGCGGCGAGGATCGCGAGGTGCGGTCGGTCGACGTGAATTACAAGGACCTCGTCAATGACATCAAGGTCGGCGACACCGTGCTGGTGGACAACGGGTTGCTGCGGCTCGAGGTGCTGACCAAGGACGAGGCGCGCATCCGCTGCCGCGTGCTGATCCCGGGCGAACTCAAGTCGCGCCGGCACATCAACCTCCCGGGCGTGAAGGTCAACCTGCCCTCCTTCACCGAGAAGGACCGGGCGGACACGACGGTTGGTCTGGAGGAGGGGATCGATTTTGTGGCCCTGTCCTTCGTTCGCGAGGCGGCCGACATTGAGCTCCTGCGCAACTTCCTGGTGGAGAAGAAGTCGAAAGTCCGCATCATCGCGAAGATCGAGGACCAGTCGGCGATCGCGAACCTGATGGAGATCGTGCAGGCGTGCGACGGGTTGATGGTCGCGCGCGGCGATCTCGGGATCGAGTGCCCGTTCGAAGAATTGCCGGTCATTCAGCGGCGGGCGGTGAACGCGTGCCTGTCCCACGGGCGGCCGGTCATCATCGCAACGCACATGCTGGAGTCGATGATCACCCAGCCCGTGCCCACGCGCGCGGAGATCACCGACGTGGCCAATGCGGTCTACGAATCAGCCGACTGCGTGATGCTCTCCGGCGAAACGACGATCGGCAAATACCCGATCGAGTGCGTGCAGATGCTGGATACCATTGCGCGCCGGATCGAGATGGACGAGTCGAAGCACGCCCATTCCACCTCCACCTTTACGGGGGAGCGGATGAAGGTCCTGCACTCGGCGGTCGTGCTCGCCAACGAGATGCATCGTTCGAAGCTGCTGACCTTCACCCGGCACGGCTTCATGGCGCAGGGGCTCGCGATTCTGCGGCCAACCCATTCGCCCATTCTCGCGTTCACGCCTTCGGTGGAGGTGTACCGCCAGTTGCGGCTGTTGCGTGCGGTCGAACCCTTCCTGATGCCGCTCGCGTCGGAGCCCAACGAGACGATCGAGAACGCGATTGCGATGCTGCGACGGGATGGCCGGGTGAGTGCCGGCGACAAGATCGTGATCTGCACCGACATCCTCGCCCAGGACCGTCTGGTCGACAGCGTCCAGCTGCGGACGATCCGGTGAGGGGAAAGTGAAAGTGAAAGTGAAAGTGAAAGTGGGGGGCGCGCCCCCGTTTGACTCTCACTTTCACTTTTCTTGCGGGATTTTTGGGCCTGGGGGTTATAGGGGTGTGATCTCCCCCTGCCATGCCCACCTCCTCTCCTGATCCTCTCCCGTCCGTCCTTGCCAGGTGGCAGGTGAGCCCCCGGCGCGAGCCCGCATTCCGGGCCCTGGTGGCGCGACGCATCCAGGCGGCGGCTTCGCCTTCAACCTGGGCGCGGTTCGCCCGGGCGCACGCGCCCTTGGTCAGCACGCTGTTACTGGGCGCGTTGGCGGTGGGTGGCTGGACCGGGATGGCCAGGGCCGAGGCGCGGGGGGATGCGAGCCGGACGGCCATCGCGACGTCCTATGTGAACTCGCTCGATGCCCGCACGATGAATCACTGAGATGAAGCACTGGCTCATCACCCTCTTTCTGGCCCTCGCGGCCGCGCTGGGTTCCTACGCGGCGTTTTACACGTGGCACCGGCCGTCGGCTGAGGTGCGGGCCGCGGTCTCGTCCGGCGATCCGCTGGAGTGGTTGCGGGCGGAATTCCAGCTTAGCCCCGACCAGTTCGACAGGATCAAGACGCTGCACGAGCGCTACGGCGATGTGTGCGCGGAGCACTGCCGGCTGATCCACGAGGCGCGTCAGGAGCAGCGGCCGGCGGCGGAGATTGCGCGTCTGGAGCAAACCTGCGTGGCGAGCATGACCGCCCATTTTCAACAGGTGGCGGCCATCATGGGGCCGGAGCAGGGACCCCGTTACCTCGCCACAATCCTCCCGTGCGTGAAGGGCTACGAGCATCACGGCGCCCCCAGTTTGAAACCGCAGCCGTGATGGCCGTGGCGCCGAGCACCGCAGAAACGCCTGAGGCGATGGATGATCGCACCCTGATGGGGCGCGTGCAGCTCGGCGACGAAGCCGCGCTGGCGACCCTGATGGAGCGGTGGGAACTGCCGGTGAAAGCGGTGATTGCCCGTCTGGTGCTGAACACGGGAGAGGCGGAGGATCTCGCCCAGGAGACGTTCGTTCGCGTCTGGCAGCAGCGAGCGAAGTTTCGCGCGGGCGCGGCTTTCCGACCGTGGATTTTCGCCATTGCAGTGAACCTCGCGCGCAACCGGCTGCGGTGGTGGCGGCGACGTCCGGCGGTGGCGCTGGAGGAATGGACGGAATTGCGCGGCGAGGGTGCGGCGGGTGGCGGTTTTGCGCCATTGGGAAAGATGACCGCAGCGGCTCCCGCCGGAGGCGCGGCGGCGTTGGAGCGGGCGGAAGTGGGCGCGGCCGTCCGCGACGCCATCGCCGAACTGCCGGCGGACCAGCGCGAAGCGCTCGTGCTGTTCGAGTATGAGCAGCTGTCCCATGCCGAGATCGCCGACGTGGTGGGCGCGACTCCGAAAGCGGTGGAAACGCGGCTTTATCGCGCCCGCGAGCGCCTGCGGAAGAGCCTGGCGGGGTTGATCTGAGGAAAAAACTGAAAAGCTGAAAAGCTGAAACGCTGAAATGCTGAGACGGACGCCCTTCCACCCCTCGCAAGGCTCGCGGTCCTTTCCGCAAAGGGCGCGCAGCCCGAAGTCGCCAATCTGGCATGCTTAACCCGTATCCCTTTTTCCCAATGAAAAACCTGCTGATTACCCTGTTCCTCGCTCTCGGCTTGACGGCGTTTGCCGCCAACGAAACGCCGGCCGCCGACAAAGCGTGCTGTGACAAAGAAACGGCCGCTTGCTGCGGCGCCGACGCCGCCTGCTGCAAGGAAAAGAAGGACTGCTGCAAGGACGGAGCCTGCTGCGAGAAGGCGGCCGCTTGCTGCAAGGAAAAGACGGGCGAGGCCACGTGTTGCCCGGCCGATGGCGCGGGGGCCAAGCCCGCCTGCTGCAAGCCGGGCGCCGAGTGCTGCAAGAACGGCGGCGGCGAGTGCTGCAAGGCGAAGGAGAAGCAGGCCGCCATGAAGTCCGGCGGTTGCTGCGCGGTGGAGCAGAAACCGGTGGCGGCGGCGGCGAGCTGCTGCAGCGCAAAGCCGTCGGCCTAAGGAGTGATCGGCGTCAGGCGATAGACGATAGGCCGGAAGGTCCGTCCCTCCCGGCCTTCTGGCCCTCCGGCCTCCCGGCTCTCCGACCTACACCAGCGATTTGTAAAAGACGGTGGTGCTGCACGGGCGACCGTCCGGGAACAGCGCGTAATTGGGTATGACGCCACACCGCGTCCACCCGTTGCGGGCATACAGTCGCTCCGCGTCGCCACCGGTGACAGTGTCGAGCACCAGGAGCGAACGACCGACGTCGCGGGCGGCCTGTTCCGCCGCCGCAAGCAGGGACGCCGCCATCCCGCGGCGGCGCGCCCGACGATGGACCAGCATCTTGGCCACGTCCGCGCGGTGCGGTTGGTTTTCCGGGAGATTCAAGATCACCGTGACGGTACCGACGATCCCGCGGTCATCGTCGGCAACCAGAATGAGGCGTTCGCCGCGTTCCGCACTGGCTGCGCTGGCCTGCCAAAAAGCGTCCGCCTTGGCCCGAGTCAATGGCGACATGAAGCTGACGGACGCGCCGCCGTCCACGCAGTCGATCAGCACGTCGCTGAGTTGGCGGATATCATCCGAGGTCGCGTTTCGAAGGGGACGAGGGGACATGACGGGAGGGTTGGGGGAGCCGATGGGACGCAGATTTCGTACCAGAGCGCCGGAGGGCCGGAGGGCCGGAGGGCCAGAGGGCCGGAAGGCCGGAGGGCCAGAGGGCCAGAGGGCCAGAAGGCCAGAAGGCCGGAGGGCCGGTGGTCCGACCTTCGGATCGCGTCCCCTTAGCCTTCGATTCCGGCCCTCATTCCCTCATTCCCTTACTCCCTCACTCCCTCCTTCCCCTCACTCCCTCCTCCCCTGAAGGGTTTGCCGTCCTCGCGCCGTTGATTATCCTGCCCCCGCTGGCCAACCGCCGGCGGTTGGCGCGTCCTTCCTGTGCGCTTTTGGCTTCTCACCCGCGTTGTCCTGTTCGGCTCGTTGCTCGCGGCCACCGCGGGCGCGGGTGAAACGGCTGCGCCTGCCGGCGCGCCGGAACCATTCCCCGCCGCGTACACGCCGCCGGTCGACCCGGCGGAGGTGATGGCGCTGGACCCCGACCTCCTCCGGATATTCGAAACGCGCGTCACGGCGCGCCGCAACGAACGGCAGACGCTGCAGCAGATCCTCGACACGCTGCTGGACCCCGGCGCCCTGGGGTTCGTTTATGAAGCGCACTCCACCTACGACGTCCGCGAGACGCTGCGCCGACGCCGGGGCAACTGCGTGTCTTTCGCCCTCTGTATCATCGCCCTCTGCCGCCATTTTGGTCTTCCCGCCTATCCCCAGGTCATCCCGCTTCCTTCCAAATGGGACCGGATCGGACAGCACGTGGTGAACCTGCATCACATGAACGTCCGTGTGATCGGCTCCGAAAGCGCGTACCTCGTCGACCTCCGCCCCGATCTTGTCCCCGCGGGCGAAGTCAGGTTGCGGCGCGTGGTGCCGGACGCGCGCGCCCTGGCCATCTTCTACTCGAACGTCGGCTTTTTCCAATTGGTCGCCGGACGCGCGGATGAGGCCTTTGCCGCCATGACCCAAGCCACGCAGATCGACCCGACCTTTGCCGACGGGTGGACCAACCGGGGCGTTCTTCTTGCCCGCAAAGGCGATCTCACGGCCGCGCGGGCGGCATTTGAACGGTCGCTCGCACTGAACCGGCGTCAGGAGATGGCACTCCTCGGCCTGGTCGGCGTGCTCCATCGGCTCGGCGGAGCGGACGATCTGAAGCTCGCTGCCAAACTGGAGCGGCGAGCCCGGGCGGTGCGGGACGCGAATCCGTACTACCGCGAGAAACTCGCGCAGGACGCGCGGGATCAGCACGACTGGCTCCGGGCCGAGCGCGAATTCAAGCAGGCGGTGCGCCTCAAGCCCGATGAGCCCACGTTCCGTTTCCAATGGATTCACGCGCTGCGGGAGCTTGGCCGGACGAACGAAGCCGACCGCCAGCAACGTCGGCTCGACCGAATGCGTCAGTGAGCCGGAGGGCCAGAGGGCCGGAGGGCCGGAGGGCCAGAGGGCCAGAGGGCCGGAGGGCCGGAGGGCCAGAGGGCCGGAAGGCCCTCAAGCCCTCACTCCCTCACTCCCTCAATCCCTCAATCCCTCAATCCCTCAATCCCTCAATCCCTCATTGGACTTGCGCGGGAAGTCGTTACGGTGAGTCGCATGTTTTCTCCATTCCGGACCGGATTGATGACCCTGATGGTAGGTGCCACGTTGGCGGGTGCTGCGCCCGAGATTCCGGCCGGCTGGTTTGCGTGGCCGGCGGCCGAACCGGTGGACGGGAGTGCGCTGGACACGCGCGCGTTGAACCGCGGGCCCGCGGACGCGCCGATCTCGGTGCGGGACGGTCAGTATGTGAACGCCGATGGGCAGCGCGTGCGCTTCTGGGGCGCCAATCTCAGCAGCGGCGAAAACTTCCTGGATGCCGACAGTGCGGTGCGAATGGCGCGGCGCCTTGCCAAGGGCGGGATCAACATCGTGCGACTGCATCACCTCGACAACAACTGGTCGGTGGCCTCGCGCGGGAGTATCTGGTCTCCTGACGATCCGGGGCGGATCGCCGTGGACCCCCAGCAACTCGACAAGCTGTTCCGACTGGTCGCGGAGCTGAAGAAGGAGGGGATCTACTCGAATGTTAACCTCAAGGTATCCAGGACGCTGTCCGTGGCGGACGGATTCCCGGAAACGATCACCCAGCTGCCGCAGTTTCAAAAGCGCGTGGACTATTACGACGCGCGGATGATCGAACTGCAGAAGGACTATGCGCGGCAGGTGTTGGGCACGCGAAATCCCTACACGGGGCTCACCCTCGCGGAAGACCCGGCGGTCGCGATCGTGGAGATCAACAACGAAAACTCGTTGCTGGGCATGCGGACGCGCGACGTGGGGCGGGATCTCCACCTCTTCCCCGATCCCTTCAAGTCCGATCTCGCGAAGAAGTGGAACGCGTGGCTGACGGAAAAATACCCGGTGCGCGCGACGTTGGAGGCGACCTGGAAAAAGGGAGCGACGCCGATGGGGCGCAACGCGATCACCCCGGCGTCGCGCTGGCACGCAGACCCGCAACCGGGCAACGAGGTCGTGGTGCAGTCTGATCCGACAAGCCAAACGGCGGTGCAGTTCGAGGTGACCGTCAGCGACACGGTGCGGTGGCGCTCTGCGGCGTTCCTGGACAGACTCGAACTCGCGGACGGCCAGACTTACACGGTGACGTTTTCCGCCCGGGCGGATGCGGCGCGCCCCGTGGCGGTGGCTCTGGGCCGGGACGACGCGGGCTGGCGGACCGACAAATGGCGGACCCGTGGACTCGTCGCGACAATCCCGCTCACGCCCGAGTGGAAGACCTTTCGCTTTGTGGTGAACACGCATTCCGTGGTGGATGCGGGGACGCGTTTCAACATCACCGCCGGCCATCAGCGTGGCAGCGTGTGGTTGAAAGACCTCAAGATCGAATCCGGCTCGCCCACGGCGGGGCTGGCGGCGGATCAGGATCCGGCGAAGGGTAACGTCCCGATTCCCACGGACGCGACGCCGGCCCAATGGAATCACTGGCTAACCTTCCTCACGGACCTGGAAGTGAAGTACGTCGACGAAATGCGGGCGTACCTGCGCGATCGTCTCAAGGTGAAGGCCCCCATCGTGTGCTCGCAGGCCAATTACGGCGGGATCGCGGGTCTCGCGCGCGAGCGCGCGTCGGACTTCATCGACGCGCACAGCTACTGGCAGCATCCGGATTTCGGCGGCCTCAGCGGAGCGTGGGATCTCGGCAATTTCACCATCAACAACTCCCCCCAGATCGGGGAGTTCTCGCCGCGGTGGTTCGGGGAGCTTGGCGGCATCGCGCTGCTGCGGGTGGCGGGAAAACCGTTCAGCGTCACCGAAGTCGATAACCCGGCGCCGAGCGACTACGCCTGCGAGATGTATCCGCTGCTGGCGACGCTGGCCGCGGTGCAGGATTGGGACGCGTTGTACCCATTCGACATCGTCGGGCTGGGCGAGCCGGATCCCGCGGGCACGATCAAGACCTTTTTCGATCAGAACCATCACCCGGTGAAGTGGGGCTTCGCGCCGTTTGCGACGCGGGCCTTCCGCCACGGGCTTTTCCCGCCCGCCGGGGGAAGCCGGGAGTTGTTCGTGGGCCAGCCGCTTTGGGAGCAGGCCAATCACGTCGACGTGTTATGGCTGCGCCAGCAACCGGGGCAGGATCTCGGTTTCCTCACGGAACGGCTGAGCGTGAACGAGAACCTGACGAACAAGACCCGCGTGGAGAAACGCGGCAAACCCGGCAGTGTGGCGCGATTGGAGCGCACCCCACGGGGCGTGATCTACCGCGCGGAAACGCCGGAGGCGGCGACGATCATCGGTTACGTGGGTGGCGGAAAAGTGGAGGGCATCGATCTCTCCCTCGACTGCGACGCCTTTGGGCTGAATTTCGCAGCGGTGACGGCGGTCTCGCTCGAGGACAAACCGATGGATGAATCGGCGCGCGTGCTCATCACCCTGGGCGCGCGGGCGGAAAACAACGGAGCGAAGTGGAACGCCTCCCGCACCTCGATTGGCGAAAGCTGGGGCGCGGCGCCGACGGTCGCCGAGCGCGTGCCGGCGGACGTGCGGCTCCGGGTGCATGGCCTTCGAAACGTGTACGCCCTCGCGCCCGATGGCTCGCGCGCGGCCAGGATCGAAGCGCGCTACGCCGGCGGCTGGCTGACGTTTTCGACGCGCGAAGGCCCGGCGACGCTGCATTATGAGATCGTGCGGGAGAAAGGGACGTAAGGGAGGAAAGGGACCTAAGGGACCGAAGGGACCTAAGGAAGGGGAGGGAAGGGACGGAAGGGACTTAAGGGATCGAGACTCATGCGGTTTTCTGGGAGCTGGAGGTATCGCGGGCAAACCGGCTTCCACAGCTGCAAACACTGCTGGTCCTTTTGGTCCCTTTCGTCCCTTTGGTCCCTTTCTTGACTTCTGTCTCATTTGCGACAATCGTATTGCTCACATGAGACACGATGCCCATGCGCTCACGGCCACGGATCCGCTCGCGCTGCACGCGCAGATCGAGCGGGGGCTGCCGTTGTCCCTGCTCGACAAGCTCGCCGGGGCTCTGGGGCTGAAGGTCGAGACGATGGCGGCGTTGTGCGGGATGAGCCGGGCGACGTTTCACCGCAAGAAGGCGGCCAAGGGAAAGCTGGGCGAGTTCGAATCGGACCGGGCGGCGCGGTATGCCGCCCTTGTGCGGCACGCCACGGACGTGTTTGCCGACGAGAAGGCGGCGGCCGATTGGTTGTGCAGCGAGCAGGTTGGCCTCGGAGGGGCCAGGCCCATCGATCTGGCGAGAACGACCCAGGGCTACCAGGAGGTGGAGAAACTTCTGACGCGGATCGACCACAGCGTCTATGCCTGACGCCTGGCGGTTGGATAACGCGAAGTGGACGGCGCAGGCGTTTTCCGGTGCGGGCGCCGCGCTTGCCGGGGGACGATGGAATCCGATCGGCGTGCACGTGGTGTACGCGAGCCGGCACCTCGCGACCGCGGTGCTGGAGAAGTTCATCCACCTGCCGAAGCCGGTCCCCGCGGCGATGACCTTTGTTCAATCCGAGATCGATTTCGGCGGCATTGCGGTGGAGAGACCGGCGCGTGCCGCGCTGCCCGCCAACTGGCGCGAGGAACCCGCGCCGCTGACCACCCAGCAGTTTGGGCTCGAGTGGTTTCGCAGCAGTCGCTCGGCGATCCTCGCGGTCCCCAGTGCCATCGTGCCCGACGAAGAGAACTACGTGCTGAATCCGGCGCACCCGGACTTCAGGAAGGTGAAGGTGTCGAAGCCGGTCCGCTTTGTGTTCGATCCACGGTTGGCGGGGTTGAAGTGAACGCTCCTTCCCGTCGACGCGGGCGGGGCCGGAAGGCTACTCCGGCTGTCCGATCGTGCGCCACGCGCGGCGGAGAATCTCCGCTTCCTCCGGCAGCAGCGTGGCAGGCTTGACCCGTTGCAACGCCTGGCGCGCCGGCTCACGCTCGCCCAGCGACGCGAGGATCCCGCCATAAAGCAAGGAGCGCCCCGAGGTGTTGAGCTCCTTCGGGGGGAGGCCGGCCAGGAGGGCGCGCGCCTCGGCAGCCCGCTGCTTTCGCCACAGGCAAAACGCGCGCGCCGCGACAAACTGGGGGTCACGCGGGTTTCGCGCCTGGAGGGCGGCGGTTCGCTCGTCCACCAGCACGGAAACCTGGGGGTCGACCAGCAGCGAGGCCATGGCCCAATCGGCCTGGGCGCGGAAATTGTGCGGCTCGAGGGCGATCCATTGCGCGTAGGCCTGGCGCAACGCGGCGGTGTCCTTTCGCGCGTGAGCGTGACGCGCGAGAACGGGGATGGCCCAGCGCTGGGCGCCATTCCCCGCCAGGGCCCTCAGCGTGGCGTCGGTGCCCAACCGCTGGTCCCCCGCCAGCGACAGGCGATAAAGTGCGGTGAGGGAGCCGGGGTCGCCGGCCGCGGCCTCGAGCGCCTCCTCCCACATCGCTTCAGCCAGCGGCGTTCGTTCGCGGTCCGCGAGCTGGCGCGCGGCCAGCGCGAGATCCAAGGCGCGCGGATTGATGGCGCCCAGAGCGCCGGCGCGAAGGTGATCGCCGGCGGCCGCCCAATCGCCGCCGCGGATGGCGATGTCCGCGGCGAGGCGGCGGACATCGGGCGCTTCGCGAACGGCCTGGGGCAGGGTCGCGATCCAGGCCTGCGCCTCGGCGGGAGTGCGTTGGTGTAGCAACCAGCGGCCGAGCGTCGCCGCGGCGGAAGGGACCGCTGCCGCGGCCGGTTGGAGTCCCTCCAACCATTTGTCCTCGTTCGGCCCCCCGAGTTCGTGTTCGAGCTGCAGCTGGAAAAGCCGGTCGGTGAAACGGGCGTCCGGGTCGGCGGCCAGCGTGGCGGCCCAGCGGACGGCTTCGACGGGGGCGTTGCGACGCGCGGCATCGCGCGCCAGCAGCCGGAGCGCCGTCAGCCGTTCCGGAGCGGAGGAAGCGGCGAGGGCCTGCAGGGTGGCGCGGGCTTCAGCAGCCCGGGCCGGTTGCACCAACTGGAGCGACGCAAGCTCGACGCGCGCGAGGGTGTCGCCGGGATCGCGCGCCACGACCGTCGCCAACGCGTCGGCGTAATCCGATGCCCGGCCCGCAGCTGCGGCCACCCGCGCGAGGGCACGGGCGACCTCCGGGTCTGAGCGGCGGGGGAGGGAGACGGTGTTCAGCATCGCCTCGGCCGCGGCAAGGTCGCCATGGCGGAGGGCGACGCGTGCGCCCCGGACCGGCAATGAGGCATCCTCCGGCACAAATTCGCAGAGCTGGCGATACACCGTCACCGCCTGTGGCGACCCGGCCTCCTCGAGCACGCCAGCCACGATCCGCAGTTGGCTCGGATCGAACGTGGTCAGATCAGCGGCGACCGCGACCGAGAGGAGTGCGCGAGGCCGGTCGCCGGCCTTGGAGAAACGCTCCGCTTGCTCCAGCGACCGGTTGGCGCGCCACTGACTCCAGCGATGCTCGAGCGGGCCGGACGCCAGGAACACTCCGGCGCCGAGCCCCATCACGACGCTCCCGATGATCCAGCGCGTGCGCCGCGTGCGGCGCGTCCGGGGGGAGGCGTGGAGCAGTTGCATGCGCGCGAGCCGCGGGCTCCGTCAGCGGGGGGGCTCGGTGGTCGAGGGACGGCCCCGCGCTCGGCGCCGCCAGGCCAGGAAGCCGAGCACTGCGCCGCCGAACGTGAGGGCGGCGTGGGCCGGCTCCGGTACGGCCGTCAGGGAGATCGGGGTCAGGAGGTAAAACTCGCGGGTGCCCGAAAGGGTTTCGCCGATACCGACGATCTGGCCGCTTTCGTTGATGCTGGTCGCAGACCAGAGGTAGGAGAAGTTGGTCGACGAAAGATCGACGAGGTCGTTCAGGTCAAGGAAAGCTCCGTCCTGGGACAGGAAGGCGTGATCGATCCGGGAGTAGAGTTCACCAAAACCCGACTCCCACACCTGGCTTTGCCCCACGACCTGGCTCGCGTTGTTGATATCGTGGCTGATCGTGCTGAAGAAGCCAAACGAGCCAAGTTCAGTCATGATGCCGTCCGCGTAGTGGTAGGCGCGGAGATCTCCATCTGCGGCATGCGACGACCCCGCGACTTCACCCCAATCGTTAATGGCCCCGGCGGAACTTCCGCCTGAGGCCAGGGGCAGGATTTCCGTGACGACGCCGTTCAGATAGGTGTAGCCGTGGCTTGCCTGATTCTGCGTTGAAGTGGAGATCGTCGAGGAGCCCGCCACCATGCCGGCATTATTGATGTCGTTGGCCACGCCGGTTCCGCCGGCGAACGTGGGCAGGGTGATGAAGCTGCCGTTCGAGTAGAGGTGGGCCTGGACGTCGGTGCCTCCGTTCCAGCTGCTGGCAACCAGATCCCCATGGTCGTTGATGGCATTGGCGGTCGCTGAACTGCGGCCGAACGTGCCGAGGTCGATCATGCTGCCGTCAGCGGCGGCATAGACGAACGCGTGCCCGTTCGAGCCCCCCACCACCTGGCCGACATTGTTCATGCCGTTAACCACCGTGTAGGTGGAGTTCCCGAGGCTGGGAAGCAGGGTGTAGCTGCCGTTGGTGTAAACAAACCCGCGGCTGTTCTGATTTCCCGCGAGGTAGCCGTAGCCGGCAATCAATCCGGAATCATTGATGAAGATGGAGGAAGCCGAACCCCCTAGAGAACCAAGCGAGGTGAGCGAAAAATGCGGGACTCCAGCGCCCACGCCCCAAGCGACGGCTGCCGCGCCCGTGAACAACGCGAGTGATGAGACGTGGCAGCGGGCACGCATTAGAAAGCCGAAGGGGCGGAGCGGAGTACGACCGCTTCGCGCGCCCGTTGCAAACCCTGAATAGGGTTAATTCCCTATATATTAGGGTATCTTGGATTAACGTTGGGAATGGCGTATAACCGCAGCCGATGCTGAAAAGGTGAAACGCTGAAACGCCGTGGCCCTTCGCTGAACGCCACCCGCGCAAACCTGTTCACTCGGCCCGCAGCGCGATGACGGGATTCACGCGGCTGGCGCGGAGCGCGGGGAGCAGCGCGGCGACTAGCGCCACGGCGGCGAGGAGGGCGGTGACGGTGGCCGCCACGGTGAGGTCCAGGGGCTTGGTTTGATAAAGGAGGGCGGCGAGGATCCGCCCGACCGCCAGAGCGCCGGCCAAGCCGAGAAGCGTACCCAGCGCGACGAGCTGAAAGCCACGACGCAGGACGAGCGTGAGCAATTGTCGGCCGACGGCGCCCAACGCGAGCCGGATGCCAAACTCACGGGTGCGGAGACTGACGTGGTAGGCGAGCAATCCATACAGACCGATCGCGGCCAGCAGCAGGGCGAGGCCCGCAAACGTGGCGAGCAGAAAGGTGTAGAGGCGGGGCGTGGCGAGGGTGGAGCCGACGCGATCGTCCAGCATCCGCACATCCCAGATCGGCTGATCGGGATCGACCTCGCGCACGGCCTGGCGGACGGACTGCGCGAGGCTGGCCACGGGGCGTTCGGTGCGCACCAGCAGCACGGCCCCGGCCGGCGTCGGTGCGCGCACGGACACGTAGGCCTGGGCGAGCTTCGGTTCCGACGCATAGCCGTAAACACGGAGGGTGGGCACGACGCCGATCACGGTGACGGCGTTGTCTTTTCGGCCGCCCAGCAGCAACTCCTTGCCGACCGGATCCTCAGCCGGCCATTCGCGGCGGGCAAAGGCTTCGTCGATGATGATGCTCCGGGATTTGGCGCCGCCGTCCTCGGGCCCAAAAGCACGTCCCCGCAGCAGCGGGATCGAGAGCGTCTGGAAATAGCCATCGCTGACGCGGTTCATCTCCATGAAGGGCGACTGTCCCGGCAACGGTTCCGGCCGCCCGGGGATCGCATACGAGGTCTGCCAGCCGGTGTTCAGGGGCGAGTTGGTGGCGACATCCACGTGGGTGACCCCGGGCACCTGGCGCACGCGCGCCGCGACCTGTTCGTAGAACGCCAGCCGGGCTTCAGGGCCCGGATACCGTTTCTCGGGCAGGGAAATCCGGGCGCTGAGCACGTTCTCCGGGGTGAAGCCGAGCTCGGCCTGGCGCAGTTGGGAAAAACTGCGGAGCAACAGCCCGGCGCCGAAAAGAAGCGTGAGCGTCACGGCAATCTCCGCGACGATCAGCACGCTTCGCGCCCGCGTGCCGCTCCCCGTGCCGCCCCGACCGCCGTCGGCCAGCGCGCCGCGCAGGTCGACGCGGGCGGAGCGCCACGCGGGCCACAAGCCGAAGAGCACGGCGGTCAGGAGGCCCACCGCAGCTGTTGTCGCCAGGACCGGGCCGTCGAGATCGGCGGCTTGAAAGCGCGAATCGCCCGCCGGACTGAGCGCCAGGATCCCGGCCTGGCCCACCTGCGCCAGCCCCAGGCCGAGGGCGGTGCCGACGACCGCGAGGACGAGGCTTTCGAGGAAGAGCTGGCGGACGATCTGGAAACGGCTCGCGCCGAGCGCGGAGCGCAGGGCGATTTCGTTCCGCCGGGCCGAGCTGCGCGCCATCAGGAGCCCCGCCAGGTTGGCGCAGGCGATGAGCAGGACGAGACCGACCGCGCCGAGGAGCGTCCACAATCCGCGGCGGTAGCTGCCAATGAGATTGTCGAGCAGCGGTGTTCCCCCGGCGATGACCCCCGTGCTCGTGTTCGGGTGCTCCGCGGCGATGCGGCGGGAAATGCGCTGAAGGTCTGCCAGCCCGGCGGCGAACGTGACGCCCGGCTTAAGCCGTCCCAGGGCATAGATCCCTGGGTGGTTGCCGCGGTTTTGCCAGGAGGGCGAATCACTGAGCCTGGCCATTTGCGTGTAGAGATCGGCCCTTTCGGGCAGGGCGACGGCAGCGGGAAGGACGCCGATCACCGTGTAGGGAGTGCCGTTCAACGTGAGAATCCGGCCGAGGACGTCGGCCGCGCCCCCCATCTGTCCCTGCCAGAAAGCGTGACTGAGAACCGCAAGACCGGCGGCTCCCGCTTTGTCCTCGTCGGCGGTGAAGACCCGGCCCAACGCAGGCGGGAGCCCGAGCGCGTCGAAAAAGGACGCCTCCACCTCCGCGCCAGTCAGCATGCGCGGCTCGGCCTGTCCGGTCAGAGCGTACTGGCCGACGCGAAATCCGCCGAGCGCGCTGAACGCCTGGTTGTCGCGTCTCCAGTCCTGCAGATCAGGCCAGGACACCGAAGCCTGGGGAAACGTGGCCATGTCCTCCCAAAATACGACCAGCTGGTCGGGCTCCGGGTAGGCCAGCGGACGAAGCAGGACCGAGCGTACGACCGAGAACACCGCGGTATTGGCGCCGATGCCCAGGGCGAGCGTCAGCAGGGCGATGGTCGTGAAGCTCGGCGTCCGGACGAGCTGCCGGCAAGCGTAGCGAAGATCGGAGAACATGGGCAACCGAAGGAGAACTCGGCGGCGGAGGAAAGGTTACGGCGAACGCCAGAAGTTCAGATTTCAAATTTCGGATGACGGCCCCAGGCCCGAATCGTAGAGGCACTTGAACCCGGGCGGGCGTTTGGGGGCGAAAGACGGGGCGCTGTGGGATAGATCGCCGCTTCGGACGTCTGAAATCTGAAATCTGAAATTTGAATTCCTCCGGCCTTGTCCGCCGGCCGAGTTGCCATTCGTTGTTTCCATAATCCGTCCCCCTTTCCCATGAGCACCTCACCGTCCTCCGCCCCGCTGTCCCAACGTGAATTGACGCTGACGCGCGTCATCGACGCCTCGCCCGAGCGCGTCTTTGCCGCCTGGACCCAGCCCGAACTGCTGAAGCAATGGTTCACGCCGCGCCCGTGGACAACGCCCGTGGTCGAAGTTGATGTGCGGGCGGGTGGGTCGAGTTTCTTTCTGATGCGCGGGCCCGAGGGGCAGGAGTTTCCCAACCGCGGCGTGTACCTCGAGGTCGTGCCCAATCGGAAACTCGTGTTCACCGACGCGTACGTGAAGGCGTGGGAGCCCTCCGAGAAACCCTTCATGACGGCGGTGGTCACGTTCGAGCCCACGGCGGACGGGAAAACCAACTACACCGCCCGGGTGATGCACGCGACGGTCGCCGACCGCGAACAGCACGAGAAGATGGGGTTCCATGCCGGCTGGGGCGCGGCCGCGGATCAGCTCGAGGCGTTGTTGGCGGGGAAGCGATAAGCGGCGGGCGGTAGGAGAGACGGTCTCTCGGTACCGGCTGAAGGCGCTACGGGGCGAAACCACCCGGCTCGGGCGCGATTTCAGATCGTCGACGCGGGACGAACCGCCATCGGAAAAATATGACAGTGACGCCGGGAAGGGATTGCTCGCCGGGAGGGGTTCCACTGCGCATGCCTACATTCTCGATGCTCGGGCGGGGGTTCGTGGCGCTCGCGCTGCTGGGATTTGCGGTCCTTCACGCGATGTATCGCGAGCTCGTGATTGCGCGGGCGCCCGCCTGGCCGGCGGAGTGGGCGGGGAAAACAGCCATCGCTCTCCTGGTGGGTGCGCTGTTGGTGGCGGGCGCCCTCGCGATCGTGCGCGGTGGTCGGGCGGGGTGGATTGCGGGCCTCGCGCTCGCGGTGCTGGTGGTGGTCGTTTCGCTGGGACGGCAGGCCGTCGCCTTTGCGACGCACCCGAACCTGGGAGGGGATTTGACGATGCTGGGGAAGGCCCTGGCGTTCACGGGCGGGCTCCTGGCGACGGCGGTCGCAGCGCGTCGCGCGGCGATGGCCGTGAGCGACCCAGGGTCAGGCTCAGCGGCTCCGGCATTCCTGTGGACCGCCCGGGTGACCGTCGGCCTGTTCCTGATCGCGAGCGGGGTGCAGCATTTCCTTTATGCCTCGTTTGTGGCGACGTTGGTGCCGGCCTGGATCGGTGGGGCGATGTTTTGGACGTACGCCGCCGCCGTATTCCTGATCTGCGGCGGGGTGGGTCTGGTGACGCCGCTGGCGCGCCTGGCTGGCACGCTCAGCGGGCTGATGATCTTTCTCTGGCTGCTCGTGCTGCACCTCCCGCGCGCGATCGAGATGCCGGACAGCCGCACCGAGGTGGTGGCCGTTTTCGAAGCGCTTTGCTTTGCCGGATTCGCCTGGGTCATCGCCGGGGAACTGCGGGCGCGGCAGCCAGCACGCCCGGCCGCGGCGGCTGAGGCGAGGCCCAACCCCGCGTAGCGAGTAGCGCCTGAAGCCTACCGCCTGCCCGTTTTCACAACGCGATCACCTCGCCCAGCGCCGGCAATTTGGCGTCGATCCCGAATTTCTTCTGCAGATGGCCGCGGAGGGCTCCGCGGGCGGCATCTTCACCGTGGGTCAGGTACACGCGCGGTTTGCGCGAGGCAAGCGGCTCGAACCACGACAGCAGGTCCGTCTTGCCCGCATGGGCGCTGAAGCCACCCAGCGTGTGGACCTGGGCCTTCACCGCGATGGTCTCCCCATAGATCTTCACCGTGTGCGCTCCGTCGACCAGCATGCGGCCGAGCGTGCCATGAGCCTGGTAGCCGACGATGATGACGTGCGTGAGCGGGTTCCAGAGATTGTGCCGCAAGTGGTGGAGAATGCGGCCGGCGTTGCACATGCCGGCGCCGGCGAGCACCATGCAGGGGCCAGGCACCTGATTGATCGCCTTCGATTCGTCCGCCGAGGCGGTCATGCGCAGGGTCGCAAGATCCAGTCCGATGGGACGGGCCTTGAGGAAGGCCACCATCTCCTCGTCGTAGAGTTCCGGGTGGCGGCTGTAGATCTGCGACGCCTCGATCGCCATCGGGCTGTCGAGGAAGACCGGGAACGGCGGCAGCAGATTCTGCCGGAAGCCGGACGCCAGCAGGGCGGTGAGCAGCTGCGCGCGGCCGACCGCAAACGTGGGCACGAGAATCTTCCCGCCTGAGGCGACCGACTCGCGCACGATGCCGATGAACTCCTTCACCGTATCCGGGAAAGGCTGATGGTCGTGGTCACCGTACGTGGATTCGAGGAAGACAAGATCCGCCTCGGTGAAGGGCTCGAATTCCTTGAGAATCGGTGCCGTCTTTGGCCCCAGGTCGCCGGAAAAAACGATCGTTCGCACCTTGCCGCCGTCTTCGACCTTAAGCTGGATGCTGGCCGACCCAAGCATGTGTCCGGCCTCGACGTAACGCGCGGTGATACCCGGGGCGACCGTGATCGCCTGCCGATATGGCACGGGTCGCATCAATCCGATGACCTGCTCGACATCGGTGTGGGTGTAGAGCGGGACCACCGGCGGCTCCCCGGCGCGCTGACGTTTGCGGTTCTGCCGCTCCGTGTCGTGCATCTGCACCTTGGCGGAATCGCGGAGAATCAGGGCCGTCATCTCCACCGTGGCGGGCGTGGCGTGGATGGGCTCGTTGAAGGTGGAGTGCGCCAGCAGCGGCAGCCGGCCGGTGTGGTCGAGATGCGCATGCGTCAACAACACGGCCGAAATCTCGCCGAGTTGCGGCAGGGCCGCCTCATTCAGGCGATCCGCATGCTGACCTCCCTGGAAAAGGCCGCAGTCGACCAGGATGCGCGACTGCGACGTTTCGACCAGGTAACAGGAGCCGGTGACTTCGCCACCGGCGGCGCCCAAGGGGGTGATTTTCATACGGCGACCTAATGAAGAATGAAGAATGCAGAATGGCGAATCGCGGATGTGGATGGCGAACCCGGATTTGAGCCATGATTCTGCATTCTGTATTCTTCATTCTGCATTAGGCCGCCGTGGCTGCTCTACAGAGTGACTGGAAAAACCGGAAGCCCCCGCGCATCTTGTGCCGATAACGTCCGTCTTCATCTCTTCCATGCCCTTTCGAAGTCTTGCCGCTTTTTCCGCGCTCACGCTCCTTCTCACCTCCGCTTGCACCCATGGCCAGGGCGACTCCCCTGCGACCGTATCCGCCACGCCGGCCACCCCCGGCCTGAAGGATGCGTTTCGCGGCGATTTCGTCGTCGGCGTGGCCATGAATCCGGCGCAGTTCGGCGGGCGCGACGAAAAGGCAGTCGCGTTGATCAAGCGCGAGTTCAATTCGATCACGGCGGAGAACCACATGAAGTGGATTCACCTGCAGCCGCGTGAGGGGGAGTTCACCTTCAAGCACGCGGATCGCTTTGTGGAGTTCGGTCTCGAGCACGGCATGTGGATCGTTGGCCATACCCTCGTCTGGCACAACCAGCTGCCCAAGTGGGTCTCGGCTCCGGCGGCAGGGCAGGACACGCTCACGAAGGAGGTCTTGATGGCCCGGCTGCGCACGCACATCCAGACCGTCGCCGGTCGTTACAAAGGCAAGGTGAAGGGCTGGGACGTGGTCAACGAGGCGATCGAAGACGGCTCGGGCAAGCTGCGCGACTCCGTCTTCATGCGGGTCATCGGCAAGGAATACCTCGTGCATGCGTTCAAGTGGGCGCGCGAGGCGGATCCCGAGGCCGAGCTGTATTACAACGACTACAACCTCGACCAGGACGTCGCAAAGCGGGCGGCCGCGATCGACATCGTCAAATACCTCCGCGAGAACGGCGCACCGATCGACGGGGTGGGTCTGCAGGGCCACTACAACCTGAGCTACCCGCCGGTTTCCCGCATCGACGAAACCATCAGGCTGTTCGCCGACCTCGGCGTGAAGGTCGTGATCACCGAATTGGACGTGATGGTGCTCCGCCACGAGCAGATCAGTGGCGACGTCAATTTCTGGCGGACCAACATGTCAAAGCCGGGCAAGGCGCTGACCCCTGCAGACCAGCAGGCGCTGGCGGATCGTTATCGCGAGGTGTTCGACGTTTATCGGAAGCATCGCGGCACGGTGACCCGCGTCACCTTCTGGGGCCTGCGGGATGCGGATTCGTGGCGCCGCACCTACAGTCCGCTCATTTTTGACGACGCGTATCAGCCGAAACCGGCCTACCAGGCGGTTCTGTCGGTGGCAAAGGAGTCGTCGAGTAGCGAGTAGCGAGCATGCGGCGCACGCCTTACCGGCTGCGCGCTACTTTCCGCCTCCGGATGACTTCCACGCCGGTGACGCAGGCGGCGAGCCACATCAACCCGACGCAAACCGCGCCCAGCACATCGCTGAGATAATGGACGCCGAGGCAGACGCGGGAGAGGGCCACGAGAAAGATCAACGTCACTCCGGCGAGCGCGGCCAGGATCCGCCGGGGCCAGCTCGGTGAGCGCTGCGCGATGTACAGCGCCAGGACGCCATACAGCAGGGTCGCGCTGATGGTGTGGCCGCTGGGAAAGCTGTAGGTGCTCAGATGGAGGATCGGATTTTCCACCTCCGGCCGCGGGCGTTCGAAGTAATGCTTGAGGATGACATTGATCAGACTGCCGCCGCCAACGGTGAGCACGAGCGCCGCCAGCCGGTACCAGTGGCGTTCGAAGCCGAGTAACAGCGAGAGGAACACCGTCAGTCCGGTCACCCACACCCCGCCGCCCAGGAAGGTGGCGACCTTGGCCGTGCCGATCACGAGCGGGGTCGCGTGGCTGTTGAACCACCGCGCGAGGTGTTGATCGAGCTCGACGATCGCGGCACTCGCCATCACGTCCTCGGCAATGACCCCAAAGGCCCAGCCCGCGAGCAGCGTGACCATCGCGCCGATGGTGAGGTGCAGCCCCAGGTAGGCTCCGCGTTCCAGGCGGGCGCGGAAAAAGCGGGTGGGCCAGGGGAGGGGGCCCGGCGTGTCGCCGGAGGGTGGGGAAACGGCCATGGGCCCAGTAGACCGGCGCGGTCGCGCCGCGTTCGCAGCCCCGCGCGCGCCCGAGGTCCAATGGATTTAACGGCCCCGGATAATCTCCTATTGGTATTACCGGAGGCGGCCCAGGGCGTGGGGGCGTGACGTTTCACCCGCCGGCGTTCAACGTGGGCCTTCGGCGGCAACCTTCCCACCGGTCCGCCGGGTTCAGCGTTTCCATGTCCCACTTCAGCACCCCCACGGCTTCATCGTCTTCGAATCCCAGCTTGGGCCCGGCGTCGACGGACGCGGTCATGCCCCTGGCCGCTTCCGGCGGCGCGGCGCGGACGGACTCCCTGCTTCGCTCGCTGCTCGAGGGCACAACGGATTGCGTCAAGACCCTCACGCTGGAGGGCGAAATCGTCACGATTTCCGAAGCGGCTCGCGACCTCCTCCAACAGCCCGACCTTGCCAGCCTCGTGGGCCGGTCGTGGATCTCGTTCTGGCGGGAGACGGAGCAGCCGGAAGCGCGGGCGGCCGTGGCGGCGGCGGCGGCGGGGAGGACGAGCCGCTTCGTCGGATCGTTCATGGTTGCCGACCAGATGCGTTGGTGGGACGTGGTCATCACCCCGCTGCGCGGCGCCTCCGGGGTGGAGCGGTTGCTCGCGGTTTCGCGCGACGTCACGCAGCACCGCGAAGGATGGTGGCGGGCCTCCATCGTAGAGTATTCGGACGACGCGATCATCACCACCAATCTCGAGGAGACGATCGTCAGCTGGAACCGTGGCGCGGAGCAGATGTTCGGCTATCAAGCCGCCGAGATGCTCGGCCGCTCCCTCGGCCGGCTGCGGCCCGATGACGTTCTGCGCAGCGAGCCGAGGATCCTCGAGCTGCTGATGGCGGACCGGCGCGTCGATCATTACGAGTCGGTCCGGCTGAACAAGGACGGCCAGCCGGTGCATGTTTCCATTTCCGCCTCCCCGATCAAGGACGCCAACGGCACCGTGATCGGGATGGCGAAAATCCTGCGCGATATCAGCGAGCGCAAACGCGCGGAGGAGGCGGCGCGCCGCGGCGTCGACCAGATCCACGCGATGATCGATGCGGCGCCGGTCGGAATCTTCGTGGTCGACGCGCAGCTGCAGCTGGTGCGGATCAACCGTCGCGCGCTGCCCGCGTTCAGCCACCCCGGGCTCATCGGCCGTCCCTTGCGGGAGGTGATGGCCGGGATGTGGCCGGCCGCAACCGCCGCGCAGGTTGTCGCCGATTTTGAGCACACGCTGGCGACGGGTGAGCCCAAGGTGTACCGCGGCTGGTCGGCCATGCGCGCCGATCGGGCCGTCGACGAACATTACGACTGGGAGATCCAGCGGCTGTTGTATCCGGACGGGCAGTGCGGGGTCGCGTGTTATTTCTTCGATATCGGCGACCACGTCCGCGCCCAGCGCGCGCTGCGCGAAACCGCCGGCCGGCTGGAGCTGGCGGTGCAGGCGGCGCGGCTGGGATTGTGGCGTTGGGATGCGGCCACGGACCTGGTCGACCTCACGCCCCAGGCTGCGGAGGTGTTCGGGCTGCCCGAAGGTGCCGTGATGACCTGGAGCCGGATGCAGGGGCTCCTGGCTCCGGGGGATCGCGAGGTGGCCGCCGCCGCGGTGGCGACGGCGGTGGCCCAGCGGTGCGACTATTGCACCGAGTACCGGGTGCGGCGCGGGGATGGCTCCGAAGTCTGGGTGGCCGCCACCGGGCGTCCCGTTGTATCCGGCGATCAGGTCACCGGCATGCTCGGGTTTGTGCAGGACATCACCGCGCGCAAGCGCGCGGAGGCGGAACGGACGCAGTTGCTGGAGCAGGAACAGCTGGCGCGCACGGAGGCCGAGGCGCTCACCGAGGCCGCGCAGGCATTGACGGCGGATCTGGACCTGCAGGCGACCGTGCAGAAGGCCACCGATGTGGCCACCCGGCTGACCGGCGCCCAGTTCGGCGCGTTCTTCTACAACGTCACGACGGAGCGCAACGAATCGTACACCCTGTACACCTTGTCGGGAGTCCCGCGCGAGGCGTTTGCGAAGTTTGGCCTGCCGCGCAACACGGCCGTGTTCGGGCCCACCTTCAAGGGCGAGGGGGTGGTGCGGCTGGATGACGTCACCGCGGATCCTCGTTACGGGAAGAATGCGCCGCACCACGGGATGCCGGCGGGGCACCTGCCCGTTCGCAGCTATCTCGCGGTCCCTGTGATCTCCCGGACGGGCGAGGTGCTGGGGGGAATGTTTTTCGGCCATCCGGACGTCGCAGTGTTCACCGAGCGCGCCGAACGGATCGCGCGCGGGATTGCCGCCCAGGCGTCGATCGCGATGGACAACGCGAAACTCTACCGCCGCGTCCAGAACACCGCGGAACGGCTGGATTTTTCCCTATCGGCGATGAACCTCGGCGATTGGACGTGGGACGCCGCGTCCGATCTGATGACGATCTCCCGGCGGACGGCGGAGATCTATGGTTTCCCTCCCGGCCGGCGGATGACCCGGGAAGAAATGCGGGCCGCCCTGCATCCGGAAGACCGCGACCGCGCCCGTGCCGCGGCGCGCTCCGCCGTGCTGGCTAAGCGGGATTACGACATCGAGTACCGGATCAATCATCCCGCGCGCGGCATCTGCTGGATTGCCGCCCGAGGTCGCCCGGTCTTCGACGAACAAGGCAACGTGACCAGCATGGTGGGGGTGGTGCAGGACATCACCGACCGCAAGAATGCGGAGCTGCACCTGCGTTGCCAGCGCGACGTCCTCGAGCAGATTGTGCAGTCCGCGTCCCTGCCCGAGGTTCTGCGGTCGCTGACGCTCTGGGTGGAAATGTCCCTGCATCGCCGGGCGATCGCCACCATCCTGCTGACCGACGAAGCGGGGACCAAACTCGTGACCGGCGCGGGCCCCAGCTGTCCGGCAGCCTGGGCGGACTTCGTGAACGGCCTCCCGATCGCGGACGATGTGGGCTCGTGCGGCACCGCCGCATTCCGGCGCGAACGGGTGGTGGTGGCCGACGTGGCGAGCGATCCGAAATGGCGCGGGTTCGCCGCAAAGGCGGTGGAGCATGGGTTGCGCGCCTGCTGGTCCACGCCGATCCTCGCGAACGATGGCGGGGTGCTGGGCACGTTCGCCATTTATTATCCCGAGGTCGGGACGCCCGAGCCCGGCGAACTCGAGATCGTCGACGTCGTCACGCGCACGGCGGCCATCGCGATCGAGCGCCGGCGCGCCGAGCAGGCCTTGCGCGACTCGCGCGAGAAGCTGCAGCAGCACGCCGAGATGCTGGAGCAGCGCGTCGCCGAACGCACCGCCAGGCTGCGCGAGACGATTGGGGAACTCGAGGCGTTCTCCTACAGCGTCTCCCACGACATGCGGGCACCGCTCCGGGCGATGCAGGGTTATTCCGACCGGCTGCTGCGTTTCCACGCGGGGCCGCTGGACGAGGAGGCCCGGAATTTTCTGACCCGCATCAACCGCAACGCGCAGCGCCTCGAGCTCCTGGTGCGTGACGTCCTGGCGTACAGCAAGGTCTCCAAGTCGGAGATCGAGCTGGTGCCGGTCGACTTCGACGCCTTCGTCGCCGGTCTGCTGTCCCAGATCCCCGAGCTGCAGCGTGACGACGTCACGGTGACCGTGGAGCGGCCGCTGCCCCGGATCCTGGGGCACGAGGCTTATCTCTCGCAGATCCTCACCAATCTCCTGGGCAACGCGGTCAAGTTCGCCGCCCCCGACCGGCCTCCTCGGATCCGGATTTCCGCGCGGCGGGGGGAGCAGGGGGTTGCGATCGAGGTCCGCGACAACGGCATCGGCATCGCGGAGGAGCATTTCGACCGGATCTTTCAGATCTTCGGCCGGGTATATCCGGACAAACAATACGACGGCACCGGCATCGGGCTGGCGATCGTCAAGAAGGCCGTCCAGCGCATGGGCGGCGCCATCGAGGTGCAGTCCCAGCTCGGGGCGGGCACCGCCTTCACCTTCACCCTTCAGCCCGCATGAACCAAACCATCCTTCTGGTCGAGGACAACGAGGACGATGCCTTCTTCATGCAGCAGGCGTTGCGTGATGCCGGCATCGCCAATCCCGTGAAGTGGCTCGAGGACGGTCAGGCCGCGGTGGACTTCCTCGGGGGCGCGGGGGATCCGGCGGACCCGGACGGTGGACCGCCGATGGTCGTGTTCCTGGACCTCAAGCTGCCGTTCAAGAGCGGGCATGATGTGCTGCAGTGGATCCGCCGTCAGCCGCAGCTGGAAAAGCTGGTGGTGATCGTGCTCACCTCCTCGAGCGAGCCGGTGGACATCAAGCGCTCGTATCAGCTCGGCGCGAATTCGTACGTCGTGAAGCCGCCGACCGCCGAACAACTCATCGATCTGGCGAATGCGTTCAAGCTGTGGTGGCTGCGGCAGAACCGCAACTAGACCAGCGCTTCGACGACCGCGGTGAGCAGCACCAGCGGCAGATAGGTCAGCGAGGCGAGGAAGAGGCTCCGCGCCGCCTCGTCCCGACGGGTCTCCCGGCCGGGCTCCGACGCCGCGGCGGCGTGGGCCGCGAACTCCCGGGCGCGGCGCACCATCGGCAGGGCGGCGACCGCGCTGACCGCCGCGCTCCAGGGCGGGACCCAGCCGGCGAGGCCGGCCAGGGCCGCGGTGGCGACCAGCACGAGCGTGTAGCCGACACAGGTGCGGCTCGTGCGGACACCGGTGGCATCGATTGCCGGCAGCAGCGGGAATCCCGCGGCCCGGTAGTCAGCCCGGCACGCCCAGCCGATCGCGAAGAAGTGCGGCATCTGCCAGAGAACCAGAATGCCGGCCAGGAAGACGCCGAAGGTCGTGAGGCCGCCGGTGGCGGCGGCCGCGCCGATGAGCGGAGGGAGCGCGCCGGAGAGGGCGCCGATCTCCGTGGCCCAGCGCGAGCGCCGCTTGAGCGGCGTGTACACCCACGCGTAGATCGCGATTGTCAGCGCGCTCAGGAACGCGGCCAGCCCGTTGGCCGCCCAGGCAAGCCCGGCTACGCCCGCCGTGCCGAGCAGCAGCGTCCAGCCCAGCGCCACGGCGGGGCTCAGTTGCTGGCGGGGCAGGGGGCGCCCGCGTGTGCGGCGCATCAACGCGTCGGCATCGCGTTCGCGCCACTGGTTCAACCCCAGGGCCCCGGCCGCCGATAACAGCGTCGCGCCGAGGACGCAGATGGCGTGGGCACCGTCCAGGGTTGGCCGTGCCTGCAGATACGCCACCGCGGTCGTGAGCACGGACATGACCGCCAGACGGGGTTTCGTCAGGGCGATCAGCGCGCGCGCCAGGACGAGCATGTCCGGGCTACGAACGGAGGGGGCGAGTGACGCAGCGCGGGGTACCATGCGTCCCACCCTACTGCATCGCGCGGCGGCGACGGAGCGTTTTCCGGCCAACGCTTGATGCGGATCAAGGCCGTTCGGGCGAACTCCGGGTACAACCTTCCAGCATTTTCCCCATGCCCTCCGTTTCTCTCGCCCCGGCCCGCCCGCTGCCTGCGTTGCCCCCCGCGGGGGCGCCCATGTTCGCCGGGCGCCTGACGCGCGCCGGCCGTGCCGCGTCCGAGGACTCCGGCCCCGCAGGCGACGCCGGGCACCACTTCCCCCGCGAGGCCAAGGCGTGGTTCGCCCTCGCCGTCGGCAGTCTGGTCATCGCCGGTCTCCTGTCCCTCTCCGTGGTGCTGGGCCGGCTGCCCATCCTCTCCGGCTGGATCAACGATCCGCTTTTCTTCAAGCGCTGTCTCGTCGTCCACGTGGACCTGGCGTTGGTGGTCTGGTTCTACGGCTTCCTCTGCGGACTGTCGCGTTTGCGGTCGGGACCGGCGGGAGCGGCGGGGGTGATGGCGCTGGTCCTCGCCGGCGGCGGAGTGGCGCTGATGCTCGGAGGCGCGATGATGCGGGGCGCCCAGCCGATCCTCGCCAACTATGTGCCGGTGATCGATCACCCGCTGTTCCTCGGCGGGCTCGCCGCGTTTTTCGTGGGCGTCGCGCTCTTTCTCGTGACCACGCTGGCCACCGCGGCGCGTCGCCGTCCCGGCGGGATGCCGGCGGACGCAGCGGTCGGCCTGCAGGCCGCCGCCCTCGCGGTGCTGCTTGCGGCCGCGACCTGGATCGCCACCCGCGCGAGCCTGCCGGCCGGCCTCGACGCCTGGACGCGCTACGAATTTTCCGCGTGGGGCGCGGGCCATGTTCTCCAGGTCGCGAACGCCAGTGCGATGCTGGCCGTGTGGTTGTGGCTCCTCGCCCGCGCCACCGGCCGCCCGCTGTTGAGTGAAGGCGCCGCCCGTCTGGTTTTCGGCCTTTTGCTCGCGCCTCACTTCCTGATGCCGCTGCTGACCGCCCGCGGCGCGATGGACGCGCTCTACCACACGGGAGCGACCCAGCTGATGCGCTGGGGCATCTTCCCGGTGGTGGGCTGCCTGCTGGTGTACGGCGTGCGGCATCTCCTCCGTCAGCCCCGGGCGGATGATCCGCTGGCGGGCGCGGCGCGCGCCGGCTTCCTGGCCAGCGCCGGCCTCACGCTGCTCGGCTTTGTCCTGGGCGCCTGTATCCGCAGCTCGACGACACTGGTGCCGGCGCACTATCACGCGTCGCTGGGGGCCGTGACGGTGGCCTTCATGACGGCCGCGTATCTCGTCGTGGCGGCGGCGCGGCGCTCCGCGGGTGGACCTGATCTCGAACGCAGCCGGGATCCGGCGCTTCCGCGTGGCTGCGTTCGAGAGCGTGCGGATCTGCGGTCGGCCCGCTTCGCCACGTCCGCCCGGCGCCAGCTGAGCTGGTTCGGCATCGGCCAGTCGGTCTTCGCGCTGGGGTTTGCGATCGGAGGCGTCTACGGCCTGGGCCGCAAGGCGTACGCGACCGAGCAGCACGTCCGCTCGGCCGGCGAGTATGTCGGCCTCGGCGTCATGGGGGTCGGCGGGCTTCTGGCCGCGGCGGCGGGGCTCTGGTTCCTCTATCTGGTGTTGCGCGACATGGCGGCCTGGCTCCGGCGAACCGGCTGAAGCCGCCGCGCCTGAAACTCCCCTTCTTATCCGATGATCAACGAACCCAAGAAACCCCTGCTCGAGCGCGTGCTCGACAACCCCTGGCTCCTGCTGGTGCTGGGCGTGGTGATCCCGCTGCTGTCCTACACCGTGTGGGGCTGGATCGAAATCGCCCAGGTCGCACCCGCCACCCTGCCCTGACCCTCTTCACCATGAGTCTCGCCGTCCCCGCCCGTGATTGGTTCAAGCCCGTTGCCGGAGCTGAAAAGCTCTGGATCGGCCTCGCCCTCCTTTGGTGCTTCGTGATGAGCCTGATGATGCCGTACTGGCATTTTCGGGGTAAACAAAACTCCCGCGGCGAGGCGTACACCGTCGCCCCCGCCGAGTACCTGGCCCGGGCGGAGAAGTTCGTCGCCGCCAACAAAGTGGGACAGACCGCCGACGGCATTCCGATCGTGGAACCGGCTCCCGGCGGTGAAGCCTACCTCGTCGCCCGCATGTGGCAGTGGTATCCGGTGCTGAAGCTGCGCCAGGGGGAAACGTACCGGCTGCACCTCTCGTCGATGGATCTGCAGCATGGTTTTTCCCTCCAGCCGCTGAACATGAATTTCCAGGTGCTGCCGGGCTATGACCATGTGCTCACGCTGACGCCATCCTCCAAGGGCGAGTTCACCCTCGTCTGCAACGAATTCTGCGGCATCGGCCACGACCGCATGTTCGCCAAAATCCTGGTGGAGTAACAACCACCCGAAACGCGGCCCCAATTCAGTCCCAAGGGGGACGGAGTCCCCCGGCTACCCTCCGGCGGCCGGTCCTCCGATCTGAAATCTGAAATCTGCAATCTGAAATTCTCCGCCCCATTCTCATGTCCCTTTCCGCTTCACTTACCGACTCACCGGCGCCGCGGGTAGACCCCACGGCACGCACGTGCGAGACGACCGGTCTCAAGGTCTGCCTCGGCGCCGAAAAATTCATCAAGTTCAACGCCGTCTCGGCCGTCGTCTTCCTCCTGGTCGGCGGCGTCGCCGCCATCCTCCTGGCGATGACCCGCTGGCAGGCGGTCCACCTGCTGCGCGTCGACTGGTTCTATCGCATTCTCACGCTGCACGGCCTGAACATGCTGATCTTCTGGATCCTGTTCTTCGAGGTCGCCGTGTTGTACTTCGCGGTCACCGTGCCGCTCAACGCGCGCCTGTTCTCGCGCAAGGTGGCCTGGGCGAGCTTCGGCCAGATGATTGTCGGTGCGACGATGGTGAACTACATCATCCTCGACGGCAAAGCCGACGTCCTCCTCACGAGCTACCTGCCCCTGCTCGCGCACCCGGCCTTCTACCTCGGCATCATCCTGGTCGCGACCGGCACGCTGACCGGCGTGTTCAATTTCTTCGCCACCCTGTACGTCGCCCGGAGGGACAGGACGTTTGCAGGTTCCCTGCCGCTGGTCACGTTCGGCGCCACGGCGGCGGCGATCATCGCGGTGGTCACGCTCCTGCACGGTGCGATCGTCATGATCCCCACCTTTACGTTTGCGATGGGGTGGACGGCTCAGCCCGACCCGATGTGGTACCGCATGGTGTGGTGGGGCCTCGGCCATCAATCGCAGCAGGTCAATGTCTGCGCGATGGTCTCGATCTGGTACCTGATCGGCCATCTCACGACCGGCGCGAAACCGGTCAACGAAGCGGTCTGCCGCACCGCGTTCCTGCTCTACATCCTGTTCATCAATCTCGCGTCGGCGCATCACCTGCTGGTGGATCCGGCGGTCGGGTCGACCTGGAAGATCTGGAACACGTCCTACGCCATGTACCTGGCGGTGCTGGCGTCGATGATCCACGGGTTCACCGTTCCCGCCTCCGTGGAACTCGCCATGCGCGAAAAAGGGTACGTGAAGGGCCTCTTCGGCTGGGTGCTGGCGGCGCCGTGGCGCAACCCCGCGTTTTCGGGCGCCGTGCTTTCGGTGGTCATCTTCGGCTTCATCGGTGGCATCACCGGCGTCACGCTGGGCACGCAGCAGATCAACATCATCGCCCACAATACGCTGCGGATCACCGGACACTTCCACGCCACCGTCGTCGGCGGCACCTCGCTCGCCTTCATGGCGGTGACCTATTACGTGATTCCGCTGATCTTCCGCCGTGACTTCATCTGGCGGAAGGCGGCGCGGATCCAGCCCTGGCTGTTCGGCCTCGGCATCGTGCTCGTTTCCTTCGGCATGTCCTTCGCGGGCTCGATGGGCGTTCCGCGCCGCATCTACGACATCGATCAATCGGGCGCATACGGCCCTGCGGCGCATCTGATGCTCGGCGTCATGGGCATCGGTGCCATCCTCGCCGTCACCGGCCTGTTTCTCTACGTCGTGCTCTGCGTCGGCACGGTGTTCTTCGGCCAGAAGACGGCCGGCCGGCCGATGACGGATTGGGGTGTCGCCCAGCCGCTCAGCGGCAGCCGCCCCGGCTCCCTGGATCACGACCACTGGGCGGTGAAGGGCACGATCGCGCTCACCACCGTCTTCCTCGCCTGCTTCGCCGTCTACTACTTCGCCAACTGGAAAGCCCTGGCCGACGTGTGGCCGGTGCGGTGAGGCCGGGCATTTATGATTTACGATTGATGATTTGTGATTGGTGACAACCGCCTGATCACCGAATCGCAATCAAATCATAGATCATAAATCACAATTCATAAATGATCCGATCCTTCTTCCTCTCCGCCAGCCTGCCGATCTTCCTGATCGGGGCGGCGGTCGTGTACGAGTCGTTCCTGCTGGCGCTGGTGTTCGCGCCTTCGGGGGGCGGGTGGTGGGGACGCTTTGCGGATGAGTTCCGCATCTGGTGCTTCTCGTACGACCCGCGCACGGGGGGGATGGAATGGGCCTCGGTGGGCATGATGCTGCTCGAGCCGCTGTTCGTGCTGGGCGCGGCCGTGCTCCTCTGGCGCAAGGCCCTGCCGGAGTGGTGCCGGCCCCGGGCCTGGGCCGGGCATTGGCGCTCGGCCATGGCCGGCGCCGCCGTCGCCGTCACGGCCAGCGCGAGCCTGCTGGCATTCGCCGGCCCGGAAGCCCGGGCGGAACTGCCGCCTTTTCCGGGCGAGCGGATCCGGACAGCGCTCGCCATTCCGGCCTACGCCTTCATCGACCAGGAAGGCCGGACCTTTTCCCTCGAGGATCTGCGCGGTCGGGTGGTGCTCGTCACCGGCGTCTACGCCGCCTGCGCGACCTCGTGTCCGCAGATCCTGGTCGACACGCGCCGGCTGCTCGAGGAGCTGCCGCCGGCGGTCCGGGAGCGGGTGAGCGTGGTGGCGTTGTCGCTCAATCCCGAGTACGAGAACACCGAGATCATGGCGGGCATGGCCCGGGCCTACGGCTTTGAGTATCCGGAGTTCCGGTATGTCAGCGGCGAGGTGCCGATGATGCGCGAGGCGCTCGAGCGGCTGCAGTTCGCCCGCGTGCGCAATCGCGACACGGGGATCATCGAGCACGCCAACCTTCTTCTGGTCATCGACCCGGCGGGGACGATCGCGTACCGCTTCAACGCTGACCTGCGGCATGCCGGCTGGGTCCGCGAGGCCCTCCAGACCCTGGCGGTGGAAGCGGGAACCAACGCGCCCGACGCATGAGCGTGCACGCTGCCAGTTCCGCCGCCCGCGAACCGGTTGCGGCCGGCGTCACCGCTCCGGCCGCGCCCGCCCCCGTGGCGCCGGCCTCCCCCGGTGCTCCGAAGCCGCCCGCTGCCGGCCCCACGCGTCGCGTCGCCCGGGGGCACCGCCTGCTGCTGGGGGCGGAACGGGCCCTCGCCGCCTGCGACCGCGGGCTTGGCCGATGGATTCCGCCGGAGTGGAATCCGTTCGTGCAGGCTGGCCAGGCCACGAATGCCGCGCTGCTCATTGCCGTGGTCAGCGGCGTCGCCATGCTGCTGTGGTACTCCCCGAGCCTGCAGTTCGCCTACTCGTCACTTGCCGGCGCGTCCGCGGGCACGGTCGGCGGGGTGGTGCGCGGCGTGCATCGGTACAGTGCCGACCTGATGATGCTTTTCCTCCTGGTGCACGCGGTCCGCGTCTTTGTCGTGCGGAAGTTCACGGGCGCCCGCTGGCTGCCGTGGGTCTCGGGCATCGGGCTCCTCGGCGTGGTGTGGTTCATCGGCTGGACGGGTTACTGGCTCGTCTGGGACCAGCCCGCGCAGCAGGTCGCGGTGACCTCGATGCGGTTGCTCGATGGGATTCCGATTTTCGGCGAACCGCTGGGTCGCCTGTACGTCAGCGATCGCACCGTGCCGAGCCTCCTGTTCTTTGTCGTCTTCTTTCTGCACATGCTCCTGCCGCTGACGATCGCGGTGGGCCTGGCCATTCATCTTGCCCGCGTCGGCCGCGTCCGATTGATGCCGCCGCGCGGACTGACCGCACTGCTGTGTGGAGCGCTGGTGCTGGCCGCGATCCTCGCCCCTGCGCCGCTGGACCAGCCCGCGCAGATGGCGGTGAAGCCCGCGAGCCTCGTCGTCGACAGCTGGTACCTGTGGCCGCTCGCCCTGTCCCTGCGGCTGCAGGATGCCGGCTTGTGGCTCTCCCTGGCCGGTATTGTCGTGCTCGGTACGACCGTGCCCTGGTGGCTCTCGCGCCGCGCGCCGGCTCCGACCGGAGGGGCGGAGTCGACCGTCGCCAGAGGGGCGGGGCCCGTTGCGTCCGCGGCGGCCGTGGAACCCACCCGGTCCCCGCGGGTCGCGCTGGGCGTGCTCGCGGTTGTTCTCGTCGCGGTGGTGGTTTCCGTCGTGCCCAGCCTGGGACGGCTTTCCAACCCGGCTTCGCCCGAGCCGGAACTGGTCCTCTCCTTCAAGGTGCTGGCGGATCTGATACCGCAGGGCGCGGCGGCGGCTGTCGTCGACGAGAGCACCCCGGTGCACATGCGGGGCCGGGCCGTGGAGAAGCCGCGGCGGCACGAGGTCGTGGTGCAACTGACCGTCGGGGGGCAGACTTGGGAGCGCCGCTACGAGGCCAAGGGCATTTCGCACGACGGGCCGGCCATCGGGGAGTGGCGCGTGCCGCTCCAGCGCGGACCCCAAACCGTGGCGATCGATTTGCATCTGGGTCCCGGCCACACGCAACGGTGGCAGGGCGTGGTCACCGGGGAGGAGCGTCGTCTGCGCGTTATTACTTATGAAACCGCCGGCGGGTGGCTCGCGGAGTAAGTTTCTCGGGTGGAGTCATTAGACAACCTCCCGGCCGCAATCACCCGCAGGATCGTCCGCAGGTTCGGGCAAGTAGGGGAAAAGTTTCGCCGTTCCCGACCGATTTAGGAGGCATCGTGGCTGGCGGCGTTGGCGCCGCGGGTACGAACACAGACGACCCGATGACCATCGGTTTCACCGAGCCTTCTCCAGTGTCGGCCGGGCGCTTGGCGTCCGAAGGCCGCTGCGCGGACCTCCCCCGCGGTAAACGGCGCCGTTGGCGGCGAACCGGCGGCTGGTCGCGCTGGGTGTTGCCGCTGCTCCTGGCTCTGGCCGGCGCCGCGCGTAGCGAGGCCGCGGATACTGCGCCCGCCGTCGCCGCGGGCGCCGATTCCCTCCCCATCGCCCGCAGTTTCGCTCAGTTCTGGGAGCTCGGTCAGAAGGGAGCGACGGAATGCCGCATTCAGGCGCGAATGCATGTGCTGTGTTATTTTCCGCAGTGGCGGGTGCTGTGGGTGTGGTGGGACAACATGGTCCATTATCTCGATGGCGGCCCCGCCGCGCAGGCCTTGGTGGCGGGCGAATGGTACGACATCGACGGGTTCGGCATCGCCGGTCCGCAGACCATTCACTGGTCCAGGACCACGATCACGCGAGTCCCCGGGTTGCCGGGACCCGATTATCCGCGGGTGCAGGCGGGTTTCTCCAATGTCCTGGGCGCGACCGCCTCGACCGTGGAAATCGAGGGTCTGATCGACGACCAGACGGAGGTTGATCCGGCTCATCTGAAGCTGACCGTGGTGGTCGAAAACCAGGCCCTGGCGGTGTATCTCCCGCTGGGCCCCACCGAGCCCGTGCTGCAGCTGACCGGCGTGTACATGCGCGCGCGCGGTGTCCTGTCAGTGAAGCGCTCCACGGCGGAAGCGCGTCCGGAACTGGAGTTCTGGATTCCAGGTTCTAAGGCTTTGACCCAGCTCCGGCAGCTCGCGGACTCACCCGAGTTCGACCGGCCGGTGACGCTCATTGAAGCCCTGCGCTCCAAAGGCTCCATGGAGCGCGTGCTGGTGAGCGGAAAGGTGCACCGGCAGGATGCGGGCCGCTCGGTCACCGTGCGCGACTCGACGGGCCAGCTCAAGGTGCTGACGCCGCAGGTCGCGCGCTTCCGCGAGGGTGAGGAGGTGGAGGCCATTGGGTTCCCCGAAGTCGACTCCGTGAATCTGGCGCTGCGGGATGGCGTCGTCCGCCGGGCCGGTGCCCGCCGGGTCGAGGACACGTCGGTGCTGGAATTTCGCCTGGCCGACCAGGTGCGCAACATCGCACCCGACGATCTGGAGCGGGGGCCGCAGGCGCGCATCAATGGCGTGATCACGTGGATCGCCCCGGACGATGACTATTTCTTCATGGAGGATGCGAGTGGTGGTCTGCGTGTCCGAGGCTGGAAGGCGCTCGCCGACCGTCCCCTGCTGACGGCGACCGGGCTGACCATCAAGGGGATCGTGCAGGCGGGCGAGTACGTCCCGCATCTCCAGGCAACCGAGGTGCTCGGCGGTGACAACCTGAGTCTGCCCGATCCGCCCCGTATCACCTGGGAGCAGGCGATGACGGGCGCCTTCCATGGCCGCTGGGTCGAGTTGGAAGGCATCGTCCGTGGGGTCTCGGCCACCCCTACGCAGTCAACGATGGAACTGACCGCGCTGAGCGGCGAATACCGCGCCACGGTGAGCGGGTGGGTTGCCCCCGAATTGGTGGGCTCCTACGTGCACCTGCGGGGGGTCTGCGAAGTCATCACCAACGCCCAGCAGCAATTGATCGGCATCCGGTTGCTCATTCCCGCGGCGGACCACATCCGGGTGGCTGAACCCGCGCCGGCCGATCCTTTTGCGATTCCGCGCGAATCGATTGGCAGTCTCCGCCGGTTTTCCTCCAACGCCACCCTCTATCGCCGGGTGCAGGTTGCCGCCACCGTGCTGCATCACCTGCGCGGCCAGGCGGTGTTCGTGCAGGACGGGGCCGACGTCCTGACCGTGCTCAGCCGTCAGCCGGAACCGCTGCGTTCCGGTGATCGGATTTCGATCGTCGGCATCCCCGGGCAGCAGGCGGGGCGGCTCATCATGCGCGAAGCCGTTTACCGGCGCGACAGTGGCGGGTCTCCTCCGGCTCCGGTGGAGATCGACAGCCACCGCGTCGTCGCCGAGCGGGAAGGTCAGCTGGTGCGGCTGGAAGGCACGTTGATCGATGCGGTCCGGACCCCTGAGCGCTTTCGCCTCCAGCTTCAGGCGGGTGGCATGTTGTTTAATGCGGCGCTGGCGGCGGACGATGGGATGCCCGCGGTGGAATATCAGGTTGGGTCGCAGCTGGCCCTGACGGGGGTCTATCGCCTCGAGCGTGACGAGTATCGGGAAGCCCGCGGTTTCCAGGTGCAGCTGCGCAGTCCGGCTGATATCGTGATCCTGGCGCAGCCGCCCTGGTGGACATCCGCCCGGGTGCTCTGGATTGCGGCAGTGCTGCTGACGATCGCCATCCTGACGGGTGGGTGGGGGTGGTCCGTGGCGCGGAAGAACAGCCAGCTGAAACTGGCGCAGTTGAAGCTCGAGCGCGCCAATGCCGAACTGGAGAATCGGGTGGAGCAGCGCACGAAGGCCCTGCGCCAGGAGATCGAGCAGCGCCGGGCGTCCGAAGCGTCGCGCGAGGCACTGCACCGCGAACTTCTCGAGACGTCACGCCGCGCCGGCATGGCCGAAGTGGCCACCGGGGTGCTGCACAACGTCGGCAACGTGCTCAACAGCGTGAACATTTCCGCGACCCTCGCGTCCGATCTGGTGGTGCGCTCCAAGTGTGAAAAGCTCGGCCTCGTGGTGGATCTGCTGGCCCGGCACCGCGACGCGTTGCCGGCGTTTTTCGCCAGCGATCCCCGGGCGCAGAAGGTCCCCGAGTATCTTTCGGCGCTGCACCAGCAGCTGCGCGCCGAGCAGGAAGAGGTCGTGAAGGAACTCTCGGCGCTTTCGCGGAATGTGGATCACATCAAGCAGATCGTCTCGATGCAGCAGTCCTACGCCAAGGTCGCCGGCGTGCTCGAAAAGGTCCCCCTCCAGGAGGTGGTCGAGGATGCGCTGCGGATGAACAGCGAGTCGCTGGCCCGGCATGGCCTGGTGCTGGCGAAGGAATTCGAGGCGAATCCCGTCATCGAGGTCGAGCGGCACAAGGTGCTCCAGATTCTAATCAACCTCATCAGCAATGCGAAGAACGCCTGTGAGGATCGGGGCGGCACCGATGGTCGGATTACGATCCGGATCCGTGAGGAGGGTGGGCGCGCGCTCGTGCAGGTGATCGACAACGGCGTCGGAATCCCGGCCGAGAACCTCACCCGGATCTTCTCGCACGGCTTCACCACCCGGAAGACCGGCCATGGGTTCGGGCTCCACAGTGGCGCGATCGCGGCCCGGGACTTGGGCGGCTTGTTGCAGGTGCACAGCGAAGGGGAGGGCCGTGGGGCGACGTTTACGCTCGAACTGCCCATCCTCAAGGCCATCCCGGCTGCCGCGGCAGTCGTGACGACCTAGAGGGCCGGGGCACGCCGACTGGCGGCTTTGCTCTTGATCGCCTTGCCGGCGGCGCGGAAGACTTGCCGCACCATGGCCCGTTTCACCCGCCTGCAGGTCCTCAACGCGATCTACGACATCAGCGTCGTCCCGGTCTTCTACCATCCGGACGTCGAAACCGCCCGTAACGTCGTCGCCGCCGTGAGCCGGGGGGGCTGCAAGCTGGTCGAGTTTGTGAACCGCGGCGACCACGCGTTCGAGGTCTTCTCCGAGCTCGACCGTCACTTCGCCAAGGCGGATCCGTCGCTCATCCTGGGGGTCGGCTCGATCGTGGATCCCTACACCGCCGCCCTATATATCAATTGTGGGGCCAACTTCGTGGTCGGGCCGTCGCTCAACGAAGAGGTCGCGAAATTGTGCAATCGGCGCGCGATCCCGTACTCGCCGGGTTGCGGCAGCGCGACGGAGATCTCCGATGCGCAGGAGCTCGGCTGCGAAATCGTGAAGGTGTTTCCCGGCAAGGAAGTCGGCGGACCCAATTTCGTTAAGTCGGTGATGGGGCCGATGCCGTGGACGCGCGTGATGCCCACGGGCGGCGTTGAAGCGACGGAGGAGTCGCTCACGGCCTGGCTCAGCGCCGGGGTGGCCGCGATGGGCCTGGGCAGCAATCTGATCACGAAGGAAATGATTGCCGCGAAGGATTGGGCCGCGGTGGAGGCGAAAGTCCGCGAGACCGTCGACCGCGTGAAGGCGATCAAGGCGAAGCTGGGCCGCTAGACGGCAGAATTTCAGATTTCAAATTTCAGATTTCAGATAAATGTCTAAGTCTCTCGGAGCTCGGACGTGAGAGGCGTGAAGCCGCTCGCGATCGTGTGAGCGCCTGCGAGTGGGCCCCGCCAATCTGAAATCTGAAATTTGAAATCTGAAATCCATCTCTCCCGAGTCACTCGCCCCCAGATCATCGCGCGGGGCCTGACCAACCGTTGCCCCAATTGCGGCGGGCGGACGCTTTTCCAGCCGGGCAGCCTGTTCAGGATGAACGTGGAATGCCCGCGCTGTGGCTTTCCCATCCATCGCGGGACCGACGAAGGTTTCTACCTCGGCTCCCTGTCGCTCAACTATGGCGTCACGATCGTTGGTTTTCTGGTCCCCCTGGCGGTGCTGGCGTGGAAGGGCGTCGTGCCAACAAACCTGGCCGTGGCTCTCGCCATCGGCGGCGCCGTGGTCGTTCCGGCCCTCCTGTACCGGCCGTCTCGCAGCTGGTTCTTGATGAATTACTACTTCTTTCTGCCGCACCACCTCCCCGCGAACGGCGGCAAAGGTCGAGCGGGCGAGGACGAGAATCGGTAGCCGGGACCTCCCGCCGCCGGGGTCTCATGCCGGAAGGGGGCAGACGAGGTTCGCCGCCGCCATGGGGGCGCGACGGGTGCGCGCACGGTCGATCACGCCTTCGATCGCCACGACCTGGCCGGCCTCGTCGATGATGGGCGTCAATCGATCCTCGACGCGCACCCAGTCGCCGTAGGCCGTGCGCAGACGGTATTCGACGGCCGCGCGCTGGCGCCGTGCGATCGCGAATCCCACCTGCCGGTCGACGTGCTCGCGATCGGCTGGAGCAATCAAGTCGGAGAAGGTCAGACTCGCGTTGTCGATGAAGCGATGCGGATCGTAGCCGGTGAGGTCGCGGCACGCTGCGCTCAGATACTCCATCGTCCAGGAAGGATCGTGGCGCCGGCGGTAGACGAAGCCGCTCAGGTTGCCGATCAGGCGGTGGAGAATGCCGTCGGCCTCGGTGCCGGGAACAGAGAAGCGATCGGTCGGGGGGAAAAGGAGATTCATCATGGTAGGCGTGGTTCAGGGTGGGCGGGGCGGGATGGCTGAGGTCGCCGCTCGGCCGCGGCTCCGGCGGCTGAGCACCGCGAGGCGTTCGAGCGGGCGCTACGCGACCGGCGGCGGGGAAACGCCGGCGCGCGCGGAAAAGCGTCAGGGGTGGAACCCGGTCTCGCGGTCTGGGGATATGGCGGGTGCGCCGGCCCTTCAGTTCGCGATCCGGGGCTGGCCCGGGCAGACCGACGACGCCGGGCCCGCCGCCGATGGCCGGCGGGTGGAGCGGAAAATCTGCCAAGGCGTGTGCGGGTTCACCGCCTCAAGCTGCGCGGAAAAAAACGTTTGTCAAACCGGCGGGGCCGTTTGTCGCCGCCGCCCGGCCGCGGGCGGAGGCGGCTAAAGCCAGCGCTTGAATTTGAAAATCAGATACGGGACGACCGCCGAAACCAGCATGAGGACGAGCGCGATGGGGTAGCCCCAGCGCCATTCCAGTTCCGGCATGTGACGGAAGTTCATACCGTAGATGCTGGCCACGAGGGTTGGGGGGAGCAGCACCACGGCGAGCACGGAGAACAGCTTGATGATCCGGTTCTGCTGGCTGTTGATCGTGTTCTGCTCGCTGTTGATGAGGCCCAGCGTGGCGTCGAGGAGGAAGGTCACCTTGCTCGAGATGAAGTTGGCGTGGTCGGCGAGGGCGATCACGTCCTTGCCGGTGATCCGCCAGTGCTCGTCCACGCTCTCGGCGCTCACCTTGCCACACGTTTCGGTGAAGAACCCGTGGACGCGGCGCAGGCTCACGAGGCTTTCGCGGGCGTTGCTGGTGCGGGCGGCGCCCTGGCCGATCCGCCGCAACAGATCGTTGTAATTGACGGTGCCGGGCTCGCGGCTTTCGCCCGTGAAGATCGCGTTCGAGAGGTCGCTGAGATCCGCCGCCACAAACTCCAGGATGTCCGCGATGCGATCGACCACATCGTCGAACAGCCCGAGGAACACGGTCTGGGCGCTCGGCGCGGCCTCCGGATTGCGTTCGAAGCGCAGGGCGTAACTCTGGAAGGGGGCCGGCGTGTCGAACCGGAGGGTGAGCAGCCGCCCGGCCCGGTAGACGAACGTGACGGGGGTCGTCCCCGGATTCGCGTGCGTGGCGCGCACCATGATCGTCGCCGTCATGAACAACGTGCGGTTTTCGATGTAGAGCCGGCTCGAGATTTCGATCTCCTGCGCCTCGTTGCGGGTGGGGAGCGAAAGCTCCTCGAGTCGTTCGACCGCCGCGATCTCCTCGGGCGTGGGATCGAGCAGGTCGATCCACAGCACGCCCGGCAGCGTCCCGGCGGTCAGGTCGGCGAGCGAGGCGGTGCGCACCCCTTGGGGACTGTACAGCGTGATCATGGTCGGCCCGCGAGTCGTCCTGACCATGGCCCCTCGGCGACGAAGCGCCACGAAAAACCCGGGGGCAGGGCCCGCACGGATAAAAAAGGCGCCGGGCCTCACGGCCCGGCGCCCTAGGTTGCTGACACCACTCAGCCGAATCAGAACTTGAACGTATTCGTCACCTCCCAGGACATGCCGTCGGCGATCCGGAACGCGGCTCCTTCACCCGTGGGGAGAACAGTGAGCGGCACCAGATGAGCCTTCTCGCCGACATTGCGCACGTTCAACTGGATGCGCCAGTCGACGTCGCGCAGGAATGTCGCCTTGCGGCTGTAACCGATGAACAGGTCGAGGTGCTTTTCGTTCGGGCCATAGAACGGCTTCGACGGATCGAGGCGTCCAATCGCGGCGCGCACGGACTGGACCGTGCTGCCCACCTGGCGCGTCACCTCAGGATCGGTTTCCGTCATGCCGAACCCGATCACGCTTCGATCCTCCCAGCGGTACGACCCGCCGACGAAGGCGCCCTTCAAGGCGCCCGTCGTGAAGTTGTAGTTCGTGATCACATTGTAGCGCCAGGGACGCAGTTCCGGCACGTTGGTCCCCTCCAGCGAATAGAACTCGGAGAAGAAGCGGTAACCATTGCGGCCGAAGCGCGCATTGCCCGAAGCGACGTTGCCCTGGCCGCCCCCGAACCAACGCACGTCACCGGCCAGCAGGCCACCGGGGAATTGAGCATCGGCCTCGTTGTACAGCGCCCACCGGTTCTTCAGCCAGTTCGCGGCGTTGCCGGCGAGGTTTACGCGCGTCGCAAACGTCTTCGCCGCGTTCATCGTCACCGACCAGTTCGGCAGCGGCCGCAGGAACAGTTCAAACTCGGTGCCGCGCGAGATCGTGTCTCCCGTCACCGCCACGCCCGCCGGCGCGGTGCTGGTGATGTTGTTGTTGGGCGCACCGTAGTCGAAGAGTGCCGGGTTGATGTTGTTGGCGGTCAGGAACTGCACGGCCTCGGGGCTCTTCAAGCTGTTCATGAACGCCTCGGCCGCGCGATAGGCGTGCGCCTCCTCAGCGTCCCACTCCGCCTGCGTCCAGGGCGCATCTGCCGTTGCGGGCCGCGAGGGCTCCCACGGATACCAGTGCGTCTGGTTGTTGGGCAGGGCCTGTCCGACGCCGGTGCTGGCGCGATAGAAGTAACCGGAGTTTCCGGCCACCGGGGCGCTGGCGTCCGTGCCGTGACCCGCGTTGTTCCAATCCCGGACGAAGAGCGTCGACATGGAGAACTGAATGCCGCGAACGACTTCGTCGCGGATGAAGTTCAGAATCGAGTTATCCGGGAGGGTCGCGTTCTTGATCTTGGTGTTGTACCGCGTGACGCGGAGGGAGACCTTTCCTTCCAGCGCGCTGACCATGACACCGTAGTCGATGGTGGAGCCGGTGGGCGGCGTGAGGTCCGCGCCGGTGATGACGTCCTTGCGCGTGGCGGGCTGGAAGTTCGCGGAACGGCTCCAGTACGGGCTGATCTCGAGGTCCCAGGGCAGACGCTTTTTGATGAACCGGGGGGTGTGCGCGACGGCGCCGTAGGTCTTCAGCCAAGGGCTGGTGTAGCTGGCGGAGGGGGAATCCGGATAGGCGAACGGGGCGTCCCAGTCGACGAGTCCGGAGTTGTTGTTCACGATCCGGCTGCCGGTGCGCAGCGACGAATTGGATGCGAGCTGCGGATTGCCCGGGGTATAGGTGCGGATCGCGTCCTGGCGCAGCCCGGCGGTCACCACGACGTTGTTGTAGAGCAGCTTCCACTGGTCGACGATCGCCTTCGAGGTTGTCTTGCTCTTCGTCATCGACGCGCCGGTGGCGAACGCACGGTACTCGCCGGTGTCGTTTTGGACGTCGACCTGCAGCACACGGGGGGTGCCGTTCCAGCCGCGATAGTTGTTGGGGTTCTCCGCCTGCAAGGCGTCGTTGCCCGTGGTGGGGCCGAGGGCGTTGGGCGCGAGTCCGAGGGTCGGGCGGACAAAGGCCCCGCCCGCGCCGCCCGGCAGCGCCGCACCGGTCCACGTCGAGTCGAACCAATACGCGTTCGAGGCCAGCGTATTGTTGCTGGTCGGCGTCAGGACATTCCTCGGCAGCTGGAGCGCCCGGATGGGGGAGATGTTCAGGTTGGACTCGGACGCAGCGCTCGCAATGGAGGGCCCGAGATAGGTGTACATCGCGATGTTGCGGGTCGCGTCGCCCACCGGCCGGTTTGGCCCGAAGAGTGCCGCCGCCTGCTGGGCTTCCACGGCATAGCGATAGTAATTCAGCCCCTCGCGTTCCACCTCCGTCTTTTCGTAGAGGCCGGTGATGGTATGCCGGCCAAGGATCGCGGCCACGCGGGAGTTGTCGCCCAGGAGCTGCTTGGCATCGAGGTCCACGAACGGGGTGATGCGCTGCGTTTCGCGGCGGACGGTGCTGCGGTTGTTTCCGCCCGACGGGCTGATGGTGTAGGGGCGTCCGAAGTTCGGGTTGACCACCGGCTCGTAGAGCCCGGTGGTGGTGTTCAGCTGTGCGACCGGGAGGTACTTGAACACGTCGATCGAAATCGAAGGGTTGTTCAGGTTGGCCCAGCGGTAGCTGCTGTATTCCTGGGAATCGAAGGCCGCCTGGAAGCCGGCACGGTCATTCCAGAAAGTCTGGTCGATCGCGGCGTTGAACGCGCGGAACTTCGAGCCCTCGCCCTTGTTGGGGCCGTCGATGAGGTTGTTGTAGAAATCGAACACCGTCGGATCGGTGATCGTCTTCAGCCGCCAGATGCCTTGCAGGGTGTACAACAGCGAGCCAATGCCGCGTTGGGAATAGTTGGTCAGCGTGGTGAGGCCCTGCATGTCGGGCCCGCGGATGCCGGTGATCGCGTTGCCATCGCGAATGCCGAGCCCGTTGACGGCATTGTACGTCGCGGGAATGCCGGGAAAGAGGAAGCGGCTGACCTCCGTCGCGTCAGGCGAATCAAACTGCGCCCACCACGCCGAGTAGCCGCCATTCTGCGGATCGAAGCCACCGCCGGATTGGGAGCCGCCCTGGTCGGTGGTCCTCGTAAAGGCGCCCAGCCACGGTTCGGCGTTGGGATTGGTGGTCGCGCTGAAATTGGCGCGGGCGCCCACATCGCGGCGGCCGGCACCGAGGGTGCTCGCCTGCGCGATGCCGGTCACGAAGGGGTCGTAGCCGTCATGGGTCTTGAGCGGCGTCAGGTAGCCCAGGAGGGTGTCGTCGACACCGTGCGGGCGGCCGAGCGGGAACGGCGAGCGCAGCTCGATCGGCGACTTGATGAACCACGGGTACATGTTGTCGTTGATCGTGTTCGCTCTCGGGCGGTTCGCGTTGATCCTGCCGTGTTCGTAGGAAACGCGAAACGTGGTCTTCGCCGAACCTCGCTTCAGGAACTCGGGTTCGTAACGCACGGCGCCGAAGACGCGCTCGTCGTCATTGAACGCCGGCTTCTGCCGGTAGAAGCGCTTGTCCTTCAGGACCGCGCCTCGGATCGCCAGCTCGTTCTTGAGCGGAGTCAGGTTGAAGTTGAGGGTGCCGCGATAACTGCCATAGCTGCCGAACCGGGCTGTCACTGTGGTCGCGTTCGAGCCGATCTGGGCCGAGTCGATGCCTGCATTGATGATGCCGGCCCCGCTGCCGTTGCCGAAGAGGATCGAATTCGCTCCGCGCTGAATATCGACCCGCGACGTGTTGTAGGTGTCGAACGGGATGTCGGTCATGAAGAAGTCCCGCGTGTTGTCGGCGGAGTTCAAGCCGCGGACGCGCGTGTTGCCCTGCGGATTCTGCCGCGCCGCGTTGTCATTGATCATCGGCGTATCGCCGATGGAGGAGCCGAGCATGAAATTGCCGCCGGTGCCGCCGACCTCCGTGCTGGTCATGAACTGCAACAGCGTCTGCGCATCGGTGGCGCTGATGTCGCGCATGAATTCCTTGGTCGCCACGGAAATGGCTGAACCCACGTCGCGCAGATCGGTGCGGATGCGGGTGCCACCCAGGGTATCGGTCGCCTGGTATCCGGTATCGGCGGTGGCTCTGACTTCGAAGGGAGAGAGCTCGAGGACCGGCTCCTCCGTGGTTGGGACGGCGGTGGCCGGAGTGCTGGTTTGAGCTTGGACTCTCGCGAACACCGCCAATGCGGTGCAAACGAGGGCGCAGGCCTTGAACGATCGATTCATGGTCTCGGTTTGGGTTGGCGATAGCCGGCTCCCTGCCTGAGGTGCAGGAGCGAGGCCGGTGGTGCGGTTGGGGTGAGGTAGAAACGCCTCGTCGGGAGACGGGCGGACGGACGTGCCGCGTCGAATTCGCCGATACACAGCGGACCCGCAGCGATGCGCCGGCTGCCACTGAGCCGCCCGCCTCCGCCACCATCAAGAGCGCGGACCTATTACTTTGGTCAGATCAACCTGCCCCGGGGCTGATCTGCGCACGGCACCCTTCCGAGCCTCTTGGCCACCGATAAAAAACTCTCGCCACAGGTGGCGGCGCAGCCGCTCCCCGTTCATCCGTGGTTCGTCCTTGTTCGGGCTAGGGAGCGGCCAGCCGCGCGAGCAGCGACCTCGCGTCGCGATTATCCGGCGCGAGCCGAACGATGGCCTTCAGGTGAACGACCGCCTCATCGCGACCCTTGGGATCGCGCCGCAACAAGTTCGCCAGATACCAGCGTCCCTCGACCTCTTCAGGCCTGAGCCGGACAAATTCCCGCCAGTGCGCCGCAGCCTCGGCTTCACGCCCCTCTTGTGCCGCCAGCAGGACGCCGAGGTTGAATCGCGCATCGGCGTAATCGGGAGCCAGGCGGACCGCTTCGGTGAGGCAGGCGATGGCCTCCGTCCGGGTCCCGGCCTCGCTTCCGAGCAAGCTGCCAAGGTTGTTGTAGGCCTCCACCAGCGCGGGATTCGTCCGCAGCGCGGCCCGGTACGCGGCGACCGCTTCGCTGCGGCGGTCGGGCATGCCCGCGAGCAGGTCGGCGCGACCGAGCTGGGCTTCGGCGTACTCCGGCCGCAACGCCAGCGCCCGCGCGAACTCGGCCAGGGCTTCGCTCTCCCGGCCGGCTTTCACGAGGGCTTGCGCGAAATTGAAATGCACCTCGGGTACTCCGTCCTGCAGCTCCAGGGATCGCCGGTAGTGGGCCAGCGCCTCCGTCATCCGATTCGCTGCCAGCATCGCGGCAGCGAGATTGTTGTGGGCGCGGGCGTGATCGGGTTTCAACGCCACCGCCCGCTGGAAGTGCACGGTTGCCTCCGGGAGGCGATCCGCGTCCGCCAGGAGCAGGGTGCCGAGATTGTTGTGCGCGAGCCAGCACTCGGGATTGCGCGTGAGCGTGACCCGGTAGAGCTGCTCGGCGCTGCGATAATCGTCCGCATGCATCCGGGTCATGGCGGTCAGGGCGACCGCGCTCAGGGCCGGCACGCCGAATCGGACGACCGGTCTGCCGTGCGCCCGCAGCGCGGCGGTGAGCGCGGCCGCGAACGGCATGATCAACGCGATGCTGGGCAGGTACTGGAAGTGATTCGCAACGCGCGAGAAGTTGAACCAGTTGATGTTCAGAAACCCGAGAACCGGGAAGAGCATCCCGAGGTACAGCAGGTAGACAGCCAGGGGGCCGCGCCAGCGACGGGCGAGCACCAGGCATCCGCAGCCGGCGGCGACAACGATCATCGCCGGCGCCCACGCCAGCGGGTTCCCGGCATCCAGCGTCCAACGAGGATTGATGAACATCAGCGCGTTCGGCCAGGCCAGGGTGCGCAGGTAGAAGATCACCGCCCGGCCGGCGAGGAGGGCGCGTTCCAGGGCAGAGGCGTGAAACGCTTCCCCCCGGGCGTGACTGTGCACTTGCTCGAACCACGCCGAGAACAGGCCCAGTGCCGCTCCGATGATCAGCCAGGGGACCAGAGGCAGGACCTCCCGTCGCAGGTCCAGACGCCCCTGCCGCCACCAGGCGATCACCAGCAGGGCCGGCGGGACGACCGCAACCACCGTCTTGGTCAGCAGCGCGAGCAGAAAGAGGGCGCTGGCAGCCAGATGGTGGCGCCGACGTCGGGTGTCATGGAAACGAAGATACAGGACGACCGCCGCGAGCGCGAGCAGCGTGGAAAGCGTGTTCTTCTGCTCGGAGATCCACGCCACCGATTCGACGTGCACGGGGTGCAGGGCAAAGACCAGCCCGGCGAAAAGGGCTCCGGCCAGTCCCAGGCGCCGGGCGAGGACCATCACCAGGCCAGCCGCCAGCGCGTGCTGGACAATGTTCGCCACGTGGTAACCGACGAGCGCGGAACCCCAGAGCCGATGCTCCAGCCAGAAGGCGGAATTGAGCACGGGGTAATAATGCGGCGTGGCCCCCACCTCGAACCAGATCCGGCGAAGACCGCTCCATCCCTGCAACGCGGCTGGGGTGATGTGCTCGGCGTCATCCATGATCAGCCCGCCATGGATCGCCGGCTGGTGGGCCAGGAAGGAAACCAGCACGAGTAGCACCCACGGCCAGGCGGAACGGACCAGCGCGTGCCGCATCATGCGAGGGTTCCCCCCTGCCAGCCGGACAGCATCTCGGCGCACCAGAGCAGCTGGCGATGGTCGTGGCTGCCGCGCCGGTGCTCGCGCCGGGCGGCGAGGAGGGAAGGGTGATGGAGGCCCCGAATCTTCGACTCGCCGGTCGCAAGCACGGTGCTCTCCCGCAGCCACGCCCCCAGGGGCACGCCGAAGCCCTTCTTGCGCCGCCCGATGATCGCCTCCGGCAGGACGCCTTCGAGTGCCCGCTTCAGCAGGTATTTCGTTTTCCCGCCGCGCAGCTTCCAGCACCAGGGCAGTCGGCGTGCGAAATCGACGAGATCCCGGTCGAGGAAAGGCGAGCGGACCTCCAGCCCATGCAGCATGCTCGCGCGATCGACCTTGGTCAGGAGGTCGTCAGGCAGATAGAGTCGGGTGTAGAACTGCAGCGCGCGATCCACCATGTGCGCGGCCCCGGCGCCGTCCCAAAGCGCGATGGCCTCCGAATACACCTCCTCCAGATCGATCGGTCCGCCGAGGAGCTCCGCCAGATCCCCGGCCTCGACCGGACTCAGCCACTGCGGATGCCATACGGCGGCCCGATGATCCATGCCACGCAGGAAGCGCTTGAGTTTGAAATCCGCGCTCAGATTCCGGTGCCCCACCGGTAACCGCGCGGCGACCAGGCTGATGGCGCGATGCACGGGCCGGGGCATGACTGCGGCGTAGCGTTGGGCCCAGCGCAGCGCGCGGAACGTGTCGTATCCGGCAAACAGCTCGTCGCCGCCGTCGCCACCCAGCGCGACGCCGACGTGCCTCCGGGCGAGCCCGGCGAGTGCGAAAGTCGGCAGAATCGAGGCATCGCCGACCGGCTCGTCGAGCCCGGCCCGCAGCCGGGGGAGCAGTCGCGTCATCGCCTCGCGGTCGACCGTCGCGAGGTGGTGCGATGTGCCCAGCGTCTCCGCTGCGTGGCGCGCGGATGCGGATTCGTCGAAGCTCGGTTCCGGGAAGCCGATGGTGAAGCTCGCGACGTTGCCGCGACCCAGCTGCTCGACGGCCAGCGCCGCCACGGCCGAGGAGTCGATCCCCCCGCTCAGGAGAACGCCAACGGGCACGTCGGCCACGAGCTGCCGGCGGACCGCGGCCCGCAGCCGTTCGCGCAGTTCGTCTGCCAAACGGTCCTCCGCGCGCGGATCATCCGTCTCCGTCGGCTCGAGTAAGAACTCCCAGTACGCAGCCACCGAGAGCGCCCCGCTCTCCACGTCGTAGGTCAACGTGTGGCCGGCGGGCAGCTTCCACACGCCCGCCAGCATGGTCCGGGGGGCGGGAATGAAGCCGTACCCGAAGTATTTCTGCAGCGTGAGCCGGTCCGGCGTCGTGGGGCAGGAGGGATGCGCCCGCAGCGCCCCCAGTTCCGAGGCAAAGAGAAAGCACCCGTGGTGGAGCGCGTAATACAACGGCTTCTCCCCGAGTCGGTCCCGGGAGCCGAAGAGCCGCCCCGACTCCTGGTCGTGGATCATGAACGCCCACATGCCGTCCAGCTTGCGGGGCAGGTCGTCCCTCCATTCCCGATACCCATGCAGCAGCACCTCGGTGTCGGAATGGTCGGAGCGGAAACGGTGCCCGCGGGCGACCAGATCCTGGCGCAACTCCCGCGCGTTGTAGATCTCGCCGTTGAAGGTGACCGCCAGCCGTCCGTCCGCGGTGCGCATGGGTTGCGCGCCGCCCGCCCGATCGAGGATGGCGAGCCGGGTATGGCCAAGGTGCACGCGTTGCGCGTCGTCGCGCCAGCCGCCCTCCCCATCCGGTCCCCGGTGGGAGAGGCGCCCGGTCATGGCTTCCAGCACCCCCGGCCGGGTGGGCCCCACGTATCCAAGGATGCCGCACATGGGGACGATCAGCAGGAGCGGCCGATCCGCGTTTCGCCGGGCGGGGCCAGGTTGACGGTCGAGCGCACCCGGTAGGTGCGTTTGCCCGGGGTCTCGTGATAAATGCGCAGGTTCATCTCCGCGATGAGGCCGAGGAGGAGGCAAAGGACGCCGGTGAAGAACATGGTCGCCCACAGGAGGGGCAGCGGCGTCTCGATGAACGATTTGCCGCCCCAGAACTTGTAGTAGAGCATCGCCCCCGCTGCCCCCAGGCTCACGGCAAGGCTGATCACGCCGCAGGTGCCGAAGACGTAGATCGGCTTCTGCGCGAAACGCTGCAGGAACATGAGCACGAACAGGTCCAGCAGCACCTTCAGGATGCGGTTCAGCCCATAATTGGAGGTGCCCGCCCGGCGCGGAAAATGATTCACCGGCAGCTCCGCGATCCGCGCGCCGTTCCAACTCGCGTACACGGGGATGAACCGATGCATTTCGCCGTAGAGGCGCACGTCTGCGAGCGCGTCGCGCCGGTACGCTTTCAGGGTGCAGCCGTAGTCATGCAGGGCGACGCCGGTGACGAGCGAGATCAGGGCATTGGCCACGCGGCTGGGGAGGACCCGCCACAGGCCGTGATCCCGCCGCCGGACCCGCCAGCCGGAAACGACCTCAAAGCCTTCTTCGAGGAGCCGAAGCAGGCGCCCGATGTCGGCCGGGTCGTTCTGCAGATCTCCGTCCATGGTGACCACCACCTCGCCCCTCGCGTGATCCACTCCTGCCATCAGCGCCGCGGTCTGGCCCGAATTGCGGCGCAGGTTGATTCCCTTCAACCAGGGCCTTCCGGGGCCGAGTTCCTGCAGGAGGGAGGCCGAATCGTCGGTGCTTCCATCGTTCACGATCACCACCTCGTAGGCGCGGCCCAGCTGCGCCAGGTGGTGCTCCAGCCGACCCACCAATTCCCGCAGTGACGCGGCTTCATTGAAGCAGGGAATGACCACCGAAAGCGCGGGTGAGGAATCTGGCACGGCGGAAAGGTCAGGCAATGTCGATGAGCCCGCGCTGCACGGCGACCACGAGGGCCTCGGTGCGCGCGGCCACGTTCAGTTTGGAAAAGATATTGGTCACATGAATCTTGACGGTGCCCTCCGTCACCCCGAGCAGTGAACCGATCTCCTTGTTGCTGCGGCCCTGCCCGATCAGTGAAAGCACTTCCGTCTCCCGCTCCGAAAGCGGCGAGATCGGCCGTTCGCTGAGGGCCGAGGCCAGCTCGGGCGGGACATACCGCTCGCCGGCGTACACCCGCCGGATGGCGTCGAGCAGCTGGGACAGGTTCATGTTCTTGACCACGAACCCCGCCGCGCCGGCCTTGAAAGTCTGATACACCTCTTCGCCCCGGGCGTAATTGCTGAAGACCACAATGCGCGCGGAATGGAACTCCTTGCGCAATGCGCGGATGGCCTCGAGCCCGCCCATCCCGCGCATGCGCAGATCCATGATCACGACGTCTGGACGATGCTCCCGGTAGGCGGCGATCGCGTCCTCCCCGCTGTCCACCTCGGCCACGACCTCCAGGTCGGGCTGGGCGGACGCGGCGAAGACGAGACCCATCCGCATCACCATGTGGTCGTCGACCACGAGGAGCTGGATCTTTTCCTGCGGCTTGGCGGCGGGGGGCGGGCTCATGGCTTGGCGGCGAAGGCGGGGACGAACACCTGGATCGTCGTGCCGGCGCCGGGAGTACTCGCGATGCGCAGCTCGGCGTGGATGGAGCGGGCGCGCGTCTCGAGGCCGCGCAGGCCGAAATGGCCCTCGATTTGACGGCTGCTGGGAAGGTCGAAGCCACAGCCGTCATCGCGCACCGTGAGCTTTACGGCGCCTTGATCGACCTGCAGCGTCACGTCGACCCGCCGCGCGTGAGCGTGTTTCACGGCATTGGTGATGGCCTCCTGCGCAATGCGCAAAAGGTGGTGCTGCACCTCGGCGGGAAGCGATACCGGACAGGTCGGCATGGCCAGGTTGATGACGACCGGACCGGCGTTGATGTATCCGGCGAGTTTGCCGAGTGCCTGATCGAGCGTGGAGTTCTGGAGCAGGGGCGACTCGAGGTTCCACACCGCGTGCTGCACCTCCTCGCGCGAATAGGACAGCATGTTGCGCATCACCCGCAACTGACCCCGGAGCTCAGGGGTGAGCGCCGCATGATTCAGCGTCGTTTCCAGGTGCAGGAGGGTGCCGCTCAGGCCCTGCTGGAGGCTGTCGTGGATCTCGCCGGCGAGACGGCTGCGTTCGGCCAGAGTCGCGGCATGGCGCGTTTCCTCGTTCAGCTTCTCCATTGTCGCCTCGAGTTCCCGGGTGCGTTTTAGGACGAGGGCTTCGAGCTCCTGGTTGCGCTTGAGGGAGCGTTGATTCAGCCAGCGCGCGCTGCCCATGACCGCGAGGAGCAGCAACCCGGCATAGCCGGCGTAGCTGAGCGGCCTCCGATACCAGGGTGGATCGACGACAAACCTGAGCCGGAACGGGGCGGCGGCCGCATCCCGCGCGCTCTCCTCCCGGATTTCGAGCTGGTAGTCGCCATCGCGCAGCTTGGGAAAACGGAGCACCATGCTGGGATCCAATGCCGTCCGCGGCTCGGCGTCGCCAAGGCGATAGCGGTACAGCGGAGGAAACCTCCAGGCATACGTCCCGGAGAAAAAGCGGAAGCTCAGGCTGTTGTCGTCGTAGGAAAAGCGAAACCTTCTCTCTGGTTCGACCGGCGCCCCGAGCAGCTCGCGGTTGCGCTGATCGGCGAACATCGAGACGAGCAGGGGACGCGGGGTGCGCCTCGGGGTCGGCGGGCGCGGTTCCACGTGATAGAGCGACCGACCGCTGTGCAGCCAGACGTCGTTGCCAGGCAGCACCGTCACCACGGGATACGAATCGTTGCGCAACTCGTACGTGGTCGCATCGACGCGGTAGCTTCCGGCTTCCGGCACGAACGTCACGACGCCGCGGGTATGGGTGGCCCACAGTACGCCCTGCTCGTCCTCGGTCACCCGCGCGATCCAGTGCGGCGAACGGGCCAGCAGCGCGTCGAGGGCCGGCGCCGCGACCAGACTGCCCTGCTTTTCATCGTAGTAAGCGCGGTTTCCCGCGGAGCCGCTGAACACGACCGTCGAGCCGATGGCCCCGATGTTCGTCCATTGCCCGCCCTTCCACGGAAGCTCAATCCGTTCCAGGGTCAGGGTGTCGTCACGCCAGAGGAGTCGGGCGACGTTGTCGGCACCCATTTCGACCCAGATCGCCTCGCGCACCGTCGTGACAATGGGCGCATCACCCACGCCTTCGATCCGCGTCGCGCATTCGGCCCACCGCCCGGCGCGGTGGCGAAAGGCCGCAATTTCGCGACTCCCGATGGCGATGCACACGTCGGACGCCACAAATTCAATTCGCGCGATATTCTCCTGTCGGCCGATGACGTCCATCGCGCCGTCGGCCCCCACCGCGAACAGCGCGTTGCCGTCAGCCACCAGCAGATGCTCGCCGCGGGTCGCCAGCGCGGCCACGCGTCCTTCCGGAATATTCCCGAACGGCCGCGCCCGGGAGGGTGCGCCGGGGCCGCTGCTCGCGAATTCGAAAAGGGAGCGACCCGACACCACCAACCGCCTGCCGTTCCAGAGCAGGATTCGTGGCCACACCACGTTCAGCCCCAACGATTGGCCAAAACTCGTGAGGGCGGAATCGTAGACGATCCGGTAGACGGAGTTTTCGCCCATCGCCCAAAGCACGCCGGGCTCATTGCTGGCGACGGCCCCCACCGCTGGCAGGTGCGCCGGTGGCAGATGCCAGCGCAGCGTTCCGTCCCCCGCCACAACATACAGCCCCTTCCCTGCGATCGTCACCGCTACCCCTCCCTCGACCAGGCGGCACATGCCTGCGATCCTGCCGTGGAGGTCGTGGTGAACTTGCGGCGCCCAGGGCGACGCCCTCACCCCGTCCACCACGAGCAGCCGCCCATCTTGCAACGCGAGCAATGCGGCGGTCTCCCCGAGGCGGATGGCCCGCTCGACGATGCTCCCCTCGAGACCGGGAATGGAGATGGTTTCGATCTGCCCGGTGTCCGGATGGATTTCCCGCAGCTGGCGATCCTGACAGGAAACGAAGATCCGGTCCCCCACGCGAAAACACGCGGCGACCCTTGGCAGTTCGAAGAACTGGTTCTGGCGCCGCGCGTAGTCCCAATAGACCACGCCGTTCAGCTCGTGGAAAAACACTCCGCTGCGCGTCGGCAGGATGTCATTGAAAGCAGTCACCTTGGTCCACGCCGGCGCGTCGTTTGGGACCAAAGGATGGGCGCGAAGGTTTCCTTCCTGGGTTTGCTCGGCGATTCCCCACGACGCCCGGCCACCGTAAAAGTAGGTGCCGTCCACGACGCGCAGCGTTGTCATCAGCGTGCGATTCGCCGGGTTGGCATCGATCCGGTCGACCCATGTGGTGTCATTCAGCACCGCATACACGCCATCGTACATCACCGCGAAGCGGCCATAGGAATCGAAGCCCAGGCGAACGCCGCGGGGAACCTTGCCGATTTCCTCCAAGGAGTAGGCCCGGATGAAGGGCAATCCCCGGACGCCCTCGGCGTGCACCAGCCCGACGGTTCCGAGCCAGAGCGCCCACCACGCGATGGCCGGGATGAGCCAGGCGGCCCGAGGGCAGGAGGTTCGGGGCTTGGGCGGCACGGGCGCAGAGGGGGGCGGTTCGGGGTGGGGCATTGGAGGGGGCCAACGCGATGTGGTTCGAGAATGCCGGCCAGCTGGAGCAGTACCAGCAAGGAGCAACCACTATAACTAAAGTTATGTCGGGCGACCGCGATGGACCGCGGGCGGCCCACCCGCCTGGGTGCTGCGCGTGCCACGGCCGTCCCCCCCCCCGCCGTTCGGGAGAACGTGGAAGGAGGCCCGGCGCCGCCCGGACCGACGCCTCCCGCCCGCGCCCCCCGCCACTATGACTAAAGTCTGTTTGCCCTCCAGTTGATGCCCGTGTCCGTTGGGCATCCCTGCTTATGAACCCTGTCCGCTTCATCCCCCTGCTGGTGTTGTTTTTCGCCGTTTCGGCCCGAGCCGACGCGGATTGGACGGATCTCCTTGCCGGCAACCGGACCGATGCGTGGCGTTCGGCGCGCGGCGATGGCTTCCCCTCACGTGGCTGGACCTTGGTGGACGGGGTGCTGACGATTCACAAGGCGGCAGGAGAGGAAGCCCGCGGCGGGGGCGACATCATCACCCGCGCCCGTTATGCAAACTTCGAGCTGGAGCTGGAGTTTCTCATGACGCCGGGGTGCAACAGCGGCATCAAGTTCTTCGTCCAGCCCAGCCTTTCCCCGATCGATCGGATCACGGGCAAGCCGACCCCGATCGGTTCGGCCATTGGGCCGGAATTTCAGATCCTCGACGATCTGAGGCATCCGGACGCCAAGGCGGGCCGCGAGGGCAACCGCACCGTCGGATCACTCTACGACCTGATTCCCGCTGATCCGGGGAAGGTCGTGAAGCCGATGGGGGAGTGGAACCACGCTCGCATCGTCGCGCGCGGTGCGCAGGTCGCATTCTGGCTGAACGGCCGGCCGATGCTGGAGTTCGATCGCCACTCCGCGGCGTTCCGTGCTCTCGTCGGCCGCAGCAAGTACAAGGACATTCCGGAATTTGGCGAGTGGGTGGACGGCCACATCCTGCTGCAGGATCACGGCGATGAAGTTTCCTTCCGGAGCATCCGCATTCGCCAGCTCTCGAGCAACTAACCCCGACTTCCCTTCAGCATGTCCGCACTTCATCGTCGCGAATTCATCAAACGCGCCGCCTGGGCCACGGCGGCCTGCGCCGTGTTCCCTCCCCGCCTGCTGCGCGCGGCGGCGCCGGAAAAGGTGAACCTCGCGTGCTGCGGCATCGGCAATCGCGGCCGGGACGTGATCAAGGCACTGCAGGCCACCGGCCTCGCCAATATTGTGGCTCTCTGCGATACCGATGTGGGCGCTCCGCACACCCGTGAAATCCTCCAGTTGTTTCCGGACGTGCCGCGGTTCACCGATTTCCGGCAGCTGTTCGACCGCGCGGCCGGAAGCTTCGACGCGGTCTGCATCTCGACGCCCGACTTCTCGCACTTTCCCATCGCCATGCTGGCGATGTCCCAGGCCAAGCACGTGTACTGCGAGAAGCCGATGGGGCAGAGCTTCCGCGAAATCGACCTGATGATGGCGGCGGAACGGAAGTACAAGGTCGCGGCCCAGATGGGCAACCAGGGGCACTCGGAGGCCAACTATTTTCAGTTCAAGGCATGGACGGAGGCCGGGGTGATCCGGAACGTCACGAAGATCACGGCCTTCATGAACTCGCGCCGCCGCTGGCATGGCATGACGGTGAACGGTCCGCTCCCGGCCGAAACCGTGCCCGGGTCATTGAACTGGGATGCGTGGCTCTCCACGCTCGAACCCCGCGACTACAACAAAGGCTATGTGAATGGGGACTGGCGCTCCTGGTACCATCTCGGAAACGGGGCGCTCGGCGACTGGGGCGCCCATCTCTTCGACACCGCGCATGAGTTTCTGCAGCTGGGGCTGCCCACGGAAGTGGAGCCCACGCTCGAAGGTTGGAGCCCGTATCTCTTTCCCCAGGCCTCGACATGTTCGTCAAAATCAACCGCATCGCGGCCGCCAACCGACCGTTCATCGGCCTGGAGGAATTGGCAGCGCCGTTGCTGCAATTGGTCCCCGCTGGGCGGATCCCACTTTCATGAAGATCATACGTTTCCTGGACAACAACGGAGTCGAAGGGCTGGGGGCACTCAGCGATGACGGCTCGGTCGAAAAACTGCACGGGTCGCTTTACGGCCCCCTGACGCGCGCGGGCGAACGGGCGGATGTCGCCAAGCTGCTCGCGCCCGTGGTTCCCACGGCCGTCCTGTGCATCGGTTTGAATTACCGCAGGCACGCGGAAGAAAGCGGCGCGCGGGTTCCGGAAAATCCCGTCCTGTTCGTCAAAGGCAACAACACCCTTCAGCACCCCGGCGATCCGATTGAAATTCCGACGACCCTCCCCAGCCACAAGGTCGATTACGAGTGCGAGCTGGCAGTGGTGATCGGCCGCCCTTGCCGCAACGTGAAACGCACCGACGCGCTCAATTTTGTTCTCGGTTATACCTGCGCCAACGACGTCAGTGCCCGCGACTGGCAGTTGGAGAAAGGAGGAGGGCAGTGGTGCCGGGGAAAATTCTTCGACACGTTCTGTCCGCTGGGCCCTGCTCTCGTCACGCCGGACGAGATTCCCAACCCCAACGCCCTCGGCATCCGCACGCGATTGAATGGTGAGACCGTGCAGGACTGGACGACGAGCGACATGATTTTCGATGTGCCGGCTTTGATCGAATTCCTGAGCAGCAGCACGACGTTGCTTCCTGGCACCGTCATTCTTACCGGCACGCCGCACGGCGTCGGCATGGCCGCGAAACCTCCCCGTTGGCTGAAGCCGGGTGACGAGGTCTCGATCGAGATCGACGGGATCGGCTGCCTGACCAATCCTGTCACGCTGGAGCGTGCTTGATGAAGCAATTCGCGGCAGAGCTGGTGCTGGATGCCAAAGCCGAGTTGGGTGAGGGGCCGGTGTGGAACGAGCGGCGACAGGCGTTGTGGTTCGTTGATATCACCGGTCGGGCGATCCACGAGTGGAGTCCCGTCCAGGGCACCGTTCGGTCGCGTTCCACCCCGGAGCCGGTGGGGTGCGTTGCTCCCAGCCGAAGCGGCCGGATCATCGCCGCACTCGCTTCGGGAATCTGGGCCATCGGCGAAGCCGACGGAGCTCTTGAACTCCTGCAGCGTCCGCCGACCCACGATCCAAGCCGCTGCCGGTTCAACGATGGGAAATGCGACCCGCGCGGACGCTTTCTGGCCGGAACGATGTCGCTGACGGGAGAAGCGGAGGCGGGCGCCCTTTACGGCTTTGAGGCCGGCCGTCCGCCGCGCGTGGTCATGCCTCTCGTGACCGCTTCGAACGGCCTGGCCTGGAGCCTCGACGGCACGGAACTGCACTATATCGATTCGCGGACGCGCCGGGTTGATACGTTTTTCTACGACCTCGAATCCGGGGTGATCTCCAACCGCCGGCCTACCATTGATTTCACCCCGACTGGCCACATCCCAGACGGGTGCACATTGGATGCGGAAGGCATGCTGTGGGTCGCTCATTGGCGTGGAGGTTGCGTCACCCGTTGGGAACCCAGCACCGGCCGATGTTTGGCGACGGTATCCGTCCCTGCTCCGCATGTCAGCTCGTGCACGTTTGGAGGTCCAGGGCTGGAAACGCTGTTCATTACGACCGCTCGCGCCGGTCTCACGCCGGAGCAACTCACGAGCTATCCGGCCTCGGGCGGCGTGTTCGCCTGCCGGCCCGGGGTTCCCGGCCTCGCGGCGCAGCTCTTTAACGACTGAGTTTGGTATCTGGTCCCTGCTCGCGCGCTCTAGTGTAACGATGTAACCCAGGGGGGCCATCACATGCGTCACGCGAGCCGCTTGGCTCAATTTTCATGAACGAATCTACCGTCACATTGGCGTCCGTTCGAGCAGGCACGCGCGATTTCGCCGCGCTCGCAGCTCGTCTTTCGGGCGAGCTGTATTGGGACGATTCGATGCGCAAACTCTACGCGACCGACGCCTCCGAATATCAGGAGTTGCCGATCGCCGTCGCGCTGCCTCGGACCGAGGCCGACGTGCGCGAACTCATCGCGTTTGCCGGCGATCAGGGCCTCGGCCTTATTCCGCGAACCGCCGGCACCTCGCTCGCCGGTCAGGTCGTTGGCCGTGGCATCGTGGTGGATGTCGGCCGGCACTTGAACCAGGTCCTCGCGAGCGATCCGACGAAGCGCCGCGTGCGCGTTCAGCCGGGCGTCGTGCGCAACGAGCTCAATCTCCATCTCCGACCGCACGGATTGTTTTTCCCGCCCGAGACCTCCACCGCCAGCCGCGCGATGATCGGCGGCATGGTCGGCAACAACTCCTGCGGCGCCAACTCCATCGTGTATGGCACGACGCGTGAGCACCTCGTTTCCGTGCGTGGCTTCCTGAGCGACGGCTCCGAAGTCACCTTCGGCCCGCTGACGAAGGAGGACTTCGAGGCCAAGTGCGCCGGCCCGGAAACCTCGCTCGAAACGAAAATCTATCGCACCGTTCGCGACCTGCTCGGCGACGCCGGAAACCGGCAGCTCATCCGCGACCATTTTCCCAAGCCGAGCGTCACGCGCCGAAACACCGGATATGCGCTCGACCGGCTGATGGATTGCCACGTGTTCGACCCCGGGTCGCTGCGCCCGTTCAATCTCTGCCAGCTGATCGCCGGTTCCGAAGGCACGCTGTTCTTCGGCGTGGAATTCGAACTCAACGTCGAGCCACTGCCGCCCGCAGGCGCGCTGATGTGTGCGCATTTCGCCACCATCCAGGAATCGCTGCAGGCCACGCTCATCGCGATGCGGCACCGACCGTTCGGCTGCGAGCTCATCGACCGCCACATCCTCGAGTGCACCAAGGCGAATCACGAGCAGGCGAAGAATCGATTCTTCGTCGAGGGCGATCCCGGAGCCGTGCTGGTGATCGACATCAGGCTCGAACGGCGCGACGCCATCGAAAACCTGATGCACACGATCGAGGCTGAGCTGCGCGCGGCGAAGCTGGGCTACGCGTTTCCCGTGCTTTGGGGCGAAGACGCCGACCGCGTCTGGGAATTGCGCCGCGCCGGACAAGGCCTGGTGATGAATGTCCCGGGCGACGCCAAGCCGCGCGAAGTCGTCGAAGACACCGCGGTCGCCGTGGAGGACTTGCCGGCCTACATCGCCGAATTCGACGCCCTGTTGCGCCACAAATACGGTATCAGCTCCGTCTACTACGCGCACGCCGGCGCGGGCGAGTTGCACACCCGGCCACTCTTCAACCTGAAAACGCAGGAGGGGTTGAAGTTGTTTCGGGGCATCGCGACGGACGTCGCCCGTCTCGTGAAAAAATACCGCGGCTCGCTCTCGGGCGAGCACGGCGACGGGCGCCTGCGCGGGGAGTTCATCCCGCTCATGGTCGGACCGGAATGCTACGCGATGATGCGTCGCGTGAAGGAAACCTTTGATCCGCAGGGCCGATTCAATCCGGGCAAGATCATCGACACGCCGCCGATGGACACTTCGCTGCGGCACCGGCCCGACCACGCCACGCCGGATTATCCGACGTTCTTCAATTTCACCGCCACGCAAGGAGTGGTTCGCGCCGCCGAGAAGTGCAACGGAGTCGGCGAATGCCGCAAAACGCACCTCATGGGTGGCACGATGTGCCCGAGCTACATGGCGACCCGCAACGAAAAGGACACCACTCGCGCCCGGGCCAACATGCTGCGTCACGTCCTGTCCGGTGCGCCCGAGGGCACGAACGCCTGGGACAGCGAGGAGGTGAAAGGCGTCATGGACCTCTGCCTGTCCTGCAAGGGCTGCAAGTCCGAGTGTCCGTCCAGCGTCGATGTCGCCCGTCTCAAGGCGGAGTGGCAGCAACATTATTACGATGCCAATGGCGTGCCGCTTCGTGCGCGCCTGGTGGCAAGCTTCACCCGGTTCATGCGCCTGGCCTCACGGTTCCCGCGCGGCTACAATCTAGCGGTCTCCACGTGGGGCGTTTCGCAGCTCATCAAGCGGTTCGCCGGATTCTCGCCGCGACGCAGCCTGCCCCATTTGCATGCGACCACGCTTTCTGCCTGGCACGCGCGGCATGCGAACCCGTCGCATCTCGATTACCCCTGGGGCAGGGTCTTCCTGTTTTGCGACGAGTTCACCAACTACAACGACACGCCCATCGGCATCAAAGCCGTTCAGTTGCTCAACCAGCTCGGCTATCGCGTGGAGATTCCGCCGCACGTCGAGAGCGGTCGCGCTCATTTTTCGAAGGGGTTGATTCGTGAGGCGAAGGAATTGGCGATCCGAAACGTCGAGCTTCTCCACGCCATTGTTTCCGAAAAGACTCCGTTGATCGGCATCGAGCCGTCGGCGATTCTCTCGTTTCGGGACGAGTATCCTGACCTGATGCCGGATCGGTTGATGGAATCCGCCAGGGCCCTTGCGAAAAACACGCTGACTTTGGACGAGTTCATGGGCCGGGAGATCGACGCGGGTCATATCCGCCGCGCCGCCTTCAAGGCTCAGCCTCTCACCATCAAGCTCCATGGGCATTGCCACCAAAAGGCGCTCTCGTCACTCGTGCCGACGGTGAAGATGCTCGAGCTGCCCGCCGGGCACAAGGTGCAGGTGATTCCCTCGGGCTGCTGCGGCATGGCCGGCTCTTTTGGTTACGAGAGTGAGCATTTTGCGGTCTCACAGCAGATCGGCGAACTCGTGCTCTTCCCCGCTGTGCGCTCCGCTCCCGCGGGAACGGTCATCGCCGCGCCCGGCACCAGCTGCCGGCACCAGATCATCGATGGCACCGGTCGCGTGGCCCAGCATCCCGTGGAAATCCTGCACGCGGCACTTCTGTCTGGGACTGACCTGACCCTTCCGGAGGATCAGGGGGTTCTGTCCCGTCGACGGACTGGATCTCCCCGAGGATGAGCCTGCACCTCTTTATGAAAAGGGTCTCCCGTACGCTTGATCGTCGCAGCCGGACCTTTCGGAACTGGAACTTCGTCCTACTGCTCGCGCTTGCGTCGGGCGTCCGAACCGCGGCCGAGGTATCGCTCTCCCCGTTGTTCCAGGATCACGCGGTTTTGCAACGCGACCAACCGATTCCCATCTGGGGTCGCGCCGATCCCGGGGAAACGATCACGGTGACGTTCCGCGATCATCGGGTATCCACCACGGCCCCCGCAGATGGAAAATGGCGGGTGACGCTGCCGGCCCTGCCAGCGGACACTCGCCCCGCCGAGCTGGTCGTGGTCGGTCGCAATACCCTCCGGATCGCGGACGTGCTCCTGGGCGACGTGTGGATCTGCGCCGGGCAATCGAACATGGCGTTTCCGGTCGACCCGGAACCTGGGCGCGATGGCCTGCGACTCGACCGCCAGGTGGAGGAAACGGCGGCGGCGAATTTCCCGCTGGTTCGACATTTCAGAGCCATGCACACGCCACTCTTGGCACCCGCGGAGACGGTGGCCGGAAGTTGGGCCATCTGTACGCCCGCGGCGATGCGCCGCTCCACTGCGGTCGGATACTTCTTCGCGCGCGATATTCATCAGCAGCTTGGTGTGCCGGTTGGCATCGTGGAGAGCTCATGGGGCGGCACCGAGATCGAATCGTGGATGAGCGCCGAAACGCTGGCGACGCATCCGGCGTTTCAAGTCGTGCACCAGCGATGGGCTGAAACGCTTGCCGCGCTTCCCGCGCGCGAGGCGAAATTTAAGACCGCTCTGGCTGCATGGGAGGAGCGCGAAGCGGCGGCTGCGGCCGGCGGTGCCGAAGCGTTGGCCGCGTTTCACCAGAAGAATCCCAAGCCGCGCCCATCACGCGTCGCGGCCGTCAGCGTCGCGACCCCGTCCGGGATCTACAACGGCATGATCGCTCCGCTGGTCCCGTATGGCATTCGCGGGGTGCTGTGGTATCAGGGCGAAACCAACGCGGGGCGGCCGGAGGAATACGCCGCGTTGTTCCGCGCCTTTATCACCCAATGGCGGAAGGATTGGGGGCGGGACGACCTGCCGTTTTATTTTGTCCAACTCGCGAGCTTCGTGGCCCCGAGGCAGGTGCCCGGGCAGTGGGCGCTGTTGCGGGAAGCCCAGGCGAAAGCACTGGACTTGCCCGCCACCGGCATGGCCGTGGCGATCGATAATCCGGATCCGACGAACCTTCATCCCGGCAACAAGCAGCCAATCGGGCACCGCCTCGCGTTGATCGCATTGGCCAAAACCTACGGTCGCGACGTGGAGTATTCCGGGCCCGTCCTCCTCTCTGCCCGGCGCGAAGGCTCCGCTTTCCGGCTCACGTTCACGCATGCAGGCGGTCTCGCTGCCACGTCACCGTCGGTCAAGGGATTCGCGATCGCCGGCGATGACCGGGTGTTTCACCCCGCCGAAGCGCGCATCGACGGCGAAACGATTCTGGTCAGTGCCCCTGGGGTGAGCGAACCGGTCGCCGTCCGCTACGCCTGGGCTAATGCCCCCGAGGTAAGCTTGATCAACGCGGCCGGGTTGCCCGCCGCGCCGTTCCGCACGGACGATTGGTGAACAACGCGGGTCTTTGAGCAAAGAAGGCCCGCGAGTGCGCGTCCAGGTGCTCTCGCCTGAGTTGTGCTGTTGCACGCGACGGCTGACCTCTTCGGTGAGGCCGATGTAGAAGCGGCCTGCCGGGTTTTGGATAACGTACACCGTATGCACGCATGAAAATGGCGGAGGCCGACTCGTTTACGAGTCGGCCTCCATTGGGTGCAGGGGCTGGATGTCAGGCTACTCGCAGGCTCGTAAAGTCAGGCCACTCGCCAAGCCTCGTAGAGAACCAGCGCTGGTTCAAACCAGCCCGTCCGATCTGAGATCTGAAGTTTGAGTCTGAAATGCCGGAGCAGCCGGCTCCCTTTGTGCTTTCTGCCCCCGCGTTTCTCCGTTCGCATCCCGGAGTGGATTCTTTCGGCAGCACAACGCGCGAGGACGGTTGGGTAGGAACGACCGACGTCCCCCAGGTGCGCGCGGGCGAGGTGCACGTGTGGCAGGTACGCATTCCGGCGGCATCCGCAGCGGCCGACGCACACCTGCTCTCCTCCGAAGAGCGCGCGCGGGCCAACGCTTTCCGGTTCGAACGCGACCGCGCGCGTTACTGCACCGCGCGGGCCGAACTGCGCCGTCTGCTCGGCGCCCAACTTTCCACGTCACCCGGGGCGCTGACCTTTCGCACGGGGCCTGCCGACAAGCCTTACCTGGTCGAAGCCGATCCGTCGGGACTCCAATTCAATGTGTCGCATTCCCACGAGGTCGCGTTGATCGCGCTCGCCCGCGGCCGCGAGGTCGGGGTCGATGTCGAATACGGGCGGGCGAACATCGACACGGTGGATATCGCCGAGCGGTTCTTTACGCCGGAGGAAGCGACGGAGGTGCGCCGGGCGATCGGCCTGGCCCGCGACCGGGTTTTTCTCGCGTGCTGGACGCGCAAGGAAGCGGTGATGAAGGCCCTGGGGTTGGGCCTGCAGCTGGCCCCCACCTCCTTCCATGTGGGCGCACAGCTTCCTTTAGTCGCTTCTCAACTCACGGTGCACCATGAACGTCAGGCGCAGGCCGTGACGCTGCACCCCGTGCCGGAAATCGCCGGCTACGGGGCGGCGCTGGCGGTCTGCGGTCACAATCCTGTGACGCTGCGCTTCTGGCGGCGTTAGGTCCGGGCCGAAAAAACGAAAAAGGCGTTGACAGTGCTCCCGCTCAACGCGACGTTCCGCCTCCCTTTGTTGCAGGGTGGAGCAGCCTGGTAGCTCGTCAGGCTCATAACCTGAAGGTCGCTGGTTCAAATCCAGCCCCTGCACCCAATTTAAAAACCCGCTCACTGCTCGAGCGGGTTTTGCTTTATATCGCATGGCCGGTGCCTGACGTCAACCGATCGCGGCGTAGCCGCTCGGTGTACTGCCAGAGGTCGGCGTTCGTCAGAATCGCGTCGTCACGCTGAACTTGAACGCGCGCGGCGAACCCGGGGTGATGTTGTTGTTGCTGTGGGCCGACGAGTAGTAGACGCGGTCGAGCAGGTTCTCGACGTTGAGCTGGGCGCGGAACCGGTCGTTGATCCGGTAGAAGAGCGCGAGGTCATAGCGCACGAAGCCGGGGAGGTGCACGGTGTTGTCCGTGGACGTGAAGATTTTTTCCCGGTAGATGGCCCCGACGCCCACGCCAAACTGCTTGGTCAGGTCGTAACGGTTCCAGAGCGAGAAGGTGTGGCGGGGCAGCTGCGCCAGCCGGGCGCCGGCGCGAACGGTCGCGGACTGGGTCTGGGTGATCTCACCGGTCTGGTACGCGTAACCGGCCATGATGCTCCATTGCTTGGAGATGCGGCCGGTCGCGCCGAGCTCGATGCCCTTGGCCCGTTGCCCGTCGACCAGGATCGTGCGGGTGGCATCCGCCGGGTCGGTGATCGCGATGTTCTTGCGATCCAGCTGGTACAGGGCGGCGGTGAGCGAAAAATCGGCGCGCACATCCCACTTCGCGCCCACTTCCATGTTCTCGAACTGCTCGGGCTTGAGCGACGCGTTGGACAGGGTGAGGGAGGCAAGCTGTTCCCCGGCGCGCGGGATACTGGTCATGCTGTAGCTCGTGTAGAGCGACACTGCCGGGGCGGGCTTGTAGATCAGGCCGGCTCGGGGTGAGAAGAGGTCGTCGCTGCTCGCGAGTTTCGCGCCGGTGCGGTTGTTGCGGAAATCGACTTCGAAGTGCTCCAGCCGGGCGCCGACGATCGCGAGGAGCTGCGGCGTGAGTTCGATCTGGTCCTGCGCGTAGACCGCAGCGGTTTCAGCCACGCCGTGGTTGTTCGCGTCGGTCGCGCTCTGGCTGAAGGTGATGGGGGCGCTCGTACGCGGATTCGAGAGCGGCACCGTGATCGAGGTCGCGGTCGGGCTCACCGACGTGAAGAAGCCTGTGTTGCGGAAATTATCCGTGACCTGGCGGCCCAGCTCGAGGCCGGCGAGGACCTGATGCTTCACCGCACCGGTCGAGAACGGCAGAATGACGTCGGTCTGATTGAAGAGATTGTCGCGATCGGTGGACTGGCTGTAGGCGGACAGTGCCACGGTGGTGGCGGCGGCGTTCACGGCGCCGGGAAAGACATTCTGGTAGAACTTCCCGTACGACGCGAAACGCGTGTGGTTGCGGACGCTGATCCCGTTGGCGAAGCGGTGTTCGAGCAGGGCAAAGCCCAGGTTCACCCGCGCCCAGACCGGGCTGCGCGACGGGTCGCCGAAGAAGGTGGACGGGTCGACCTTGACCGGACGGCCCTGGAAGGAGGGCACGCCGCGATCGGCGACGCGTTCGTCCGAGAAGTGTTCGTAGCCCACGCGCAGGGTGGTGCGGGGCGCGAGTTTGAACGCCAGCGTCGGGTTGATGCCATAGCGCTGCAGCTCGAACCCGTCGCGGTAGCTCTGCGCGTCTTCGTAGAGCCCCGTGACGCGATAGGAGACCGACTCGCTCAGCTTGTTGCCGACGTCGAAGGTGGCCCGGTACTGCTCCCAGGATCCGATCTGGAGGGTAATCTCCTGCAGGTCCACGCCGTGGGCCTGTTTGGACACCCGGTTGACGATGCCACCCGAGCCGCCGCGGCCGAAGATCATGGCATTCGGTCCCTTCATGATCTCCACGCGGTCCACGTTGTAGAGATCGCGGATGTACTGCACGTCGTCGCGAATGCCATCGATGAAGAAATCGGCGGTGGTGCTGTTGCCCCGCATGACGGGGGTGTCGCGATTGCCCTCGCCCTGCGCGATGCCCATGCCCGGCACGTAGCGCGACAGATCGGCCATGCCTGTCATCGCCTGGTCATTGATCAGTTCGCGGGTGATGACGCTGATCGATTGGGGAACGTTGATCAGCGCCGTGTCGGTGCGCGTGGCGGTGAACGTGCGCTCGACGGCGTAGGCCTGCGCGACCTTCTGGCTCCTCACCTCGAATCGCTCGAGCTCCACCGGTTCGGGGTCCGGCAGATAGCTCGGAGCGACCGGCTCTTGGGCCATTCCGAAAACGGAGAGGCCAGACACACACAGCAGACAACGGGAGGTAAGCGAGAGGTGCATGAATTACACAAGACTCAGTCTCAATCTCAAAGCTGTCGTCACAGGTGTGTCAAGCGGATGTGAGATGAAATCTCAGTCTCAATAAGATCTCAGTTCTGGCGCGCGGTATGCCAACGCCCTCGGCCGTCATCGACGCGTTGAGCGACGGACGGGGATGACGATTCGCAAAACAGTTCAGAAGAAAGGCTTACAAAATATGGTCCCGATAACAGCCCGCAATTTCCGCCGTGATTTCCGCAATCCCTGAGCAGCTTGGAAAGGGGACAGACCCTGCGCTTATGCACCCGACTTGCAGATGGATACGTGTTTTCCGCCGCCTCGACGCGAGCGCGGACATGCCGTCGCCCGCGGATTGGCGCGAATGGCAGCGGGTCACCGATTACCCTCTTGTTCGCGAGCATTCGCCTAGTGACGGCCTGTCGCTTCGCTCGGTAGGCGGGCGCCTCCTTTCAGCTAAGCAAGCGAAAGGGGCATACGCCGTAGCCTGTACCGCCTTGCGGCGGATTTCAGCTTTTTCAGCTTTTCAGCTTTTTCAGATTATCAGCGCTTCCTTCCAGCCCCGGCTACGTCGCCCGATTTCTCCTTGCCACGGTCGCCCTCAGCCGGTGTGTTCACCGACTCTTCGTCTCACGACGAGCCGGGGAGAAACAACAACCGACAACATCAGATCGATCGCAAGGCGGCCCATTGGCCGACCTGTGTGTCGCTAGGATACATAGATCATATGCCCATCAGCATCACTCCGAAGGACCTGCTCGACGCAGGCGTTCATTTTGGTCACCAGACCAAGCGTTGGAATCCCCGTTCGAAGCCGTTCATCTTCGACCACCGGCAAGGCGTCACCATCATCGACCTCGGCAAGACGCACGAGGCGCTGACCAAGGCCGCTGACTACCTCGAGGAAATCGTGGCCAATGGCGGCAACGTCCTCTTCGTCGGCACGAAGCGCCAGGCGAAGGAAATCGTGCGCGAGGCCGCCGCCTCGGTGAACATGCCGATGGTCGTCGACCGCTGGCTGGGCGGCACCCTGACCAATTACGAGACCGTCAAGAAATCCATTGCCAAGTACAAGAAGTACCAGGCGATGGAGACCTCCGGCGAAATGGCCAAGCTCCCCCGCAAGGAAGAGTCCGCCATCAAGCGCGAGATGACCCGCATGCAGAAGAATTTCGCCGGCATCGCCGACATGCCCGGCATGCCCTCCGCGATGTTCGTCGTGGATGTGAATCACCACAAAATCGCCGTGGCCGAGGCCGCCCGCGCCGGCATCCCGTGTGTTGCGATCGTCGATACGAACTCCGACCCGACCACCGTCTCCCACCCGATCCCGGGCAACGACGACGCGGTGAAGTCGGTCCGCATCATCGTCGAGGCGATCACCCAGGCGGTGCAGAACGGTCTGTCGCAGCGGGACACCCGGCGCGCGCAACGCGGCCAGGCCGACCTCAAGAACGTCACCGCCGGGGTCGACACGAGTGCCAGCGCCGAGAACGTCGACCTGTCGCGCGTGGAAATCCCGGCCGAGGTCGCCCCGCTCGTCGAGGGCGAGGTCGATCCGGCTGCTCCGAGCGCCGCGAAGAAGAAGCCGGTCCGCGCCAAGAAACCCGCCGTCAAGGCCGAGTAAGCTGCTCCTTTCATGAGCTCACCTATCACTGCTCAAATGGTCGCTGACCTGCGCGAAAAGACCGGCGCGGGTCTGCTGGACTGCAAGAAGGCTCTCACCGAGGCCAATGGCAACGTCGAGGAGGCCGTGACGATCCTGCGCAAGAAGGGCGCGGCGTCCGCGGCCAAGAAGGCGGAACGCGCCACCAAGGAAGGCGTGATCGAGTCCTACATCCACGTTGGCGGCAAGGTTGGCGTCCTCATCGAGGTCAACTGCGAGACCGACTTTGTGGCCCGCAACGAGGACTTCCGCGTCTTCGTGAAGGACCTGTGTCTCCAGATCGCCGCCGCGAGCCCGCTTTACGTGGGCCGCGAAGAGGTGCCGGAAGCCGACCTCCAGAAGGAGCGCGACATCGCCGCCGCCCAGGTCGTCGGCAAGCCGCCGGCCGCCGTGCAGAAGATCGTCGAAGGCAAGCTCGAGAAGTACTACTCCTCGGTGTGCCTGCTCGACCAGCCGTTCGTCAAGGTGCCGGAGAAGACCGTCAAGGAGCTGCTCACGGATCAGATCGCGAAGATCGGCGAGAACCTCCAGGTCCGCCGCTTCGTCCGCTATCAGATCGGCCAGTAAGACCAAGCGGTTGGCGATAGGCTTTAGGCTGTAGGCCTGACGCCACTACGCTGTCCCTCTCGACGGCCCGGGTAACCCCCGGGCCTTTTTTTATACGCCTTTTGGCAATCGCCTGTTCGGGAGGGGTTTCCGGTCCGGGCCGTTGCGGCGCAGGAACTACTTAAACCTGCGTACGCGTTTCTCCGCCGGGGCCAAATCCGTTGCCGCAGCATGACTTGGGTCGGTCCCACCTCCCCCATGCGGCGTCCATGGTTGCCGCCCCAGCCGCCTTCCGCAGCGTCGCCGCTCCTTCATGCATCCCACCGACCCGGAGCGCGCCCGCCTGAACGCGCTTGAAACCTATCGGATCCTCGATTCCGCCCCGGAGGCGGAGTTCGACGACCTGACCCAGCTGGCGTCGTTCATCTGCGGCACGCCCATCGCGCTGATTTCGTTGATCGACGCGAACCGGCAATGGTTCAAGAGCCGGCGCGGCGTGACGGAGACGGAAACCGGGCGCGAGGTCGCCTTCTGCGCGCATGTCGTGGCTGCCGGCGCGTACCTGGAAGTCGAGGATGCCCGCGAGGATCCCCGGTTCCGCGACAATCCGCTCGTGACCGGCGCGCCGCAGATCCGCTTCTATGCCGGGACGCCGCTCATCACCCCCGAGGGCTTCGGCCTGGGCACGCTTTGCGTGGTCGACCGTGTGCCGCGCACTCTGTCCCCGGCGCAACGCGAGGCGCTCGCCGCGCTCGGGCGGCAGGTGGGGCAGCTGCTGGAGCTCCGTCGCGACCGGCTGCGACAGCAGGCGGCGAACGCCGACCTTGCGCAAAAAGCCGCCTACAAGCAGGCGATTCTGGACCACACCGCGGCCGCGATCATCTCGACCGACAAGCACGGGGTGATTGCGACCTTCAACCGTGGCGCCGAGGCGCTGCTTGGCTACGCAGCCGCCGAGGCGGTGGGGAAGCTGACCCCGATCGTATTCCACGAGGCGGCGGAGATTCGCGAGCACGCGGCCGCGCTGTCCCACGAACTCGGCTATGAAGTCGCGCCCGGGTTCGAGGTGTTCGTGCTGAAGGCCCGGCAGGCCGCGGAGGAATCGCGCGAGTGGACGTACGTCCGTCGCGACGGCTCGCGCGTGCCCGTGCTGCTGTCGGTGTCCGCGATCCGGTCGGGCGACGGCGCGGTGCGCGGATACCTGGGCATCGCCCGTGACATCACTGCGCGTCGTCGCGCCGAGGCTGCGCTCAATGCGAGCGAGCTGCGGCTGCGCGAGATGAACAACACCCTGGAACGCCTGGTCGCGCAGCGCACCGCCGAGCTCAAGGAGAGCGAAGCCCGCTTCCAGCAGCTCGCCGACCAGAGCACGGACATCTTCTGGTTCTTTGGCTTGGATCCAGCCCGCCTCCTTTACGTCAGCCCCGCGGTGGAGCGCGTGTGGGGGCGGCCCGCGTCCTCGTTCTATGCGGATCCCCTCAGCTGGCTGGAGGCGATCCATCCCGAGGATCGCGAGCGGGTGTTGCAGCAGCACCTCGATGTCACCAGCGGACGAAGCCCCCGCCTCGAGACCGAATACCGGGTGGTGCGGCCCGACCGCAGCATTCGCTGGATCAGCGACACGCGCACGCCGTTGCGCGACGCCACGGGGAAAATCGTGCGGCTGGGCGGAGTGGGGAAGGACGTGACCGAGAAAAAGCAGGCGCAGGCGCAATGGCTGCGCACCCAGCGGCTCGAAAGCATCGGCACCCTCGCCGGCGGAATCGCGCATGATCTCAACAATGCCCTGGCGCCGATCCTGATGGGGATGGACCTCCTGCGCGGATCTTCCGCCGACACCGTGTTGTTCGACGCCATGGATGCGAGCGCGCGGCACGCGGCCGGCATGGTGAAGCAGCTGCTCACCTTCGCCAAGGGCGCCGAGGGCGCGCGCATGCTGCTGCAGCCTCGTCATCTCATCGTTGAGATGGCCGGGCTCATCAACGGCACGTTCCCCAAACACATCAAGCTGCTCGTCGAGTGCGCGTCGACGCTCCCCTTGGTGCTCGGCGATGCGACGCAATTGCACCAGGTGCTGCTCAACCTCTGCGTGAATGCCCGCGATGCCATGCCCGGCGGGGGTAGCCTCACGGTGCGCGCCGAGATGCGGGAGGTCGACGCGCTCGTCGCCGACACGTTTTCGGCCCGCGCCGGCCGCTACGTCATGCTCGAGGTGAGCGACACCGGCAGCGGCATCCCGCCGGAGATCCTGGACCGCGTCTTCGAGCCGTTCTTTACGACCAAGGCGCCCGACAAGGGAACCGGTCTGGGCCTCTCCACCGTGCTCGGAATCGTGCAGGGGCATGGCGGTTTCGTGCGCGTGCGTTCCACCGTGGGCGCCGGTACGTCGTTCAGCGTTTTCCTGCCGGTCGCCGGCGCCGGGTTGGTTCCGGCGGCGGTTGACGACGGCTCGGAGCCCCGGTTTTGCGGCCGCGGTGAAACGGTTCTCATCCTCGACGACGTGGCCGCCGTCCGCACCACGTGCGAAGCCGTGCTCGGCGGGACGAATCTCAATGTCCTCACCGCGGGCGATGCGACCGAGGCCCTCGCCGCCGTCGCCGATCACCGGGACGACCTGCGCTTGATCATCACCGACCTCCACATGCCGCAAATCGACGGCCTGGTCTTTACCCGCGTGGTGCGGCGGATGCTCCCCAACGTCCCGATCATCGTCACCAGCGGCCGGATCACGGAGGCGGAGCAGCGGGAGTTCCAGGACCTTGGCGTGGCCGCCGTGATCGAAAAACCCTTCCGGCGAGAAGCCCTCCTGGATGCCGTCGCTTCCGCCCTCGAGCTGGACGCGCTCACCTGCGCCACAGCATGAAACGAATCCTCCTCATCGACGACAATCTGCCGTTCCTCGCTGTCCAGGCACTCGTGCTCCGCGGCGCCGGGTATGAGGTCACCACGGCCGAGCATGGTCGCGAAGGTGCGAAACTGCTCGCCGGCCAGCGTTTCGACCTCGTCGTCACCGACCTCGTCATGCCGGAAAAAGACGGCATCGAGGTGATCCTGGAGCTCCGCCGCCGCGGTTCGCCCATCAAGATCATCGCCATCTCGGGCGGCGGTCGCGTGGGTCCCGAGAACTACCTTTACATGGCCGGCAAGCTTGGCGCGGCCGCGACGCTGACGAAACCGTTTTCCTCCGACACGCTGCTCACCGCCGTTGCTGGACTCCTTGCCGCGCCGGCAGCCTAGTTTCCGACCCGCAGGGCGTGCCGCAGCGCCCTAAAATCCTCCGGCAGGAACACCGTTTGGTTCGGCGCGAAGGTTGCTGCGTCTTCGCGCCACCTCGCCGCTAGAAACGCGGCGTGTTTCTCGGGCCCCATCCGCCAATGGGGACAATCCACACAATGCGTGCCGCTGACGCGTTCCCGCGCGCGTTCCAGTTCCTGCCGCTTGCAGCGACCATCGGCCGTCACTGCCTCGAACGACAACCGGCACTCGGCCAGTTCGGGATAGAACAGCGCCTTCACCAGCTGCTTCGCCGCGTCTTGCACCCGCCCGTCCGCGTCCGGGCCCGCAGCGTACGCCGCGCGCGCCTTCACCTCCGCTTCACTCAGCCGGCCGGCCACGTTCTCCGCCTCTGACGCCACCGCTGCCGGCACGCCGAACTTCGTCACCAGTGCCGCGCACCGCGCCCCCACGGCCGCCACCCGTGCCGCGTCCACCCGCTCGCCGTTCTGCTGCAGGTAGCGCGTCAGCACGGCCGACAACAAGCGCTCGAGCGTGGAATCGGTCGGCATGCCTCCAACGCTGCCAACTCAGGGCACCACGTACAGTTCCATCAGCGCTGTTCCCGTGGCTCCGCCGACGCCCGAAACCTGGGCGGTGTACGTGCCTTCCTGAAGCGACAACAAAACGACCGCATCCTTGCTGCCATCGGCGAGCGAAAATGCTCCCACGGCCTGGGCTGCTTCGCGTATCGCATTCGCCTCGGCACCTTCCGACCAGTTGTCATTTTTACCCAGCTCGGTTTGACCGCGGAAAACCGTGATGATGGGATCCGTGAGCGCATCGTTCACGCCGTAAGCTTTCAAGGTGGGCCCGACGGCCCGAACCAGCAGCTTGAGCGTGCCGGGACCCGTGACGGTGAACCCGGGAATCATGACCCGGTCCTCCGTTCCCACGTACCCACGAGTCGAGGCGTTGGCGAGCGTGGCCTTGGAGCCTACGAGGCGTTGATCGTAGAGTTCGAGAAGCACGACACCGGAACCATCCGTGGTATCACGGACGACGCCGGTATACGAACCCGGCTTGAATCCCCGGGTCGTGGCTGCATCCAAGGCGTCTTGAACGAGCGGAAAGGCGCCGACTGCGTTCATCGCCGCCTCGATACCGGGGCTCTGGCCCGTGATCAGTGTTTTCGTTCCTGAGGGTGCCGTGATTTCGATGCTGGGCTGCGGGAGAACGTTGGCCAGACCATGAGGGCGCAGGCTCGGGCCCACCACGCGCAGGAGCGCGTACAAGGGGAAGTCTGCCAGAGGCCCCGGCTTGATGACGAAGCCGCACACCGGGGTTCCGGCGCTTCCACCCGCCATCACGCGGGTCGAGAGATTCGTCAGCCGGGTGGGTGGCTGCACGGTCACGGTCACCTTCTGGGTGTGCACGGTGCCCGCTTCGTTGCTGAACTCACACCAGTACTCGCCCGCGTCCTCGCTCGTGGCATCGGCATCGGTGTGGGTGGCTGATTTGCTGTTCGGGGCACTCTGGAACGAAGAATTGTACGTATTCCAGATCGCAGTCCCTTCGCGAAACCACTGGTACGACAGTTGCGATGTTGTGCTCGTCGCGGTCGCCGTGAGCGTGAAGGGCTGACCTTCAACCACGGTTATTTCCGTCGGTTGCGCGGTGACTTCGGGCTTGGCGTGAAACGTCGCCTTGATGGCCCACTCCAAGGTGTTCCCGTTGGCGGTCGCCGTCAGTTTGTACGTGCCCGAATCAGCGCCGCCCGGATTGGCCAGAGTCAGCGCCCCGCTGGTCTGCCCCGGAATGGCGACGCCGTTTCGATACCACTGGTAAACAGGGAGGGGCGTGGGCTCATCGACCGCGGTCATTATCAGCGGCTTTCCCACCACGGTTTCGAGCTCGTTCATCGTCCCACTGATTCGTTCAAGCCAAGGGATGACGAAGCTCGGTTTCGACGGATCGGTGGTGAGTACCTTGGAGACATATGCCGATGGCTTGACGGTGACGAGCAGTTGCGCGCCCGGGGTAAGGGTACCCTCTGGCATAAGAATCACGGTACCGCCCGGGGCAGTCGGAATGGTCGGATCAACGGGGTCTAGCGGGATCGAGCCGCCGGGGTTCGTCACGGTCGGCTGCAAAGGAGTGCCGCCGGTCTTGGTAGCCGGGTAATCGGGGTTGAAAGGGAGTGGCCCGATGACCGGTGTCCGCCGGAGCTTTACAACTCCTGTCATGTTGAAGAGGTAGGTGTCCGTCATCGTTCCTCCGTCGTACAGGAACCTTATCTGAAGCTCATCGTTGACCAAACCATCGGCAATCAGCGTTACGGGATCGTATTGGGTCGTGAGTCTGACGGTGGCGACGCCGCCCTCCACCGTGATTTCCGCGGTGTTATCGATCGGCATCAAATTTTGGTTATAGGTTCTCCACCCCCACGTGCCTGCGAAGTCGTTGATCGTCCATGCGGCCAGGGGCAGCGAACCGAACGAAAGCAGGAGCGCGGCGGACAGCAGGGTGCGAAAGGTCGGGGTCATGATAAAACGCGAAGGACGGGCAAAAAACTTGGCCGTCATTGATTCGCGTGTCGAGCCCCGTCGAGGCGTTCCGATCCATGGGTCTGCGGGGACGATCCCCGAAAACCGTCCATCGCCTGACGCGACGCAACGGCACGACCCTTGCCCCGGCTCGGAACCTCAACTGGATGAGCAAATCTCACCTGTAAAAGGGGTCGCAACCTTAGGGTGGATCGGTTCGTCTTTCCTTCCTCATCCCCATGAAAGACACCCCCCCTATGGATAGACGGACTTTCCTCAGAAACAGCGCTGTCACCGGAGCCGGGCTGGCCGCCATCGGCACGCCGTTGTTCGCGCAGACCGCGAAGCGCAAGGGCCCCAACGAAACGATCGGCGTCGGCATCATCGGCGTCGGGACGCAGGGCCATCGGTTGCTTCAGGCGGTCCAGACGGTTCCCAACACCGAGATCCGGGTCATTTCCGATCTGTACAAGGGCAACATCCAGCGCGCCCTGGGCCTCTGCAACAACAAGAATGTCCGTCTCGTCCCCGAGTGGGAAAAGGTGATGACGGACCCCGATGTCGACGCCGTCATCATCGCGACGCCCGACTTCTGGCACGCCCCGATGACGATCGCCGCCGCCAACGCGGGCAAGGACATCTACGTCGAAAAGGGCTGGTGCATCACCCTCGACGAAGCCAAGGCGATGCGCAAGGCGGTCAAGGACAACAAGGTGGTCATGCAGCTGGGCCACCACATGAACAGCCTGCCGAACATTCATAAGGCCCGTGAGATCGTGCAGTCGGGCGCGCTCGGCAAAATCCCCCTCGTTCGCGGCTATATTGACCGGACCCGCGATTTCCCCGAGTGGAAGTTCTACACCGATTATCCGATCAGCAAGATGCCGGCGGACGCGACCCCGGAGAACATCGACTGGAAGCGTTTCGTCGCGAATACCAAGCGTCCTGACCAGCCGTTCGATCCGGAGCGTTTCTTCACCTGGCGCTGCTACTGGGATTTCGGCACCGGCATCGCCGGCGATCTGCTCACGCACATCTGGGATGCCGCCAACATGGTCGTCGGCTTCGGCATCCCGGAGTCGGCCGTGACGCAGGGCGGAAAATACTTCTGGAAGGAAAACCGTGAGGTGCCCGACATGTGGCACGTCCTGTTCGACTACCCGTCGAAGGAACTCGCCGTCACCTTCAACTGTTCGTTCCACAACGCGCACATGGGCGAATTGATCCAGGTGCTGGGACGCGACATGACCCTTGAATGCGGGGGCGACTTCTGCCGCACCTACGTTCCGGAGTGGAAACCCGAGCACCAGGACCGCGTGATGGCGGGCCGCAAGCTCGCCGCCAAGACCCGCGAGGCTGCGCAGGAGCTGAATATCCCCGCACCCCCGACGCAGGTGGCTCCGGCGTACAATTATCGCCGGGGCGAGCTCACCGTCACCTCGCACATGCAGAACTTCTTCGACTGCATCCGCAGCCGCGAGGTCCCGCGCTGCGGCGTCGACCGCGCCTTCGAGGAGGCCGTCGCCCTCATCATGTCGATGGAAGCTTTCCGGCTCGAGCGGAAGGTGAAGTGGGATGCGAAGAAGGAAGAGGTGGTGTGAGGGTGAAAGTGAGAGTGAGAGTGAAAGTGGGGCGCTGACGCGCCCGCACTTCGTTTCGAAGCCCGCGGCCTTAAGAGCCGCGGGTTTTATGTGTCTGGCGGCGGAGGCCCCAACGATCCGTCGTCTCGCTGGCGCTCCCCGCTACGCCCAGAGGCGCAGGGTGTAGCGGGGAGCGCCAGCGAGACGATCCCGCATCCTGCATCCCGGATCCCGGATCCCCTCCTACGCGCGCAGCTTCTGCCAGCTCTCGAAGCAGCGCTTTGCGGTCTCCATTTCGCTGAAGCGGCTGCCTTCCTGCTCCATCAGGTAGATCTCGACCCCGCCGACCGTTTCCGCCGCGGCACAGATCTCCGCCCAGCGCGCGTCGCCTTCGCCGAAGAGCACTTTGTAGCCTTCTTCGACGGTGCTGGCCTTCGCGGTCCAGTCCTTGAGGTGAATGGAGCGGATCCGCCCCGGATGCGACTTGATCCACGGCACGGGATCGGCGCCCGCCGCGAGGCACGTGCCGATGTCGAGCTGCAGCACAAATTCCTTCGGCGTGTTCGCCGCGATGATATCCATGCCGCGCTGTCCTCCCGCGAGCACCTTCCATTCCGGGCCGTGGTTGTGATAGCCGGCCGACAGGCCATGCCGCTGAAACGCCGCGGAGGCTACCGTCAGCTCCTCGCACATCGCCTTCACCTCGTCGGCAGTGCCAATGGAATAAGGCGGCGAGGCGAGGACGACCTGCCGGACGCCGAGGATGCCGCTCAACTCGATCGCCTTCGCCAGCCCGTCGCCGCGGAACGCTTCCATGTGGTTGTGGGTCGAGAGGCAGCGCAGCCCGAGCCCGTCGAGCGTCTGGCGCACCTCCCGCGCCTTGGCAGCGGTCCATTGAAAATACGGCGCGTAGAACTCGACCACCTTGTAGCCGATGTCGGCCACCTGCTTGAGCGTGCCGTTCAGATCCTTGGTCAGCTCGTGGCGGACCGCATAGAGTTCGATGCCGAGCGGAATCTTGCTCGGGCCGAGCCGGGGCGTGGCGGCGGCGCCTTCCGCGGCGCGAAGCAGCGACGGCATCAAGGCGCCGGCGGCGGGAAGCAATCCGGCCAGCGCCAGAAAACGGCGACGCGAATAGCCACGATCAGGGGAATCGTTTTGGGGCATGCCGCGAGCCTGCCCGAAATCCGCCCGCCCGCAACGTCGGAGTGCGCGGCCAGGTCAAGCTGCGTGCGCAACCCGATGACCAAGTGCGGCGGAAAAGCTGAAAAGCTGAAAGATCTGAAATCTGAAATTTGAAATCAGAAATGCCGGCGCAGCCGGCCACGTGGCAGCGGCGCTTTAGCCCCGCGTAAGAAACGCTGAAACGCTGAAACGCTGAAAATCTGAAATCTGAAATTTGAAATTTGAAATCTGAAATCCCGGCGCAGCCGGGCCCCATCACCGCTCTGGCACGGTGAAGCGATACTCCCCCGACGACACCGCAAACACCGCATAACCCTCATCCTGGCGCAGGTAGCGAACCCCCGGCGCGTTCGCGGCCGGACCATTGCCTTCGCGGACGGCCTCCGCCTTCGCTGCCGGCACGTACACCGTCGCCGTGGTGTTCACCGGCACGGTCACCCGGTGCTCGTACCCGCCGGCAAACTCCCATTCCGACACCACCGTGCCGCTCACGGTCTCGACCGTCGCCCCCGCGCTGCGCAGGCCGCGGGGATGCGTGGGGCGGATCACGATTTGACGGAAGCCCGGCGCCGCGGCACGAATCCCCGCGAGCCGGGTGTAGAACGTCACGTCGGGTCCGGCGAACATGAGATGATCATGCGTCTGCATGCCGCCGGCCCAGGACCATTGCTCCCAGGCCGTCGTCGCGCCGAGACTGACCTGGTGCGCAAAGCCGGGATAGGCCGGCTGCTTCAGCACCTCGTAGGCGGTGTCGGCCATGCCGGCGTCGATCAGCGTGTCGAACAGGTAACGCGTGCCGAAGATACCGGTGTCGAGGCGACCGCCATCCGTCGTCACGATTCGCTGCCGCAAGGCCGCCGCGACCGGCGCGCGCAGCGGCGGGGGCACCAGCCCATGGGCCAGGGGCAGGACACTCGTTGATTGCCGGCCACTGCCATAGGTGTGGCTCGAAGCCCGAAAATGTTTCTCGTGAAACCGGGCCGCGATGCGCGCCGCCAGCGCCGCATACTTCCGCTCGGCCTCCGCGGCTCCCAACGCCCGCGCGGCCTCCGCCGTTGCCGTGGCGCACGCATGGAAGAAGACGGTGTTGGTGATCTCGCCCTCGCTGAAGCTCGTCGGGTAATCACCCGCCGGATTGGGCGCCGCCCAGTCCCCAAATCCGTCGGCCCAGTACTTTTTCGCCTCCGCTTCCGCCGCGAAGGCGTCGGTCGCCGCCTGCATGGGTTCGAACTGCTCTTCCAGCACGCGGCGGTCGCCATAGTGCTGATACAGAAAAAGCGGCAGGAGTACCTGGTCGCCCGCCCAGTTCGGCGGCATGCCCCGGTCGCCGGTGATGTCGCGCAGCCACTTGGTGAAGGTGGTATGGACGTCGAAGTTGTACATGGCGGCTTCCTCGACCACGACCGCATCCATGGAGCAGGGCGTGCGCTCGTCCCGCACCGCGGTGTCGGTCGGCGTGCCCATCAGATTGTTGCGGATCGTCCAGCGGAAGTTCTCGTGCAGCCGGTTCAGCAGCGGATCGGAGCTGGTGAAATGGCCGGTCGTGCGAAAGCCCGCGTGCACGGCGCGACCCTCCAGCGACTCCAGCGTGGGCCGGCCCGGGAAGCCCGTCACCTCCACGTAACGGAAGCCATGATAAGTGAAGCGTGGCTCGTAGGTTTCCCCCGACGCGTCGCCGCGCAGGATATACGCATCCGTGGCCTTGGCCGCGCGGTTCGTGCGCGGGTCGAGCATTCCATCGGGGTTTAATTCCTCCGCATGGCGCAGGGTGATCCGCGCTCCGGCGGGTCCCGCCACCTTCAGTCGTGCCCAGCCCGCGATGTTCTGCCCGAGATCGTACACGAACACGCCCGGCTGCGGTTCGTTGAGCGCGACTGGCTGCAACGTCGCCATGACCTGGATGGCCGGCATGGTCCGCGCGCGGAGGGGGCCGGCATTCACCGGCCGCACCGTGACGGGCGTCCACCCGGCGTCGCTGAAGCCGGGTTCGGACCAGCCGCGCTGTTCGCGCCGCGCATCGTAGGTTTCGCCATCGTAAATATGGTTCTGCGTGATCGCGCTCGGCGCCGTTTTCCACGTGTCGTCGGTCGTGAGGCGGGCGCTGGTGCCGTCGGTGTAGCGGACTTCCACCTGCACCCTCGCCGCCATCGGCTCCAGCCAGCGGTACCCATACTTCGAGAAGTTCGCATTGTAGCCGCCCCCCATCCAGAGCCCCAGGGCATTCGCGCCCGAGCGCAGCAGGGTCGTCACATCGTAAGTATCGTAGAACAGCGTCTTCTGAAGGTTGGACACGACGGGCGCGAGCACGTTGGGGCCCGCCTTGCGCCCGTTGATCCACAGTTCGTACCAGCCAAGCGCATACGCGTACGCCACGGCCGAAGCGATGGGCTTTTCGAGCAGGAATTCTTTTCGGAGCAGGGGACTCGTCTCCTTCTCTTCTGCGCCAATCCACGCCGCGTGCCACGGGCTCCCACCCTCATCCTCTCGCTGGCGATCGCCGCTGCGCCCTGTCCGTTCAACTGGGATCATTCCGACCTGCCATGAGGCCGGCGAGGACCAGGTGGACGCCCTCCCGTCCCGGTCCCACGTCCGCACCTTCCAAAAATACCAGCGGTGCGCCTCGAGGGCGCGACCGGCGTAGGCCACTCCGAACGTTTGATCGGATGGCACCTTTCCCGAGTCCCACACATCCCCTTCGTCCTGCGCCAGGCGCTCAGCCGATGAGGCGACGAGCACCTGGTAACCCGTCTGCCGCTGGCCACGCTCGGCCGACCGCGGAATCCAGCTGAAGCGAGGATCCAGCACATCGACCCCCAGCGGCTCGACCCGGTTCTCCACGCGCAGGCTGTCGACCGTCAGGGCAGCCGCCGCCGGGCGAGCAACCAACCCAATCAGGAGCAAGGACAACAGCAGCCGACGCAGGATCATGGCGGAACGTGAAAGTGAGCGGGTGAGTGAAAGTGAAACCAATCCGGTCCGAACCCAAAACCCAAAACCCAAAACCCAAAACCCTAAACTCAAAACACAAACCGGCGCGCGCCGCGCGCCTACCGCCGCAACGATTCCAGGTACGCGTACAACACCATCTTGCCGCGCATGGTCTGCCGGGGGGTGAATTCGCCGTTCGCCCACGAGTAACGCGAATTGAAGTGGGCTTCCTGGTGCGGCCAACCGCCCGCCTCCCACTCGGGATAACCCTTCGAGGTGAACCACCGCGGGTTGCCGCCGATGGGATGCACGCCCCAATGTTCGGTGTTGTTGTAGGGGGTGTGGCCGGGGTGGAGACCAGGGACGCCATCGTTTCGACCCGACGTATAGCAGTTGACGATACTGCGGCTGCCCAGCCCGGTCATCTCGACGAGGTTGGAGGGGTTGCGGCCGAGGCCCCAGTCCGCCTCGAGGATCATGGCCCGCTCGTAGTTCGCGCGCTCGGATGGTTCTTCCGCAAAGGCGTGCGCCACCGCCACCAGTTGCAGGTTGTGCGGCGTCTGCCAGTGCCGGTTCGTGGAACTGCGGCGCGACGGGCGCACGTGCATGTGACGCACGTTCCGCTCCATCGCCTGCTGGCGGATGGCGGCACGCAGGTTGGCCACCAGGACCGGATAGTGACGCTCATGCGGGGACGTCAGGTAGGCCACGGCCGCCCAGGTCTGCACCCAGCGGACCTCGCGTTCGTCCTGCTCCAGCACGGTCACGGTGGTGCGATTGACGCTGTCGGCTTCCATCGCGTCCTCCCATGCCTTGTCGCCGGTGACGTTGTAGAGGTACGCCGCGGCCTGGTGGCGGAAATCGCGCCCCCGCATCCAGGCGTCGCCCACCTCCTGCAGATCGTCGAGCTGGGACGGCTCCTGCCGCGAGGCAAAGCGGTACGCGGTGATCGCCTCGTCGCGGTACTTCGCCATCAGCTCCGGCCGCTTCGCGATCCGGAAAGCCTCCGCCAGCATCGCGGCGTTGGCGGCGTTAGCCCAGGCGGCCATCGTGGTGGCGCCCGCCTGGAACATGATCGTGCGCTCCCGCGACGGATTGGTGAGACCCTGCGCGTACGCCTCGCCAACCCGCAGGCTGAGGAACATGTCCACCTCGTTCTGCGCCTCATCGATCAGGTCCGGGATCCCGTTGCCGCTCTCGGCGATGCCGAGGTTGTCGTCTCCCAATTTGCCCCCGGTCAGAATGTACGGGAGCAGAAGGTCATAGGCGTCGGAGACGTGCGCCAGATGGCGGTCCCAATCGAGGGCGTCGGAGTGACCGCCCTTCGCGTTCGGATTCGTGGGGTTGCCGGGCAACCGACGGGCGTAAAAGATCGAGTCCTTGGCGGGGATGAAATGCGGCTCGTCCCAGGTATCACCGCGGCGCTTCTTCCACTGCTCATCGAACGGGTCGAGGTCCGTGAGGTAGACGGTGAAGCCGGCAGGATCCTCCCCCGGAATGAACCGCGGCTGCCGCGGCGGCGGATTGTTGGCGGTGGCCGGCTCGCCGATCCGCATATAGTAATAGCCCCGCAGCGAGGTCTTGTACGGTTCGAACCAGACGTCGTCGGCGATCCTGAAAGCGGCGCTCGCGCCGACGCCCTCGATCACCAGCCGGTACGTGCCGGGCCGCTGGAAGCCCGAGAAATCGGCGTTCCAGACATCGGAGCCTGTCAGGTTGCGGGCGAAGGCCTCGTCCTTGAGCGTGTCCCGGTTGACGGCTTTCTTCCAAAACCGGACCTCGCCGCCGCGGTGGCGCTCCCCCGTCTGGGTGTCGACCAGCCAGACCGGGCGGCCCACGAAGCCGGAGTAGTCCCGCGCGCCGCCGTCGCCAAGCCACAGATACAGATCGGCCGCCTTGATCGGGCTGTCGGGGCGATAGCCGATGAGGTTGACGTGGATCGCCTCGGACTGCACGCGATCGACCGCATACGTGACGGAGGCGCTCGGCTGGTCGGACCTGCTCTTCGCGGGCACGTGCACCACGTACGTGGCGCCGGGCTTCATCGCCTGCGGAAGGCGCAGGAAGATCCAGTGATCGAGCCGGTACTGCCAGTCGTTGTTGGTGGCGTTGACCTTCGACTTGCGGTGGACCGCGGTCGGACGCAGGCCCTTCTCGCCAAAGGCGGCGTCGTCCGCCGACGTGATCTTCCAGCCGGCGGGGAGGTGGATGTCGGTCGTTTCGAGGGGCTGGCCGAAATCGACGATTTCGTCGTCGCCGCGGGAGAAATCGTGGCCGGTCATGCCGCTCGGCCCCTGACCGTTGTCGCGGAAAAGGACGTCACCATCCTTGAAATACACCATCAGCACCTGTTCGTCGACGGGGCGCAGCTCGACGAGCTTGGCGGCATGGACGATGAAGGGCAGCCCGCAGGCAAGGAGGGCGACGCCGCGCAGAACGGAACGGAGGGGGGAGACCATGATAAACGGGGGAGAGGCTTGCGAGCCGACAACGAACGCCAAGCACATCCCGCGTCGAGTCCCCCGTCATCATTTTTCCTTCACCGCCGGATAACTCCGGGGCCGGCTTCGCCGGCATTTCAGATTTCAGATTTCAAATTTCAGATTCTCAGCGTTTCAGAGTTTCAGCTTTTCGGACGCGGATCCACCGGGCTAAAGCACCGCAGCTACGGGGCCGGCTGCGCCGGCATTTCAAATTTCAGATCTTTCAGCGTTTCAGCTTCTCAGCGTTTCAGTATTTCCGTATTTCAGCAGCTACCCGGCGCAGCCGGGACCCCATGCGCCCCACGCTTTTCTTCGCCCTCGTCTCCGCCCTCCTCGTTCCCGCCTTCTCCGCGTCCGCGGAAGATGCGCCCCGCCCCCGCATCAATCACATCGCGTGCTATGTGCGCGACCTCGAACCCAGCGCGACCTTCTACCGTGACGTGATCGGCCTGGAGGTCATTCCCGAGCCGTTCCACGACGGCCGACACGCGTGGTTTTCGATCGGGCCGAAGACGCACCTTCATGTCATTTCCGGCGCCACGACGAGCCTGCCGAAGGACAAGAACACCCACCTGTGTTTCACCGTCCAATCGGTCGAGGCCTTTATCCCCAAGCTGCAGAAGGCGGGTGTCGCCTACGAAGACTGGGCCGGCAAGAAAGGCGCGATCACAACGCGGGTCGACGGCGTGAAACAGATCTATTTTCAAGACCCGGACGGCTACTGGATCGAGATCAACGACGCGCGGGAGTGAGCCGGCTGCGCCGGCATTTCAGATTTCAGATTTCAGATTTCAGATCATCCAAATCCCGAACCTGAGTTAACAGGAGGAAACGGAGAGAACGGCAGGTCTGGAGCACTCCGTTATCTCTTGCCTCCTGTAGAAGCGATTGGGTCGCCCTTTGGCGTTCAGCCGTCCGTCGCTTTTCCGCCCCAATCTGAAATTTGAAATCTGAAATCTGAAATCCCCGGCGTAGCCGGGGCTGCATTACCATCAACCTTCCCCGTATTGGCCGCTGCCCCCCTCCAAGCATTCACTATCGCGACCCTGTCTCCCCCGGGTCCTCCCGCCCCCCGCCTCCGTCCGCCGCCGATCTCAAATCTCAAATTTCAAATCTCAAATCCGCTGCGCAGCAGCGGCCTCCGCCATGACCACTCGTCTCCGGCCCTGCCTCGCCGCCTCCCTCGCCCTGATCGTTGCGCTGGCGCTCCCCGCTGCCTCCCTCGCGCACGAAACCAGAAACCAGAAACCAGAAACCAGAAACCAGAAACCCGAAACCCTCCTCTCCGCCGTCCAGCTGCTCCCCGGCCCCTTCAAGCACGCCCAGGACCTCAATCGGTCGTATTTGCTCGCCCATGACATCCACCGCCTGCTCGCGCCGTTTCGGATTGAAGCCAGGCTCGAGCCCAAGGCGCCCAAATATCCCAACTGGGAAAGCAGCGGGCTTGACGGCCATACCGCCGGCCACTACCTGACCGCCCTGGCGCAGTACGTCGCCGCCACCGGCGACGCCGAAATGCGCCAGCGGCTCGATGCGATGATCGCCGAGCTGGCGGAATGCCAGCAGGCCGGCGGCGACGGCTATGTGGGCGGGATCCCCGGGGGCCGCACCTTGTGGACGGCCATTGCCGAGGCGAAGATCGACTTCCAGAACTTCACCCTGAACGGCGCCTGGGTCCCGTGGTACAACGAACACAAGCTGTTCGCCGGTTTCCGGGATGCGTTTGTCCTCGGCGGGAACACGCAAGCGCGCGACGTTCTCGTCCGGCTCACCGACTGGTGCGACCAGCTGCTGGCGGGTCTCAGCGATGCGCAGATGCAGGCGATGCTCGGAACTGAACACGGCGGCATGAACGAAGTGCTTGCGGATGTGGCGGCGATCACCGGCGACGCGAAGTACCTCCGGCTGGCCCAGCGCTTCTCCCATCGCGCCCTCCTCGACCCGCTGCTGCGCCGCGAAGACAAGCTCACGGGACTCCACGCCAACACCCAGATTCCCAAGGTCGTCGGCTTCGCCCGCATCGCGGAACTCGGCGGCGATCCGGCCTGGCGCGATGCCGCCCGGTATTTCTGGGAGACGGTCACCTCCCGCCGCAGCGTCGCGTTCGGGGGCAACAGCGAACGCGAGCATTTCAACCCGCCGCATGACTTCTCCGCGCTGCTCGAATCACGGCAGGGGCCGGAGACCTGCAACACGTACAACATGCTGCGGCTGACGGAGGCGCTGTTCCGCCATGAGCCTGACGCCCGGTACGCCGACTACTACGAGCGCGCCCTCTACAATCACATCCTCGGTTCCCAGCATCCCGGGCACGGCGGATACGTCTACTTCACCCCGCTGCGTCCGCGCCACTACCGCGTTTATTCCCAGCCCAACATCTGCTTCTGGTGCTGCGTCGGCACGGGGATGGAGAACCACGGCAAGTACGGCGCCTTCATCTATCACGCCCGCGCCGCGGACGAGCTGTTCGTCAATTTGTTCATCGCATCCGAGTTCGACTGGAGCGACGCGGGGCTTCGGGTCCGCCAGGAAACCACGTTCCCCGACCAGGCCGCCACCCGGCTGACCATCGCAGCCTCCGCGCCGCGGACCTTCACGCTGCAGCTCCGGCATCCCGCCTGGGTGGCTGGCGAGGCGCTGAACGTCCGGATCAACGGCGAGCGCCGGCAACTTGCGTCCAAGCCTGGCACCTACGCGGCGCTCCGCCGGGAATGGCGCGACGGGGATGTCGTGGAAGTCGAGCTCCCGATGGAAACCCACGCCGAGCGGCTGCCGGATGGCTCGGACTACGTCGCCTTCGTCCACGGTCCGATCGTTCTCGCGTCCCGCAGCGGCACCGAGCAGATCGACGGGCTGATCGCCAACGACGGTCGCATGGCCCATGTCTCGCCCGGTCCCTACCTCCCGCTCGATCAGGCGCCGATGCTCGTCGGGGACCCCGGCTCCCTCGCGGGGAAGCTGCAACCGGTGGCGGGCAAGCCGCTGACCTTCACTGCCGCCGAGCTCATCCGCCCGGACGGCTTCGATGGCCTGGAACTGATCCCGTTCTTTCGGCTGCATGACGCCCGCTATGTGATGTACTGGCGGACGGTCACGCCCGACCGGTACGCGGCGGTGGCGGCGGAGATTGCCGCGGCCGAGCAGGCGCGGCTGGCGCTCGAGGGGCGCACCATCGACGCGGTGGTTCCCGGTGAACAACAGCCGGAGGTGGAGCATGACTTCAAGGGTGAGAAAACCCATTCAGGCACAAACCAGGGTCGACGCTATCGCGAGGCCGCCGGTTGGTTCAGCTACCAGCTGAAGGCGCCGGCGGGGGAGCCGCTCGAGCTTCTCGTCACCTACGACGCCGAACAGCGTGATCGGGCCTTTGATCTCGTGGCAAACGGCCAGGTGATTGCCACCGTGACGCTGAAAGGCGGCCAGCACGATCGGTTCAACGACATCGCCTACGCCATCCCGGCCGAAGTCCTCGCCCGGGCCCCCGGCACGCTCGAGGTGAAATTCGTCGCGAAGGAAAAGTCCCGCACCGCGTCGGTCTACGGGGTCCGGTTGGTCCGGTCGGAAACTGAAAGGCTGAAAAATTGAAACGCTGAAAAGCTGAAAAGCTGAAAGTTGCCAGAGGGACACGCCTCTCGCAAAGGGCAAGGACCGGCTGCGCCGCAACCAAATCAATCCATTCAACAGAAGGTAACGAAGGAAACGAAGGATTGCGGGATCACTCGGCGCTGTAGTTCGGTTTTTGTGAAATCTGATTTGGAGGAACTGCTCTAATTCACTCAGCGGCCTTCGTTTCCTTCGTTACCTTCTGTTCAATGATTGGGACGA
>JAEWKR010000069.1 GCA_023457715.1 Verrucomicrobiota bacterium
GGAACTATGCAGACGGATTAACCACGAATGGACACGAATGAACACGAATAGGAGAGGAAACTCGAATGCAGCCCGTCCGTAGTCCCGCTCACTGTTTTGTGCCTGCGCGGAAGTGATGCTTTTCCCAGGTCTTCATTCGTGTCGATTCGTGTCCATTCGTGGTTAACTGAATCGTTCCGGTTTAGGCTCGATCCAGAGGGCCGCAAAAATGCGCAGAAGGCGCAAAAAAAAGGCCTTTATGCGCCCTTTTGGCGGCAATTCGCTGGGCGAGACCTCTAGGCTTATAAGCCTATCGCCTACAGCCTAGAGCCGGCCGCTCTGTCGCATCCAGCGGTCGATCCCGTCCGCCGCCCCGCGGCCATCGCGGACGGCATGAACCACCAGGCTGGGTCCCCGGACGGAGTCGCCGCCCGCAAAGACACCCGGCAGGCTGGTCATGCCCTTGTCGTCGACGATGAGGCCGCCCCATTCGTTGCGCCGCAGATCGCCAAGCGCGGTACCACCGGGGAAGGCCACGGGGTCGAATCCATAGGCCACGAGCACGACGTCGGCGGCGACAGTGAACTCCGAGCCGGGCACCGGTTGCGGCTTCCGCCGGCCGGACGCGTCAGCGGCTCCGAGCGCCATGCGGACACATTGGACCCCCGTTACCTGGCCTGCGGCGTTGCCGACGATCGCGGTCGGATTGGAGAGAAATTCAAACCGGGCCCCCTCTTCGACGGCGTTCTGGTATTCCTTCCGGCTGCCGGGCATGTTCGCCAGATCGCGACGATAGACGCACACCGCGGCGCGGGCGCCCGCGCGAAGCGAGGTCCGCAGGCAGTCCATGGCGGTGTCACCCCCGCCCAGGACGACGACGTTCTTGCCGCGGACGTCGATCGCTGGGAAATCATTGGCCGCGGCGGGGACGTTCTTCTGGATCAGGAAGGGGAGGGCGGCCACGACGCCGTCGAGCGTGTCGCCGGGCACGTCGGCGGACTTCGGTTCCTGGGCGCCAAAGCCGAGGAACACGGCGTCGAACTGCGCCCGCAGCTGTTCCAGCGTGATGTCACGGCCGACATGCACGCCGGTCAGCACCACCACTCCCAGCCGCCGGAGATATTCGAATCGGCGGGCGACGACGTGTTTTTCCAGTTTGAAGGCGGGGATGCCGTTGACGAGCAGGCCGCCGGGTACACGCATCGACTCGTAAATCGTCACGGCATAGCCCGCCTTCGCGAGTTCGTCGGCGCAGGCGATCCCGCCGGGCCCCGAGCCGACGATGGCCGCGCTACGACCGTTGGGCGGTGCGCACACCGCCTCCACCGCGCCGGCCCGAAACGCGTACTCGTTGATGAAGCGCTCGACGGCGCCGATCGAGAGAGGGTCGGACTTGCTGTTGATGATGCAGGAGGTCTCACACAGGCGTTCCTGCGGACAGACCCGGGAGCAGATCTCCGGCATGTTGCTGGTGGACCGGGAGACTTCCGAGGCCTCGATGAATCGACCCTGGGCGGCCAGCGCCATCCACTCGGGGATGCGGTTCGCCAGCGGGCAGCCGGTGCGGCAGAGAGGTTCCGGGCACTGGATGCATCGGGAAGCCTGCGCTCGCGCCGTGGCTTCGTCGTAGTTGGCGTAGATCTCGGCGTAGTCCTCGACCCGTTCCTCGGCCTTCCGTTTGGGGGGCGCCGAGCGGCTGACGACGGACCACGCGTACTTCGCTTGCGAAGGCGTTAGAGTCGGGGTCGGCATGGGTCGCGGGGGTAGGCCCTTACTATGCGCCGCAAACCCGGGTCGGACTCAGCGATTCTTGCGCAAACGTCCGCAGCGATTGCGAAGGAGGTTGGGGGAGGGCGGCCCAAACCTCCGCGCAACCGGCGAAGCCTCGCGGTGTCCATCGCGCCATGAACATGGCCCTGCTCATTCCCATCGCCCTGGTGGTCCTCGTCCTCCTCATGATCGCCTACCGCCGGAAAGGCCGCGGCGGCAGCGGCCTGGGGGATCGGAGCGACGCGACCGAACGCCCCGAACTCCGCGGCAATGCCCAATGGCGGAATCGCACGCAGCCGTAGGCCGGCTCCGCCGGCAGCACACCGACGCGTTTGGCTGCCCCGGCGTAGCGAAGAGCGCCAGCGATTCGAAATCGGGGGCGGGGCGTGGCGAGTAGGCGGGGTCAGCCGATCGACTCGCTGGCGCTCCTCGCTACACCAAGGCGTTTGGCTGCTCGGGCGTAGCGAAGAGCGCCAGCGATTCGAAATCCGGGGGTGGCGAGGCGAGTACGCGGGGTCCGCTGATCGACTCGCTGGCGCTCCTCGCTACATCAAGGCGTTTGGCTGCTCGGGCGTAGCGAAGAGCGCCAGTGATGATCTCAAATGGCCGGCTTGGCCGGCACCATCCTCACCACGCGATCCGGCGAGTTGAAGAGGATGTAAACGGCGCCGTCCGGCCCGGTCGCCACGTCGCGGATACGGCCGAGATTGCGCAGCAGGACCTCCTGGTGCGTGACCTTGTCGTCCTCGATGACCAGCCGCCGCAGTTCCTCCTTGGCGAGCGCGCCGACAAGGAGACTGCCCTTCCATTGCGGGAAGAGCTCTCCGGCGTAGAAATCGATCCCGCACACGGCAATCGAGGGCGTCCAGTAAGTGACCGGTTGCTCCATCCCTTCGCGCGCGGTTTCCGCCGTGATGGGCGTGCCATTGTAATTGATCCCGTAGGTGATTACGGGCCAGCCGTAGTTCCGGCCCTTGCGAATGATGTTCAGTTCATCCCCGCCCCGCGGGCCGTGCTCCGCCGCCCACAACCCGCCCGTCCGCGGATCGATATCCATGCCTTGCGGATTGCGGTTGCCGTAAGTCCAGATCGAGGGAACGGCGCCAGGTTCGTTGACGAAGGGGTTGTCGGCGGGAATGCGTCCGTCGTCATGGATGCGGTGGATCTTGCCATTTGGCCGTTTGAGGTCCTGCGCCTGTTCCTGCCGGCCGCGTTCGCCGTGCGAGAAAAACAGATACCCCTTGCCGTCGAACGCGATCCGGCAGCCGTAGTGCACCCCGCCGGCCGAAAGGTAGGTTTCAAGGGGGGCAGTCCAGATCGACTGTTCGTCGACCCAGGTGTTGTCCTTGATCCGCCCCCGGACCAGCTTGGTCATGGAGACCGCGTCGCCCTGCCCGTTCCTGGTTTCATGGCTGAAGGCCAGGTAGATCCAGCCGTTTTTCGCGTAGTCAGGATGGACGGCAACCTCGAGCATGCCGCCCTGGCTGTTGGTGTTCACCTCCGGCGTCCCCTTGAGCGGCTCGCCCAGTTTGCCCTGGTCGATGATCCGCACGCCGCCCGGCTTCTCCGTGACCAGCGCGCGACCGTCCGGCAGCCACGCGATCGACCACGGCGTTTTCACGTCCTCGGTGATGACCTCCAGCCGGAAGGCGTGAAGTTCCGAGGCGATGGAGTCGCTTCCGATCTTGGGAGCTTCCGGAAGCCCCTGGGTTTTCACCTTCGCCCGCTGTTCGTGAATGTAGACGATCAGTGATCGAATCTCCGCCGGCGTCAGGCCATCGCGGAAACTTGGCATCTGCGTGTCCGCCACGCCTTCGCGTATCACCCGGGCCATCGTGGCATCGTCACCGCCATGCTTCCACACGTCGTCGAGCATGCTGGGGGCGCCTTCACTGCCCTGCAGATCCCGCCCGTGACACTGGGCGCAGAGCTGGAGGTAAAGGGCGCCGGCATCACGTTTTTGCGCACAGGCCGGGCTGACGGCAGCCACCGCGGCCAGCGCGGTGACAATCAGGTGGGAGGACTTCATGGGAAAGGCGGGGATCAAACGGCTAAAGGATGAAGGATAGCGGTGGGAGTGTGACGTTTGCAACTGGAGGAAGATGCGGGCCGGCCAGCAGGCCGGCACTAAACGCCCACCGCCACCCGGACGCGCGATCCCCCGCCGCCGCCCCCGACATCCGTACCGTCCGCGCTTGCCGAGCCGGCCCTCACTTCTCAGCCTGACCCTTTCCGGCGAATGGAAACACTCCTCGAACACTTTCAAGGGTCCCCATGGGCGATCTGGGCGCTGTTCGGTTTGCTCATCTTGTGCGGGATTGGCCTGCCGATGCCGGAGGACGTGATCCTGATCGCCGCCGGGCTCATCACGGCGGAAAACGGCGGTTCCTGGGTTCGGGCCGCCGTCCTGATGTACTTCGGAGTCCTGGCCGGCGATTCCCTCGTTTTTCTGGTCGGCCGCTACTTTGGGGCCCGGCTGCTGGCGTCGCGCTGGGTCCACCGTTGGTTGAACCCCACGAAACAGGCCCGGATCGAGAAGCTGTTCGCCCGCTACGGATCCTTCGCGTTCTTCTTCGCCCGGTTCATGCCGGGGCTGCGCGCCCCCATCTTCTGTTCCGCGGGAGCCATGAAGGTGCGCTACCTGACGTTCGTGTTCTTCGACGGCCTCGCGGCATTGATCAGTGTGCCGGCTTTCGTCTGGTTGGGAAATTTCCTGTGGCGCCGGTTCGGCGAGGATCTCGAGCAGTTGAGCGAGGCGATGTCCCGCACCCACACCTATACCCTGGTGTTCGCGATTTCCGTCATGGTGGCCATCGTCGTCATCATCTGGTGGAACCGGCGCAAGCTCGCGCGGGCGATGAACTGACCGCGAAGGGCAGGCAAACCCGCGCCGCAGGTCCCGGCCAGGCATCCCCGGAGAGCACGTCGTTCCTGCCGACGCCGCCGGTCGCCGTTTGCGGTGGTGGCAATCCTTGCTTCACTCTGGTACCTCGATGGACGGCCAATCTCCGGTTCACCTCGCCGACGCGCTGCGCAACGCGGAAACCCTGTACCGCGCCACGTTCGACAATGCTGCCATTGGGATCGCTCACGTCGCGCCCGATGGCGGACTGATCCGGGTGAACCCCACCCTGGCGCGGATCCTGGGTTATACCGCCGAAGAACTGCTGCAGCAAAAGATTGCCGGCATCTCCCATCCCGACGACCTGCAGCGTGATCTGGAGGCGCTCGCCCGCGTGCATGACGGCGAGGTTGATACCTACGCGATGGAGAAGCGCTACCTGCGGAAGGATGGCGCCGTCTTGTGGGCCGATCTGACGGTGTCGGTCGTGCGGAACCCCGATGGCTCGCCTCACTTCTTCATCGGCTTCATCGAAGACATCACCGCCCGCAAGGCGGCGGAACGCGAACTCCGCGAAGCCCGGGCCCGGCTCGAGACCCACGCCACCGAGTTGGAAGCAGCCGTGGCGCAGCGCACCGAACAGTTGCAGGACGTCATCAAGGAACTGGGCACCTTCTCGTACAGCATTGCGCATGATCTCCGCGCCCCGCTGCGCACGATCCGCGGATTCGGCGATCTGCTCCAGGCCGAATGCGCCGAAAACCTCTCCGCGGATGCCCGTTCGTACCTCGAGCGGATCATCCGGTCCGCCAACCGCATGGACGCCCTGATCACTGACGTGCTGGAATACAGCCGGGCCAGTCGCGCCCAGTTGACGATCGAGCGCATTGAGCTCGCGGACGTTGTTCGCGACGTGCTGGAGGGGATGTCCGCTCCCCTGGTGGCGCGGGCCAAAATCGAGGTGCAGCCGGATTTGGGCGCCGTGCAGGCCAGCCGGGCCGCGCTCCAGCAGTGTCTCTCGAATCTGATCGGCAACGCCCTCAAATTCGTGCGGCCGGACGTGCCGCCGGAGATCGTCATCCGCGCGGATCGTTCGGGCCGCTTCGTCCGGCTTTGGGTGCAGGACAATGGAATTGGCATTGCCGTGGAGAACCAGGAGCGCATCTGGGGCATGCTCGAGCGACTCGATTCGCGGTTTGAGGGGACGGGCGTGGGCCTTTCGATCGTGCGGCGCGCCGTCGAACGCATGAATGGCCGGGTGGGCGTGGAATCTGCGCCCGGGCAGGGGAGCCGGTTTTGGATCGAATTGCCGGGCGCCGGTTGAGCGGAGGGCCGGACGGCCGGAGGGCCGGAGGGCCAGAGGGCCGGAGGGCCGGACGACCGGGGACCACGAGGGTGCTTTGCACCAGCCCCTCCTCCAGAGCCCCCTTATTTCAGGGTTTTGGCTTTTTAGTCACGCCCTCGGGACCTCCGGCTCTCGGTCCTGCCTTGCGGCCATCGGGGGCCATCTGTGTCATTGCGCTTACCCCGCCTGATTTCAGCTTTTCAGCGTTTCAGCCTTTCCGCCTTTCTTTCCCCATGCGCCGCATTCTTTCCGTCCTTCTTGCGCTCGCGCCGGCCTTCGCCGCCCCGGCCCCTGCGCCTGCTTCCTCTGCCTTCGTTGCCGAGCACCAACGCGGGGGTACGATGTCGTGGCTGCCCTGGGGCGACGAGGCCTTCGCGCGCGCCCGCGAGCAAAACAAGCCGCTGTATGTGCACATTGGCGCGCTGACGAGCGAACTGAGCCGCGACATGGCGCGCCAGTCCTTCGCCAATGCCGACACCGCCCGTTTCCTGAATGAGAACTTTGTGTGCGTCCTCATCGACCGGGACCAGCACCCGGACGTGGCGGCCGTTTATCGCGCCTGGCTGCAGCAGGCGAAGCAACTCAACGGCTGGCCGCTCAATCTTTGGCTGACGCCGGACCTGAAGCCGATCGAAGGCGCCACCTATCTGCCGCCCTCCGAGGAGTGGGGCAAACCGGGGTTGGTAAATGTCGCCAAGCAGGTGGCAGGCGCCTGGCAGGCTGATCCTGCGGCGCAGCGCAGCCGTGCGGATGAGGCGGTCGCCGCACTCACGGCCGGGACGGTGGCCGACGCCAATCCGATCTCGGCGGCGGCGGCCAAGGCGGTGCTGGAGGACAACCTCGCGGCGTGGGAAGCCCGCTTCGACCCCGAGAACGGCGGTTTCGGAGATCCCCCCAAGCGGCTGGAACCCGAGCTTCTCCGTTTCCTTCTGCGCCGCGAAACCACCCGCGCGCATGCGGTGAAAACCCTGACTGCGCTGTCCCGCGGCGCCATCCGGGATCCGCTCGATGGCGGCTTTTTCCGTCAGGCCAGCGATGCCGCGTACCGGCAGCCCTATCTGCAAAAGCATGCCGGCGACCAGGCTCGGATCGTCCTGGCGTACCTTGACGCCCTGGCCTTGCCGGAGGTGAAGACGGGGCCCGAAGCCGGGCTTCTGGAGCAGGCAGCGCGCGGCGCTCTCCGTTATCTCACCACGCAGCTTTACGATTCGAAGCAGGGCTATCTTTCCGCCGAGGATGCGAGCGGCGAAGGCGGAGCCGCCTACTATCTCTGGACCCTCCCGGATGTTCAGGCCGCTCTGGGCACGGAGGCGGCCGCGGCCGCCCAGGCGCTCGGAGTCACTGCGGAGGGCAATCTTCCCGCGGACGCGTATCCACTCGCCTCGCCGGCCGCAGGCACTGGCTCGGCTGCACCGGCCGCGCTCAATCTGCCTTATCTGGCCGAGGGGTCGGCCGGCGCCCTTTCGGAGGCGGCCCGCGCCAAGCTGCTCGCGGCACGGGCGAAACGACCGGGCCCCCGTCGCGACGTCAGCACCCCGCCTTCGACCCATGGACTTATCCTGTTCGCGCTGAGCCGCGCTGGGACCTCGCTGGGCGACGATGATTTGCTCGCTGCGGCGCGGCGCCAGGCGGCGTGGATTCGTGAGCATCTGCTGACGGCGGAGGGGACCTTGCGCCGTCTGTCCAAGAGAGGCGGGGGGGAAACCGTTCCTGCTCTGGCGGAGGACTATGTGTATGTGGCCAAGGGCCTGCTTGCCTGCTCCGCTGCCACGAAGGATCCGGCGTTGGAAAAGCTGGCGCGCGGCCTTGCCACCCATGCCGCCGGCCTGCTGGACGCGAAAGCCGGCCGCTTCGTGGTGACGAAAACGGGCCCGGTGGCCGCGCTTGGACTGATTCATGGTCCCGTCCCGGCGCCCGGTGAACTGCCGTCCGCCGAAAGCGCGTACCTCGGATATCTGGTTCGTGCCGAGTCCAATGCCTCCGTTCTGCCTGCGCTCGTCACCGCCCTCTCCCGCGAGGCCCAGGACTCTCCGGAGGCAGCGCGTGGCGACCTCCTGCTGGCGCTGGACCTGGCGACACCGTAGGTTGCCGTCGCCAGATGGCGGGCGCTTCTGCGGAGTGCGCTTTGCTTGCGGCGCGAGCGGCTTTTAGGAGCGCGGCGGCCCGATCGCCACCCAGTGCAACGTTAGCCTGAATCCGTCCTCAATTTCGGGCGCCGCGCGCCGTTAGGCAGAAGGGTAGCACCCTCATTTCCTTTGCCGTCGGCTCACTGTCCGCCAACTTCACACCAACCCGAGTCCGTGGGAGGCCCGCCCTCCAACGTTCGGTCTGCCATGCCTCCCGAGCATATCGAAGAGCGCCTCGCTTTGGCCATTCTTGGCCAGTTGCAGGACATCGTCGCGTATTGTGACTCCGATTACGTCATCCAATACGTCAACGATGCCTACACCCGCGTCCTCGGCATCCCGCGGGCGCAGGCGGTCGGCCGGCCGGCGGTGGCGCGCTTCCCCGCCAGCATGCAGACAGAGGTGACCGACCTCATGATGCGGGTACTGGAGGGGCAGAAACTCGAGGTGGACATCGAGGATGTCCGCGCCGACGGCGCGCGCGTATGGATCCACTGGCGCGCCCAGCCGATCTTCGACGAGCAGGGCCGCCTGACCGGTATCATCAACGTGGGGACGGACATCGACGCCCGGAAGCGGGCCGAGCTCCAGAAGCGCGACATGGAGCGCAAGCTGATCGAGACGCAGCGGATGGACACGCTGGGTTCGCTGGCCGGGGGTATCGCCCACGATTTCAACAACATCCTGTCGGCGATCTTCGGCTTTACCGAGCTCGCCCTCTCCCGAGGAACGCCCGATGAGCAGACGCGGATGACCCACCGCCAGGTTCTGAAGGCTGCGGAGCGGGCCCGGGATCTCGTCAAACGCATCCTCTCCTTCAGCCGCTTTCACGAATCGGAACGTCGGCCGGCCTCGCCCCAGGAACTGATCGAGGATGCAGCCCGGTTCATCCGGGCCGCGATTCCCAGCACGATCGAGATGGAGGTCAACGCCAGGGGCGACTGGCCGCCGCTGCTGGTCGACCCGCATCAGGTTCATCAGGTCCTGCTGAACCTTGCGACCAACGCGGCTCATGCCATCGGCGACCGTCACGGCGTCTTCAAGCTCAGCCTTGGGCGGCAGAGATTTGCCGGGCCGAAGGAAACGGCGGCCGGCATCCTGGAACCCGGGGACTATCTGGTCATCGAGGCCTCGGACAACGGTTCCGGGATCGATGACGAGACCAAATCGCGCATTTTCGAGGCGTTCTTCACCACCAAGCGGGAGGGCGAGGGGACGGGCCTCGGCTTGTCTGTCGTCAGCGCCATCATGCGCGGGCATAACGGCGGCGTTGACGTGGCGAGCACCGTCGGCGTCGGGACGCAGTTCCGGCTTTACCTGCCGATCGTGCCGGGGGTGGAGCTGCCGAACCTGAATGCCGACGAGGTGTATGCGCAACGTCTGCGCGCCCGCGGCGAGTCGGTCGCGATCATCGACGACGAGGAGACGGTCGGGATCGCCGTCGAGCGGGTGCTGCAGAGCTTCGGGTACCAGACCACGGTGTACGCGAGTGCCGCCAAGTTTCTCGAGGTGTTCAGCATCGCCCCGTCGGGCATCGACCTGATCGTCACCGATCAGACGATGCCGGGCATGACGGGGATCGAGATGGTGATCCGGCTGCGGGAGGAGGGACACGAGCTGCCGGTGCTGATCATGACCGGGTTCAGCCGGCACCTTCGGCCGGAAATCGTGCAGTCCGTCGGGTCAACCGTGGTGATCCGGAAGCCCTTCTCCCGGGTCGACATGGGCAAGGCCGTCCGCGAATTGCTCGACGCGTCGATCTGAACCGCGGGGAGGACCGCCGATCACTGCCGCGCGGTGGTATCGCGGATCTGCTCGCAGCAATCGGCCAGAAACAGGATCGCGGCCAGCTCTTCGGCCGTCACGCCCAGACTGCGCAGGACCGCTCCCTCGGCGAGCGTCATCGCAGGCGTGTTCAAGGCTACGGTGTCCGGCTTGGTGCCATCGAACAAAGGGGCCAAGAGGGCGTGGGATCCGGGTCTTTGCTCCGCCTCGCGCAGCCGCGCCACGATGAAGCCGTGCAGCCATTGTCGGCGCTCGCGCAGCCGGTAGACGAGGCCATAAACCTCGATGCCATCGGCCTGCACCGAGTTCAGCAGGTCGGCCCACCGATCCAGCGGCGGGCTCAGTTTCCGCGGTTCCGGAGCGCGTGTGGCCACCGTCGGTTCGTTGCGCGCGGCGCGTGCGATCTGCGCGGCCAGATGTTCCCGACGGATGCCGAGCGGGAGGTTTCGCAGCAGGTACTGCCGCAGCGGCTCGACGACGGTCGCTTCAAACTCCGGGGCGGCGACGATGGCTGCCATCGAAGTGACGATCCGCGTATCGCCCGCGCGCTGCCGGCTGCCGACGGTCGCTTTCCACAAGCCAAACGCGAGCGCGCCCAACCCGACCAGCGACAAGACGATCAGGATGCTCGGTCGATGGCGCAACCGGTCCCAGGCGGGACGGCGGCGGAATTCAGGACGTTCCGGAGCTTTTTCGAAGCCCGGCGGATGGTTCGGTGACATGTGGTGGATGCCCGCCGGCAGCAGCTGTTGTACCTGGCGGACGGATACTTTGGGGATGCCGGACCCGTTGGCCAGCCCGGAGTAGGATGGAGGCAGGCAGTTCCCTTGCCGCATCCCGCCCGTAGCAAGGGTACGCCCGGTGCGAGCCCGGCCTCAAGCGGGACGGGCGCGACGGAAACACGCCTCCGCCACCCCGAACAAAACCAGCCACGCGGTGACGACACCCATGGCGATCAGCCAGCGCGTCTCCGCCGGCTGGGCCGCGCCCCACACCAGCACCGCCACCGCGACCAGTTGCACGGCCGCCTGGAGGAGCGTCACCCTGGCATGGGACCAGCCGGCGCGCACCAGCCGCTGGTAGAAGTGCTCCCGATGCGCCTCCCAAACCCGTTCACCGCGCGCCGCCCGCCGGAGGAGCGTCACCCCCGTATCCAGGACAAAGTTGGCATGGAGCAGCCCAAGCCACAGCAGGACCCACGGCGATGTTTCCAGCGCGGTCCAGACCGCGAGCAGGGCGAGAAGGAATCCAAGCGGAGCACTGCCGACGTCCCCCATGAACGCGCGGGCGCGGGGAAAATTGTGCGGGAGGAACCCGGCGGATGCGCCGGTGATGCACCAGGAAAGTGCCACCAAGGGGTGGGAGGCCTCCATCCCCAAAGCCTGCGCGATCAGTGCCGTCCCCGCGCTCCCTGCGATCGCCTGGATGGTGGCAAGTCCGTTGATGCCGTCCATGAAGTTGAAGGCATTGGTGTAGCCGACGATCCACACCCAGGCGAATGCGGCACCGGCGACCCATCCCGCGGCCGCATGATCGACTTCGGCCATTCGGCCCACCACGGCCAACCCGACGCCCGCGGCGGCTCCGTGGGCGAGAAAGCGGACCCGGGCTGGGAGGCCCCGGAGATCGTCGATAAAGGAAATCACGGCGAGCGTGACGAAAGCGCCTGCGACCGCGGCCAGCGAGGGCTGGCGCGGCGAGAGAGTCAGCGTTGCGGCGGCCACCACCAGGACGATTCCCACCCCTGCGCCGCGGATTGTAGGTACTCCGTGACTGGAGCGGGCGTTCGGGCGGTCGATCACCCCCGCTTTTCCCAGCGCGAGCCGAACGGGAAAAAGCAGTGCGCCGCAGGTCGCGAAGCTCGCAAGGACCCACATGGGTTCGGTGAGGTCGGCTGGATTCATGTGGAGGCGAACTCCGTTAAGGGCGAAACGTTCGCCCCCTTAAACTCTAAACTGCGGACTTCGCGGGGCCCGGCGCGGCCGGACCTGCTCGCATGGAGGCGTGGTCCCCGGGGGCGGTTATCCCGTCCGGGCTTGAACTGCGCCCTTGGAGCCTTCGTAGTTGATTCTCACTCCTCCTTTGAGGGCGAGCTACTCGCACTCTGCCTCCTGAAGCATCCAGTTTGCCGCCCTGCAGCCCCTCCGCTTATCGCTCCATCATGGAACCCATCGCCTTCATTACCGGTATTACGGGTCAGGACGGGTCTTACCTGGCGGAACTGCTGCTCCAACAGGGTTATGTGGTGCATGGTTTGGTCCACCGTCCCGATGCCGTGGCCACGAGCAACATCAAGCATCTCTACGCGGACCCCAAGCTGCTCAATCAGCGATTGTTCCTGCATAACGGCGCCTTCGAGGACGCCACGCACCTCCGCAGAATCATCACCCGGGCGAAGCCGACCGAATTCTATCACCTCGCCGGGCAATCGAGTCCCCGGTTGAGTCTCGAACTGCCGGAGACGACCGTTGATAGCATTGGCATGGGCACGCTCCGCCTCCTGGAGATCATTCGGGACATGGCCGAACCGCCCAAGTTTCTTTATGCTTCGAGTGCGGAGGTGTTCGGTTCGCCCAGTCACTCGCCTCAGGACGAATTGACGCCCCTGAATCCGACCACCCCCTACGGGGCGGCGAAGGCGTTTTCGCAGCAGATGGCGCGGATCTACCGCATCGCCTACAAGCTCAAGACGTGTTCCGCGATTCTCTATAACCACGAATCCCCCCGCCGCAGCGGGCAGTTTGTGACGATGAAGATCGCGCGGTCGGCGGCGCGCATCAAGAAGGGCCTCCAATCCGAGGTTCATCTCGGCAGCCTGACCGGCCGCCGTGATTGGGGTTGGGCGCCGGACTACGTGAAGGGCATGTGGATGATGCTTCATTCCGAGCCGGTGGATGATTTTGTCCTCGCCACCGGCGAACTGCACACGGTCGAAGATTTTGTCGACACGGCCTTCAAGGCCGTCGGTTTGTCCTGGCGGGATCATGTCCGTTACGATGCCGCGCTCGTGACTACGGTTGAACCCACCGCGCCTTGCGGAAATCCCGGCAAGGCGCGTCGCATCCTGGGCTGGTCGAATACGGTGGGCTTTGAGGAAATGGTCTCCCGCCTGGTGGCCTCGGAAATGGCGAGCCTGGGCTGAACCGTTCAGCGCCGCGTCCCTCCACCACCGAATTTTCCATGTCAAAAACCGCGTTTATCACCGGCATCACCGGACAGGATGGATCCTACCTGGCCGAACTCCTTTTGGAAAAAGGTTATGCCGTGCACGGGATCGTCCGGCGCTCGAGTACGGTGGCGCGGTCCCGGATTGACCACCTCACGGGTTACGAGGCCGGGGCGACCAAGCGGCTCCATCTGCACTATGGCGATCTCGCCGATGCCGTTAGCCTCATCAAGTTGCTGTATGAGATCCGACCCGACGAGGTCTATAATCTGGGCGCGCAGTCCCACGTCCGCGTTTCCTTTGACGTGCCGGAATATACCGGCGATATCGACGGGCTCGGCGCGCAGCGGATTCTGGAGGCGATCCGGGAGGCGGGCCTGGTCAAACACGTCCGCTATTATCAGGCGTCCTCGTCCGAAATGTTTGGCAAGGTGCAGGAGGTTCCCCAGGTCGAGACCACCCCTTTCTGGCCGCGATCGCCCTACGGGTGCGCCAAGGTCTACGCCTATTGGCTGACGGTGAACTACCGCGAAAGCTACCACCTTCACGCCTCAAACGGCATCCTCTTCAACCACGAGAGTCCCCGCCGCGGCGAGACCTTCGTCACGCGCAAGATCACCCGGGCGGCGACGCGGATCAAACTCGGACTGCAGGACGCGCTCGTCCTCGGAAACCTCGATGCGCAGCGGGATTGGGGCTACGCCAAGGAATACGTGGAGATGATGTGGCTGATGCTGCAGCAGGACCAGCCTGACGACTACGTGGTCGCCACCAACGAAGCCCACAGTGTGCGCGACTTTTGCCAGGAGGCGTTCCGACTGCTGGACCTCGATTGGGAGAAGTACGTGAAGTACGACCCGCGCTATGAGCGCCCCGCCGAGGTGGAACTCCTCATCGGCAATCCCGCCAAGGCGCGCCGGCAGCTGGGCTGGGAACCGAAGGTGCGGTTCAAGGACCTGGTGAGGATCATGGTTGAGCACGATCTGGAGCTGGCCCGCCATGAGGCGCAGGTCGCGCAACTCACGCGCTGAGACGCGCTGGAGCGAGGGCCGGATCCGATGCATATTCTCAGCCACCGCGGCTTCTGGGTCCGCGCCGACGAGAAGAACACCGTCGCCGCCTTCGAGCGTTCGGTGAAGGCGGGCTTTGGCACCGAAACCGACTTCCGGGACTGCCTGGGCAGATTGGTGGTCGCGCACGACCTGCCGGACGCCAGCGCCCTCGATGCGGATGCCTTTTTTGCCTGTTTCGCGGCCCGGAATGCGGAGCTGCCGCTCGCCCTCAATGTCAAGGCAGACGGTCTCCAGGACCTGATGCTGTCCGCCGTGCAACGCCACGCTCTCACCAACTATTTTCTGTTCGATATGTCCGTCGCGGATGCGCTGGTGTCGCTGCGACGCGGATTGCGCGTGTTCACGCGTGAAAGTGACGTGGAGCGTCTTCCGCCGTTCTACGAACGCGCCGCTGGGGTGTGGCTCGACGCGTTTGCCGATGAGTCGGTGATCAATCGCTCCGCGATCGAGCGACACCTCGCCGCCGGCAAGCAGGTCTGCATCGTCTCCTCGGAACTGCACCGGCGGGACCCGGCGGACCTCTGGGGTCGTTTGCGCGAGGCCGGCGTTCACCAGCACGCGGACGTTATGCTTTGCACGGATCGACCGTCCGAGGCTCAATCGTTCTTCTGCTCATGACCAAGGTACGTGCAGTGATATTCGATATGGACGGGGTTTTGATCGACGCGAAGGACTGGCACTACGTCGCGCTCAATCGGGCCCTCAACCTGTTCGGCTACAATATAAGCCGCTACGATCATCTGGTCACCTTCGACGGTCTGCCCACCCGCAAGAAGCTGGAGATGCTAAGCCGGGAGCAAGGTCTGCCCCGTCGCCTCCATCCGGTCGTCAACGATCTCAAGCAGCAATATACGATCGAACTGGTCCACTCCTCGTGCAAACCCTTGTTCCAGCACGAATACGCCCTCTCCAACCTGCGGCGACTGGGCTACAAGCTCGCGCTGGCATCGAACTCCATGCGGAGCACCATCGACTTGATGATGGAGAAGAGTCGCCTGGCGCCCTATCTCGACGCGGTCGTGAGCAACCAGGACGTGACTGACACCAAGCCGCATCCCGAAATCTACCAAAAAACCATGGCTCTGCTCGGGGTCCAGCCGGCGGAGTGCCTGGTCGTGGAGGACAACGAGCACGGCATCGCCGCCGCCCGTGCGGCGGGCGCCCACCTCATGGTCGTCGAGCAATGTGTCGACGTCACCCTGTCGGAAATCGTCGCCCATATCCAACGCGCCGAACGCCCCAGCGCATGAATCTCATCGTCCTGCTGTCCGGCCCCAGCACCGCCTTCAAGGAGGCGGGCTATGCCTATCCGAAGAACCTGGTCGATATCGGGGGCAAGCCGCTCGTCCAACACGTCCTGGAGAATCTCTCCTCGCTCACGCCACTCGGCGCCCGCCTGGTCTGCGTGCTGCGTAAGGAGGAGAACCGCCGCAACCATACCGGCGCAGTGGTGCACCTGATCGATCCCAAGGCGAACATCGTCGAACTACAGGGCGAAACCGCGGGTGCGGCCTGCAGCGCCCTCGCCGCGATCGACCACATCGACGCGGACGAGCCCTTGATCGTCGTCAACGGAGATCAGGTGATCAAAGCCGACCTTCGCGCGATCGTGGAGGATTTCCAGCGTCGGAAGCTCGACGGCGGCATCGTCGTCTTCGAGGACGTGCATCCCCGCTGGTCCTTCGTCAAATGCGACGCCGACGGCTACGTCGTGGAAGCGGCCGAGAAGCGACCCATCAGCAAGCTTGCGACCGCCGGATTCTATTATTTCCGCCGGGGCCAGGACTTTGTCACGGCCGCCGTGGCGATGATCAAGAAGGATGCCCACGTGAACAACCGGTTCTACGTCTGCCCCGCCTTCAACGAGTTGATCCTGCTGCAACAGCGCATCGGCGTGCACGCCATCCGGCGGCAGGAGTATCAATCGCTTGCCACTCCCGGAGACCTGAAGTCTCTCGGTTGAGCCGTCGGGGATTACCCGCCGGCCGCGATCTTCCATGGATGTCTTTAAAATTTCCCAGATGAAAGGCGGTTGGTTCGTCGGCGATTTCGAGCCGTCGCTTTGCCGCACCCCTGCGGTCGAGGTTGCCATCAAGGAGTACGAGGCCGGCGCCTCCGAACTGTCACATTATCACGCCGTCGCCACGGAATTCACCGCGGTGGTCTCCGGGGTGGTGGAGATGTCCGGCACCCGGCTTGTCGCCGGCGAGGTGGCACGCATCAATCCCGGGGAGCATACGGACTTTCGCGCGCTCACCAAGGCTACGACCGTGGTCGTGAAAATGCCCAGCGTCGCGAACGATAAATTTCTTTCGGCATGACTCTGGACATCATCGTTCCCATGGCGGGCCGCGGTTCGCGGTTTGCCGTGGCCGGCTACACCGACCCCAAGCCCCTGATTTCATTCGGGGGCAGGCGCATGATTGAATGGGTCATCGACAATCTCCGGCCCGCCCGACCCCACCGCTTCATTTTCCTTTGTCTGGCGGAGCATCTGGAGCGGTATCCGACTCTGCGCGAGACGCTGGCTGAGCGCGCGCCGGGCTGTGCCATCCTTCCGGTGGCAACCGTCACCGAGGGTGCCGCGTGCACCGTGCGCCTCGCCGCGGAGTTGATCGGCCGCGAACGGCCGCTGATGATCGCGAATTCGGACCAGTATGTGGACGTGGATATCAATCGTTATCTCGCGGCCTTGGACGATCCGGCCAACGACGGTCTGATCATGACGTTTCGCTCGACCCATCCCAAGTGGTCCTATTGCCGCATGGCGGGGGACGGCCGGGTCACGGAAGTGGCGGAAAAGCAGGTGATCAGCACGGAGGCGACCGTCGGCATCTACAATTTCCGGCGCGGTCAGGACTTTCTTGATGCGAGTGACGCCATGATCCGAGCCGACAAACGGGTGAACGGGGAATTCTACGTCGCCCCGGTGTACAACGAACTTATCGCGCGTGGCCGTCGGATCGCGGTGTCGAACATCGGTTCCGAGGAAACCTGTATGTACGGCCTCGGCACGCCGGAGGATCTGACGCGCTTCCTGGCCACGCCGGTCTTCGCGCAGCAGTGCCGCGGGTCAGGGTAACGGCGTTACGGAGGGAGAGCCTGGCCGGCGGTTCCGTTTCAGCCTTCCCGCGGCTGACGTTTCCGTTTTTCCTTTCCGCTCACGTCCTGAAAACTGTTTTTCTCATTTCCCTCGAATCGATCACGGGTAGCGACCGCGTGATTACGGATCTGCGCAACCGGCTGGCGGACCGGGGCTGGACGGCGGAGGTGCTGCAACCCATGAAGCTGGTGGCCGAGTCCCCTTGGTTGCGCCGGACGGGCCTGGCCGCCTTGTTGCTACGTGCGCCCGGCAAGCGCCTGCTGGCCATGGCCTGGGTGGAATGGCTGCTGCTCCGTCGCGCGCAGCGGGAGCGGAATCAATTTACGGTGTTCTCGGCCGTCTATCCCCTCTGGGGTCCGGGAATCTGGTGGGGGCGCGCGTCGGGCAGGCTCAGATACCTCTACTGGATCCCGGACATGATGTGGCGGAAGGCGTATGTGGAGGATCACCGCTGGCGTCTCTTCAAGCGGGCCGCCCGCTCCGGGGTCGCAGCCGCCGACTTGATTTTGGTTCCGACGGCGTCAGCCCATCTGGATTGCCTGACGTTCGTTCCCCGGAAACACCATGGGAAGATTCGACGCTTGTCCTCCCCGATCGACGAGGCGTTCTGGAACCGGCTGGTGGCCGAACCGGTGCCGGCGCTCGCGGCGCGACGCTTCATTTTTCATCCCGCGGGGTTGAAACCGAACAAGAACACGTCGCGCGCCCTTGACGCCTTGGCCATCGCCGACCTTCCCGGCGCGACATTCGTGTACATCGCGAACGCGGTGAACTCGGGCGGTCAGGGCGGGGGCGCAATGCCGGGGGAGTTCGCGCCCCCTGGAGGTGCGCAGATCTGTGCCATCGCCAGCCCGTCGGATGGACAGATGAAATGGCTGTATCAACACTGCGCGTTCGTCAGCGTCGTGTCCCTCGAGGAGGGCGTCGGTTTGCCGATTCTGGAGGCCCAGGCGTTCGGGAAAGCTGTCGTCACGTCCTGCATCAGCGCAATGCCCGAAGTCTCGGGGGGGCGCGCGGTTTTCGTCGACCCGTTCCGTCCGACCGACATTGCGCGTGGCTACCGCGAGGCATGGTCGGCCGCCGACGGGGACCGGCCGTTGCCCCGGCCGCCGTCCCGGGACCTTTACGGTGCGGACCTTGGCCGGGAAATCGACGAGGTGTTTCGTGAGTGACGCCGACCTGTCGTTCGTCATCCAGGGGCCCGTGCTGGCGCCGCCCCACGGCGACACCGCCAGCCTTGTGGCGGCCATCCGCCACGGATTTCCGCGAGCCGAAATCGTGATCTCCACCTGGACCGGACAGCCGGTTGAAGGTGTTTCCGCCGGCGCTCAGGTCGTGCGGAGCATGGATCCTGGTCCCGCCACGGGTGTCCCGCCCAAGGCCGCCAACCTCCGCCGGCTCATTACGTCAACCTCCGCAGGTCTCGATGCCTGCAGCCGGGCATTCGTCGTCAAGCTGCGATCGGACGCTCGTTTCGCCGGGAGCCTGTCCACCTGGGAGATGGCGGCGCCATGGGATGAGACGCGGATCGCGCTCGCCATGCACAGCACCCCGTATGTGCCCTACTTTCTCGATGACAAGACGCAGATCGGAGCCCTTTCCTCGATGAAACGCTTCTGGCTGCCGGAGTGGGAGGGACTCGTCCGCCGGTTCCGCGAGGCGGAGCAGGTGGCGTTGCCGCGGAATCGTGCGTTTCTCTTTGCCCAGGACGACGCGTTTGCCAGCGAACAGGCGCTCTTCCTGCGGCATTGCGCGCTCGAACTCGATCCCGGTGCCGCACCGGCGGCGTGGACGCGAAGTTATCTCGATTCCGCCGCACCCTGCTTTCGATGGCTCAACGCCCCGCGTCTGGGCTTTGGTTCGTTCCGTTTTTCCTATCGCGATCGCCCCGCTCTGCGCACGTACCTCGCGCTCATGAACCGGCGTCCAAGCCGGCTCAAGGTCGCGGCCTTTCACACCCTTGCAACGCTCCGCGCGCTCAAGCACCGGCCAATCGCGGGCGACCACCCTGAAGAAAGGTGAGCATGGTGCGGCGCTGGCAGAACCTGATCCGCACCGCGGCCGGCCCCGCCGTAGCGGTGGTGCTGTTTTCAGGGAGCAATCTCCTCGCGTACCGGCATTTCGCCGGCCAGGGCGACGGGGAGGTGGTCTTTCACTTCGTCAACGCGCAGCTCGCCGCCAATGCCTTGGTGGTCTTCTTTCTGTACGGCCTCAACTTTGAGGCCAGGGAGCGTCGCCCGATGGATGTACGGGTTCCGGCGCTGCTCAGTGCCCTGCTCGGCCTGTTTGTGCCCGTCGCCGGCCTCGCCGCCCTCTACACGCTGCGGCAGGGTTTGCTCAAATTCGGCCGGCGGTCGGCCGCATCGTCCGTTCTCGCGGCCTTCGCGTTGCTGACGGTGGCCGGGCTGGCGGCGTGGTGGCGCGGCATGGATGCCGCCTTTGTCGTCATCGCGACGATCGCCGTTGCGCTGCCTTTCCTGGCGGGAGAGTCGTCCGTCGAGCTGCCCGATTTTAGAGCCCTTGCGCCGGCGCACTGGCGGGCGGGTCTCGTCCGCACCACCCTGGATCTCTCGCTCCTGCTGCCCCCGCTGGCGGTGAATATGATCACCAAGCGGTACCTGCCCGACGTGGAGTACGTGCAGCTGCAGACCGTGTTCTACAGCCTGTTCGCCATGGCGGTGATCACGTCGATCGGCGAACGCATCATTTTCCACCACGCCCGCCGCGAGCAGGTGGAAAAAGAGGCGCGCCATTGGAAATGGCTCCTCCTCCTGGCCGCTTATGCAGGCGTCGGCGTGCTTGGCTGGTTCCTGCGGGTGCCCTGGTCGCTGTCCTGGTATCTGGTTCCCGCCCCGGCAATTGCCTGGGGGCTGGCGGTTCTCCTCGCCGAAGCCCGCGCGCACCTCACGGCGGCGCAGTGTCTGCGGCTTGGCCTGGTCTGGACCGCGGCTGGTCTGTTGCTCGGGCTGTTTCTGGTTGGACTCGCGCTGACGGGATCCCTCACGGCACAGATTGTCCTCGGCGCGACCCTCGCCCTCAGCGGGGTGCAGGTTGTCACCTTGAAAGCGGGGGGCGTTCGAGCGCGAGGAACGAAAGCGCGAGGAACGAATTAAATTCCGTCCCGCACATACCAGTCGTCGGTGTACGAAATGTCGGCGTGGACGCGTTGGTAGCCTTCGCGGCTGAGCAGCGCGTGGATTTTCTCCCGCTGCGCGGAAAAATTGTGCTCGACGGTCAGCACGCGGATGTCGATCCGGCTGAAATCGATGCCCGCCAGGATATCGTACTCGCCGCCCTCCACGTCCATGGACACGTAGTCGATCTCCCGGGGAAGGCCGTGCTGCGACACCAGGTCGTTGAAGGAAACGGTCTCCACGGCATAGCGCACCCGGCCGCGGCGAAGGCCGCTCAGTTTGTCGCTCCCCCGGTAATCAGAAACCTGGGACACCCCCGTGCCGGCAATCTCGTCGAACGACACCGTGCGTCCCGACTCGCGGTAGACACACCGGGTGTCGATGCGACACCGGCGATTGGCCTGCAACGCCTCGTGGAACTGACGCGATGGCTCCGCGAGGACCCCCGTCCAACCAAGCGCGTGTTCGAGCAGATGCGTGTTGCTGAGGGTCACTCCATCGGTGGCGCCAAATTCCACGAAGACGCCGCCTCGTTTGAGCTGCAGGGTCAGCGCGACGAAAAGATCCTGCAGAAACTGCGACTTGGAGCCGGATAGCAGCGGCCTTAGTTCGCCTGAGCTCCAGTTTCCCCCTGCCAGCAGGAGCGGCGGCAACGCGCGCCACCGAAAGGCGTCGTTCAACAACGCGAGGCTCTCACGACGCACCACACTCACCCCGAGGCGGTCGAGGAGCGAGGTGGCAGAGGATCGGAGGAAGGACACGGGCCGAGGAAAGTGGAACCGGGAACGCTGGAAAGCGGAAACGGAAGGGGGCGCGAACGTACCTCGCCTAGGCTTTGGTCTTCGGTCCGGGGACCCCGGGCCTGGCCCGTCGCGGCCACAACTTCTCCACGATGAAGAAGAGCATGCCGTGAGCAATGAACAGCACCGCCCACTGCAGTCCGGCGAAGCTCTGCACGAGCGACCAGACGCCGTAGAGGACCAGGGCGGCGGCCACGGGACTGCGTTGGTCGACAAACACCGCCCGGTCGAATCGGCCCAGCGCGTAGCCGAACAGTGCGCCGGGAAGGAGGGGGAGCAGCGCGCCAAACCAGCCGAAGTTCAGGAAGAGCTCGATCGGGAGGGTGACGTTGAAACCAAACCCCCGCGACCAGTAGGCGTCCTGGTTATAGTATCCGTTGAGGATGTCCTGACCGTTATGGCGCTGGATCTGATCGCGCTGGGTATGAGAAAAGATGTTGTAGGCGTTGTTCGGAAGCGACGCACCTTTCACGAAGCCGAAGTTCCGAGTGTAGGCGAGGGTGAGCATCCAGATTTCGACCGCATCACCGTCGGGCCGGTCGACGATCCGTTCCAGCACGCTTCGCGGTGCCTCCGGCTCGCGCTCCGTTGTGGCCCAGGTCATGAGTTCCTTCGCCAGCAGGCCGAAAAGCAGCAGCACGGCCAGGGTCACCAGCGCGCCCCAGCGCAGCCTCTGTTGCACCCGGAAAAGCATGGCGGCGGCGAGCGTGGCGAAGATGATGAAAAAGCCGCGTTGCGCCACCAGCAGCGTGATCCCGTAGTACAAGCCGACTTTGGCGATGTTCAGCAGCGTCGTTTTCCGCAGCAGCGCGAACACGGACATCAGGGTGCCGGCGCAGCACAGCACGACCACGAACGGAAAGATATAACGGACGGTCGGGCTCACGATCGACATCGTGGTCGTGCGATTGCTGAACATGATCGCCGTGCCGCCGATCGCGAGGAGGGCGACGGCGGCGGCGATCGATCCTCCGTGCACCAGGATCACGGTTGCACGGCCGGGTTCCGCCAGTTCCGCCTTGGGACGAATCGCTGGCGGCCGGTAGGTGCTCAGGATGCCAACCGCAAAACAGAGCGAAGACAGGGCGCAGGTGTACCAGGCGCCGACGTAGAGTTCGGGCGTGAAATAACGTTCCGTTTCGAGCGTGGTTCCGTAAAGCACCGTCGCGACGGGCCGCACGAGCAGGGAAAAGACCGCCCAGATCAGATGGAACAGCAGGATGGAGGGCCACCGGACCGTGAGCCGGGCCAGGATGGCAACGGTGGCTGCCGAGGCGAAGAGCGCGACCGTGCCGTAAACAAGGTTCATCGTCGCGGAGTTCCCTGTGCCTCGGCCACCAAAGCCTGCACCACCGCCTGCGTCTCCACAGGTTCGAGCGCGTCGGGTCGGGCGGATTGGAATTCCACCGTTTCCATCAGCCGTCGCAGCGATTGCAAAGCGCGCGAGCGAGGCCGGGCGAGGGCCACGGCCCCGGCGGCAGCGGCGACCAGCGCGGCGGCGGAAAGCCGCACGCGGACGGGGCCGGCCACTTGTCGGATCACATCGTCGATTGCCACGTTTCGGGCGAGGATGATTCGCCCTTCGGGTAGTTCGCCGGCGAGCGCCAGGCACAACGCACGAGCGACGTCCCCGCGCGTGACAAAGCTGATCTTCCCGGTGAACCGCAGCCGGCGCAGCCAGGGCCGCTGGCGGGCGCGATCGATCACTTGTTCGATCGATGATCCTCGCGCCCGCGCCCCGACGATCGACGCCGGAGCGATGCCCACCGCGCGCAAGCCCTGCGCGCGGAGGCGATCCACCACCTGCTCAAACTCCAGTTTCGTCCGCCCATACGTGGACCGCGCGGCGGGCGGGGTGTCCTCGTTGACGATGCCGGAATGGGGGGCCGCCTCCCAGATTGAGAGCGACCCCAGGTACACAAAACGGACCCCCCGGGCGGCGCAATAGGTGGCGAGTGCCTCCGGGACGCGTACGTTGCGCAGCGGCATCAACGTTTCGTCGCGCACCGCTCCGCCGACGTAGCAGACGTGCCCGGCTTCGAAGGTATCCAACCAGTCAAACAAGCCCGTCGGCGCAGCAGCGGGAGCTTCCGGGACGGGAAGGTGCCCTGGCCGCGGCCCCTTGCCGCGGGCTCCCTGCCGGGCGGCTTCAGGGGAAAGGGCGCCGGAGTCTCCGGCGACCTTCTCGCGCAAACGATCTTCGAACTCCTCATTCAGGGCAAACGTCGGGGAATACCGTTCCCGCAGCGCCGCCACCATTTCACGGCTGAAGGAACCGGGATTGCCGACAACGAGGACGGATTTGGCCATGCGCGAGAGTAGCAGCGTTGTTCTTACGTCTTGATGCGACGTGCAAGGGGATTTGGTGTGCGGCGGCGTTCCTGAACCGGCGGGAGCCGCCTTTCGTCCGCGAGCGAAGGGCGGTGCACCACGGGGTGCGGCCGGGCTTTTCGCCTTTTCCCTTTTGGCGGGCGGCGGGATGCTGCACTGTTTCCGACATGAAGGTCCTCCTCGTTTTTCTCGGCCGTCGCGACGGTGGCGCGCGTTACGCCAAGGAGATGGGCGCGGCGTTGCTCAAACGGGGCGCCGAGGTCAGTTACGTGCTGTCGCGGCGCAACGTCCTGCTGGCCGAATTCAGCCGGGGCGGGGATTTTGCCGGCCGGGTCGGGAGTACGGCCCTTTTCTCGACTCCGGAATCCAGCTTTCAACTCCTGACGCGACTGCCCGCCCTCCTCGCGTGTCTCCTTCACGTCTATCGTTTTGTGCGGCGGGAACGGCCCGATTTCGTCTACGTGCCGATGCTGCACCCGTGGAGCATCCCCGTGTCGCGGTTGGCCCGGGGATTGGGGGTCGAGGTGGTGCTCACCGTGCATGACGCCCGGCCGCACCTGGGGGAGGGAGGGCGCCTGGCGGAGATGTTGATTGAGCATTCGATCCGCGCGGCGTCGATGGTCACGACCCTGACGGCGCATGTCATGCACGACGTGCGCGCACGGTATCCGCGCTTTGACGACAGGAATTCGGTCGTGATTCCCCTCGGCCTTTTCTTCATGGGCCCCCCCGCACGCCCACGTGTGCTCCGGGCGGAGCCGCTGCGGCTGCTTTTCTTCGGCCGGATCATTGCCTACAAGGGCGTGCAGCGGGCCCTGGACACGATCCGGCTGCTGGCGGGTGAACGCCGGATTGTGCTGGAACTCTGCGGGGAGGGGGACACGACCGCCTACGATTTCACGGGTATTCCCCCGGGGGGCGTGATCGTGAACAACCAGTGGATACCGGAAGCGGCGGTGGGCGAGGTGTTCCTGCGCAGCGACATCTGCCTCCTGCCCTACCTGGAAGCCACGCAATCGGGAGTGCTCGCGCTGGCCTTTGCCTACGGCCTCCCCGTCGTGGCCACGCCCAGTCCGGGACTCGTCGAACAACTGGCCCATGGGGGCGGCGTGGTGGCGGCCGACTTCAGCGCCGAGGCATTGGCCGCCGGCGTGCGCAGTCTGATTGACGATCCCGAGGCCTATGCGCGCGCGTCGCGCGAGGCGATCGCAGCGCGGGAACACCTCAGTTGGGACCGAGCCGCGGAGAAGCTTCTCGGGATGGTGAGCCGCCGTTGCGGCACTCCGTTTTGTCCTCGCGACCCCGCCGGCTCCCCGCACCTTTGAGCGTCCCGAATGCGCCTGACCGTTGTCACGCTCCGTCACCCGTATCGCTACTTTCTCTCGCACCATGTCGAGTACCTTGAACGCACCGGCGCGGCGAAGGTGGACGTCCATCTGCTCGACGGCGAAGGCGCGGTGACGCAGCGTCGGCGCTCCCTGGGCTTCATGGCCAGGGGAGGCCTGGGGCTCTTGCGGATCCTGGCTCGCAGCCGGGGGGAGGTGCTCCTGACCGGCCATCCCACGGTGGGGCTGTTGATGTCGGGGCTCCGGCTGCTCGGCATCCGCCAGGGACTCTGGATCCATTGGTTCACGGGGCAGGTGTGGGCCGGCCGCCAGGACCTGCGCGCGCGGGTGCTGCGGCATCTCGATCGGCACCTCGCCGCCCAGGCGGACATCGTGCTCGTCGACTCCTGGCCGCAGCTGAAGTTTCTGCGGAGCGCAGGCTTCGCTGACTGTCGCACTCTGGGGGTGGTGGGGTGGGGCTCCATTTGCGGGGTGGACGGTCGCCTCCTGGAAGTCAACCGGCCGATCCCCTCCCGCGGCCAGCTGGTGCTGGGCTATGTCGGCCGCGTGTCGTGGGAGAAAGGGATCATGGACCTGGTCCATTGGTTCGTGTCGTATTCCTCCGACCGCAATGTCCGGCTGTTGGTTTTCGGAGCCCTGGACGACGAGGCCATCAAGGCGGAGTTTCTCGCCGAAGTGGAACGATCGTGCGGCAAGATCGAATACCGGGGGGTCGTCTCCGATCTGCCGGAACTCTACCGTCAATTCGATGTTCTGGTGAACCCTTCCTATCGCGAAGGATTTTGTGGTGCCATCGCCGAGGCGCAGGCCGCGGGTTTGCCGGTGATCGCCCGGGACATTTACGGCGTGCAAAGCTCACTGCTCCCCGGAGTGTCCGGCGGCTTTTTCACCGCTATCGCCGAGGTGGGTCCCTGGCTGGAGGAACTTGCCCTCGACCCCGCGCGCTGGCTGGAGATGAAGCGGCAGGCGCGGCGGTTTGCGGCGACCCGCTTTGCGCGGGAAACGGTGGTGGCGCAGATTGCGCACGAGTACGCGCGCGCCGCGCGGCTCTGGCGGCGGGGACCCGCAGCGGCTGACGCGGAGGTGTGACCGTTTGCCTCCGCGGTGCCGGCCCTTTCCGAGCGGCGGTAGATCCGGGGCGGCAGCCGGTTGCAGCGATGGACGGCGTGGCGCCTTGCGCAGCGTGTGCGGATGCACACGCTGCGGGCGATGGATCTCAGGGAGAAACTTTCGATTCTGGCGGATGCCGCGAAGTACGATGCCTCGTGCGCCAGCAGCGGGAGCACGGCCCGGAACTCGCGGGAGTCCGGGGGGCTGGGATCGACCACGGGCGTGGGCATCTGCCATAGCTACACGCCGGATGGGCGATGCGTGTCGTTGTTGAAGGTCCTGCTGACCAACTACTGCATCTACGACTGCCTCTACTGCGTCAACCGGGTCTCCAGCTCGGTGCCGCGCGCCCGGTTCACTCCGGAGGAGGTGGTCCGGCTGACCATGGACTTTTATCGCCGCAACTACATTGAAGGCCTTTTCCTGAGTTCCGGCATCATCCGGAACCCCGATTACACGATGGAGCAGGTGGTCCGCGTCGCGCGGCTGCTCCGGGTGGAGCATCAATTCCGTGGATACCTCCACCTGAAGACCATCCCCGAGGCGAGCCAGGAGCTGATCGACGAAGCGGGCCGCTGGGCCGACCGCATCAGCATCAACATCGAACTGCCGACGTCGGATGACCTGGGCCGGCTCGCGCCCGAGAAGAACGCCCCGCGCATCGAGCAGGCGATGAGCGCGATCCAAACCCGGATTGAGGCGGCCAAGGACGAACGTGCCCGGAGCGAGCGGGCCCCCGCGTTCGCGCCGGGAGGGCAGAGCACCCAGATGATCGTGGGCGCCACGCCCACAACGGATGCCGCCATTCTGCAGCGCGCCGACGGGCTTTACCGGGACCACGGTCTGCGACGCGTGTATTTTTCCGCGTTCAGTCCCATCCCCGATGCGTCTCCTCATCTGCCGCTGGTTGCGCCGCCGCTCGTGCGCGAACACCGGCTGTACCAGGCGGACTGGTTGATGCGCTATTACGGGTACGACGTCGCCGAGATTACGTCTCCCGCCGAGCCGAACCTGGATCTGGCCCTCGATCCGAAACTGATGTGGGCGCTGCGCAACCGCCACGCCTTCCCGGTGGACCTGAACCGTGCCGCCCGGCCGGTCCTGCTGCGAATCCCGGGGGTGGGCGTGCGCACCGTGGATCGGATCCTGCAGGCGCGTCGCTGGTCGCGGCTGCGGGTGCAGGATCTGGCGAGGTTGAAGGTTTCGCTCCGGAAGGTCCTGCCCTTCGTCGAGCTCGCCGACCACCGGCCCCCGCTTGGCGAGCTGGAGAATCCGCGGTTGCGGGAGCGTTTCCTGCCCGCACCGGACCAGCTGGAGCTTTTCGCGCCGGGCGGAAACACCCTTACCCCCGAGTTCTGATGATGACGTTCGAATTCGATGGCTCCTTCGGGGGCTGGCGGGCGGCCGCGCGTTCGGCCCTGCAACGAGGCATGCCACCGGACGCCGTGGCCTGGAGCGATGGCGAGGAGGATCAAGTGGCGCTGGAATTCGGGATGCAGACCGCCGCGGGGGCGCTCGTCGCGGCGACGACGCCGGCCGCGACCGCCCGCGTTTCCCGCGAGTTTCTGGAGCTGGCCGCACAAGTGGCATGTCACCGCGATGCCGGGCGGTGGGCGCTGTGCTACCGGTTGCTGTGGCGGCACACGCGGGGCGAGCCGGAAGTCCTGGAACGTACCACCGACCCGGACGTGAATCGCTTTCATGCCTACGCGCGTGCGGTCCGGCACGACGAACATCGGATGCACGCCTTCGTCCGGTTTCGGGAGACCCGGACGGAGGAGGGTCCGCTTTTTATCGCCTGGTATGAGCCCGAGCATCGCATCGTGGAACGCGCCGCCCCTTTTTTCCACGATCGTTTCGCGACCATGCGCTGGTCCATCCTGACCCCCGACCGTTGTGTGCATTGGGACTTGAGCACGCTGCACGTCATGCCGGGAGTCCCGGGGGCGGGGAGGCGAGCGGAGGATGACACGGAGGAATTATGGCGAACGTATTATGCGAGCACGTTCAATCCCGCCCGAGCGAAGCCGGCGTCGCTGGCGGCCCACCTGCCCGCACGTTTCCGGCCCAACCTGCCGGAGGCGGGAATCATTCCTGAATTGCTGGCGCGGTCCCGGGGCCGGGCGGAGCTGATGGTGGCGGAAAGCGCTGCCGGGCAGCTCGCGGCCGAACGTTACGGAGTGGCCCCGGTCCCCGCCACGCGTGATCTTGCCGCCCTGCGAACGGCGGCCAGCCACTGCCGTGCGTGTCCGCTTTGGCGGAAGGCGACCTGCACGGTGTTTGGCGAAGGACCGGAGCGCGCGCGGATTGTCGTGGTGGGCGAACAGCCCGGCGACCAGGAGGATCGGGCGGGGCGGACGTTCATCGGGCCGGCGGGACAGTTGCTGGACCGCGCGTTTTCCGCCGCCGGCGTGGAGCGCGCGAGCTTGTACATCACCGGTGCGGTGAAACATTTCAAATGGGTGCCCCGTGGGAAACGGCGGCTGCACCAGCGCCCCGGCGCGCGGGAGATCGCCGCGTGCCGCCCCTGGCTTGAAGCCGAACTTGCGGCCATCCGGCCCGAACTGATCGTGTGTCTCGGAACCACCGCCGCCCAGTCGATCCTCGAGCGGCCGGTGCAGGTGACGCGCGAGCGCGGGCAGCGTTTCGAAACGGAATTCGGCGCCCCGGCGTTGATCACCCTGCACCCCTCCGCGCTGCTGCGCCTGCCGCCGGAGCGGGATCCGGTCCGCGAGTTCCAGGCGTTCGTCGACGAGCTGAAACAGATCGCGGCACACGGGATCAATGGCCCGCGAGCCGGACGATGAACGTTTCCTTCACCAAGCCGTTGGACTCGAGAAAGGCGCGCAGGGAATCGTAGGTGGCAGTCTGCAGCCGCCCGCGTTCGGCGTCCTCCCAGCGGAGGTCGGGGACGAATGAGCTGCCGAGTGTTTCCAGCAGATTCAGCCTGATGCGCGTCGGATGAAAATACGCCCGGATGTTGCCGTAGATCCGCTGCCGATCCTCCGTCTGGTAGATGGCAGCGACGCAGACCTTGAGCGTGTGCGTGACGCAATTGTCGTAGCGATCCACCCAGGGGTTCGCGGCGAGATTGTAGTCCGGGATGTGCAGCGCCTGATACGCGGGGGACCGGATCGCGTGCAACAATCGTCTCTGCAGCTCCTCGGCCGGCACGCAGACGGCAACGTCCGGCTCCAGCACCCCGGCGACGAAATCGTAGGTCAGGTCCTGCTGCAGCCGGCTGACGCGCTCCTGGCCTTTCGGGCCCTGGTAGAGGTTGTAAACCGCATAGGTGTGGAACGGCGTCCCGTCGGCACCGACGACCGGTTCGAACACGATGAACGCCACGTGGGTGTAGCTCACCCCATCGGGCAGCTGCGAACGCGGCCGCCCGGCACGGGCCACAATGGCCACATTGACCTTGCGCGCGTCGAGTTCGTCGTTGAGTCGGAGGGCCAGTTCCTGGATGGGGGCGGCGCCGTACCGATCGACGCCGACCATTTCCTCGGAATTGCTGCCGGCCTGGGCGGTCGGAAGGGTCCAAAAGAGGACGAAGACGAGCAGTGCGCGCCAGAGCGCAGGGGAGGTGCTTTTCATGCGGAGAAGAGAGTTGGGTGCCTGGGTTGAGATCGGGCGGTGCCTGGCCGCCATGCTTCGGTTGGATCGGTCGGCAGGGTGGCGCTTCAGCTATTGGCGGGCTCAAGCGCCGCCCCCTGCCGGGGATCAGCGGGTTTACATCCGGTTCATCGCCTCCGCTGGAGAAGGATCCTTCCGGGGGGGGACGCTGGGCGGCAGAGCGGCGGGCGGCAGCGCACGGGTGCGGTCCAGGGCGGGCCGCTCGGCGGGGTCGCCCGAACCGAAATCCCAGAGTTTGTCGCCACCCTTCATGGTGGCCTCTCCCGTCCTGGCGGCGCCGTCGCCAATTGCCTGTGACAGAGCGCCCGCGCCACCGACGGCGGCGCCGCCCATCCAGAGCGGAACGGCCGCCACCGCGGACCCGGCCTGGAGTGAACCGACCACGGAATTTCCGCCCGCGGTCAGCAGCTGGCCGGAGGCTTGGCCCGCGTGCCGCGAGGCGGCGGTGAACGACTTCGTCGCCGCGCAGGACGCACAGAGCGAAGCCGAGCCGAGGACAAGGCCGATGAGGATCAAGCGAATCGAGAGGTGGTTTTTCATGACGCCATGACGATACCCGACCCCGGGTCGCGGGTGTTAATTGATAAACCGAATGCACCTATTGATCGCGCCAATGGGCTCGCCTGGGGACGACGATTGCTCCAGATGTGGCGGGCGATCGACGCCGCGCTTCCCTGTGAATCTGCACCACCTCGAGCTTTTCTATTACGTTGCGAAGCATGGCGGCATCAGCCGGGCCGTGCGCAACATGCCCTACGGCATCCAGCAACCCGCGGTCAGCAGTCAGATCCTCGCCCTGGAGGAGGAACTCGCGACAAAGCTGTTTGAGCGTCAGCCGTTCCGACTCACCGCCGACGGGGAAAAGATCTACGGCTTTCTCCGGCCGTTCTTCGATCAGGTGGACGAAGTTTGCGAGACGGTTCGCCGCAACAATGCCCCCACCATCCGCTTCGCTGCGTCCGAGCTCATCCTGCGCGACTACCTGCCGGCGATCATTCAGCAGATGAAGGCAGCCGAGCCGCAGCTGCGGTTCGCGCTTCGCAGCGGATCCCAGGCCGACGTGGAGCGGTGGTTGATGGAGCGGGAGATCGACCTGGCCGTGATCCCGCTGGACACCAAGCCGGCGAGTACGCTGCGGAGCATCGCGCTGGTTCGCTTCCCGCTGGTGCTCCTGGTGCCGCGGGCCAGCAAGGTGAAGACGGCGGAGCAACTCTGGGCCCAGAGTCCGGTCGCCGAGCCGTTGATCCGGCTGCCGGTGGCGGAGGGCATCAGCCGGTCGTTCGACCGCGGATTGAAACGACTCGGCGTCGACTGGCCCGTGTCGATCGAGGCCAGCTCCACCGAACTGGTGAGTCAGTATGTGGCAAACGGGTACGGCATCGGGGTCACGGTCGATATCCCGAATCTGGTGCAGCGCAAAGGCGTCCGGGCGATTCCACTGGCGGGCTTCGAGCCGGTGGAAATCGTGGCGTTGTGGCGCGAACCCACGACGCCGCTGCTCGGTCGGCTGCGCGAGGTCATCATCGCCCGCGCCAAGACGCTCTGGCCGGAGTAGAGCCCGGGGTGCCGCTCGGCGGCACCACCAGGGCGGCGGCTTCAGCCGGGGTGATGCCGGGGAGGTCCGCCTCGGCGTCAGCGCAGGGCCGCCGGCGGGCCGAGCACCTCGCGGTGAACCAAGGACCGGCGCAGCGCATCATGATCGTGGATGTTCGACAGCAGCGGATGCCGACGGCGACGAGCAACGGTGGGCGCGTCGTGTCGGTGCACCACGCCGCGCGTTGGTCCTTCGATCCCATCCGGGCTCGCCTCTTCGGAGGAGACGAACACGGGCGGCGCCGGGGGCGCGAGCGGCGGTGCGGGTTCGCGATGAACCACCACGGGGGGAGGAGCAGGGGGCTGCTCGACCTTCTTTTGCAACTCCTGGAGGAGCCGTCCGAGCGGGCTGTCCCCAAACGGATCCACGGGCGGGTAGCGGCCCGGAGGCGGCGAGGCGGGCGCGGGCTCGGGAGCATGCAGCGTTGGCGGCGCTGCCGCGACGGTGGTTTCACCGTGCCGTTCCAGCGCGCGGCGTCGCTCTTCCGCCAGGCGGCGCATCCGCTCCCTGACCTCGTGAGTGCGGTGGTCGACGCCCTGCTCCCGTTGTTTCGCCTGGTGCTCCTCGCGCTGTCGCTTCGCGCGGCGCAGGGTGATGATCGCGTTCAGGATCATCACGAGGGCAAAGATCACGGGCAGCCAGGCACCCAGTCCGGCGGCAAAAACCGTGGTCATGGCCACGGTGATGGCGGCGAAACTGATCACTTCTGGATGTCCGGGTTGGCGATCGATGAACGCATGGCCGTGTCCGACTGCACGTTCTCCATCTTGTAATAATCCATGACGCCGAGGCGGCCGCTGCGGAACGCTTCCGCCATCGCCAGCGGGACCTGCGCCTGCGCCTCGACCACCTTCGCCTGCATCTCCTGCACGCGGGCCTTCATTTCCTGCTCCACCGCGACGGCGGCCGCCCGGCGGATTTCAGCCTGTGCCTGCGCCATGTTCTTGTTGGCCTCCGCCTGCGCTTCCTGCAGCTTGGCGCCGACATTCTCGCCGACATCGACGTCGGCGATGTCGATGGAGAGGATTTCAAACGCCGTGCCGACGTCGAGGCCGCGCGCGAGCACGGTCTTGGAGATCGCATCCGGCGATTCCAGCACGAGCTTGTAGGTCTCGGCGGAACCGATGGTCGAAACAATGCCCTCGCCGACGCGGGCGATAATGGTGTCTTCCTTGGCGCCGCCGACGAAACGCTCGAGGTGGGACCGCACGGTGACCCGCGCTTTCACCTTCACCTGAATGCCGTCCTTGGCCACGCCGTCGATCGTCGTGCGGCCGGCTTCAGGATTGGGGCAATCGATCACCCGCGGATCGACGGAGGTGCGCACGGCCTCCACGACGCTCTTGTTGGAGCCCTTCGTGGCGAGGTCGATGGCGCACGCGCGATCCCAGTTGAGCGCGATGCCCGCCTTCTGCGCAGCGACGATCGCCTGCACCGTGGGCACGACGTTTCCGCCGGCGAGGTAGTGCGCCGCGATCTTGTCGGTCTCGAGCGGGATCCCCGCCTTCACCGCGGTGATGCGGGCCTCCACCACCAGACCGTAGGGGACGCCGCCCAGGCGCATGCCGAGCAGGTTCAGCACGCTCACCGGCGCGCCGTTCAGACGCGCCTTCAACCACGTTCCGAAGAACGAGAGAAAGACCGCAACAATGATGAAGGCAACGATGGCAACCGGTACCCAGATAACCAGGGGGGAGATGTTCATGGATGTTTGTTTTCGGAAACGATGAGACGGAAGTTGTCGAGTCCCACGACAGTGAGAGGGGTGCCACGCGCCACGTAGCCGGTGCGCGAAAATGCCTCGTAGCGGCGCTCGTCGACCATGACGAAGCCCGAAGGCGAGAGGGGGGTGGCGGCGACAGCGATCCGCCCCACGATGTCGGCCGAAGCGACGGGCGGTTGGGACTGCGCGTCCACGCTGGATTGCACCACCATGCTCCGGCCGAACCGGGAGCGTGGCAGCCAGACCACTTCGGCGTACAGCAGGATGCCAACCAGGAGGAGCGCGGCCAGCGTCGCCCCGGAGCCGATCATCGCGCCATGTTGAACGAACGCCACGGCAGCGCCGGCGATCAGGGCCACGGCGCCAATGATCCCGGCGATGCCGCCAGGAAGGAAAACTTCCGCGGCAAAAAGCAGCGCGCCGGTGATGAAAAGCAGGACGATCAACGTCATGATTGTTCCTCCACGATCAACCCGAAGTCGGAGGCGGAGCGCACGACCACGGGGCGGCCCCGCTCGATCGCGCCCAGTTCGACCCGGGCTTCATAGCGCCGACCGTCGATTTCCACCTGCCCCGACGGATGGAGCGACGTCATCGCCACGCCGCGCCGTCCGACGAGCGCGCGTGCCTCCCCCTCCGTCTGGACCCCGCCGCCGGCGATCTGAGCCGCGCCGTCCACCGCCGACTGCACGATCAGCCGGTCGATGAACCACCCGCGAGGCAGGTAGCGCAGCAGGACCAGCGCACCGGCCACCGAGATGGCCAGCCCGAACGCGAGGTTGGTCAGCGGGCGGGTGAACGCGTCGCCGGACCACGCGAGCTGCAGCGGTTCGTTCGGCCAGAGGTCAGCCATCGCCCAAACAAGGGAACCGAGAATCAGCACGACGCCGCTCAGCCCGAGCAGCACGATGCCGGGGAAGACGAAAAGTTCGAGCGCGAGGAGGACCAGCCCGAGGCTGAACACGAGCACCGGTTCGTGGCCGGAGAGACCTGCGATGTAGCTGCTGACGAAAACGATGCCCAGCGCCGCGATGCCGACGATGCCGAAGACGCCGAAACCGGGCGTCTTGAACTCGATGAAAAGCGCGAGCATCCCAATCCCCAGGAGGATGGGGGAGATCGAGTTGAGCCAGGCTGCGAGCGACTCCGACCACGTCATCACGAGCGTGGTGCGATTCGGGCGGCCGTCCGGAAACCGCTGGCCGATGAGGTCGTCCAGGGATTTTGCGGTGCCGGACGAAAGGAGCGGTTGCGGCGGCTCGCCATACGTCTGCGCAGCCTCGGCCGCCGTCAGCGAGAGCAGTTCGCCTTTCTCCTTGATGACCTTGTCGCCGATCTTCAGCTCGCGCTGGGAGTCGATCATGGCGGAAATCACCTCGCCCCGGTACGCCTTGCCTTCGCTCAAGGCTCGAACGCGCGCCTTCAGATAGCTCACGATCTTCAACTTCATCGTCTCATCCACATCCTGGCCGCCGGCTGAGACCGGCGCGGCCGCCCCGATGATGCCGTCCGGCGCGAACCAGATTTCGTTCGTGGTGGCCGAGATGAACGCGCCGGCGGACATGGCTTCCGAGTTCACATACGTGAGGGTGACGCCGGGAAACTTGCCGATTGCCTCCATGATTTCGAAGGTCGGGCCCAGGGCTCCACCCGGGGTCTTGAGGTCGAGCACGACCGCGTCCGCCTTCTGCTCGATCGCCTCCTTGATGCCGCGGCGGACAACGTAGAGGACGGCCGACCCGATCTCGCCGCGGACGGGGATGACGTAAACCTGCCGGGCGGAGCGAGCCGCAGGCGCTTTGTCCACGACAGTGGGTGGCGCGTCGGCAGGGAGGGGGGCGACGGCGGGGGATGGCGATGACTCCGTGGTCGACGCGCGGTCGACGTGCAGCGGTGCATCCGTCCCCATGAGCGCGGTGGACAAGAAGCACAAGCCGAGGAACAGGAGAACTCGACTATACATGCGGTGACCATACAGTTCGGTTAACCTCCGGCAAGCATCACAAGGTTCGAAAGCGGCCCGGGTTTTCCAAAGCGAAACGGGAACGGCCAGCCTCCGCTCCGACACGCCCGGCAAACGGCGCCGCGGTGGTCAGGGTCAGCACGACCGTCGCAGCAGGCTAGACGAGCGCGAACTCCCGTGCTTGCGTGGGCCATGGCCAATTCGTCCCCACGCAGCGTGCTCGTCCGCGAGACACCGATCGAACTCAGCCAGTTCATCAAGTTTGCCGGGCTCGCGGCGACGGGCGGAGAGGCGAAGCAGGCGGTGCTGGAGGGTGGCGTCGAGGTGAATGGCGCGGTGGAGACACGGCGCGGACGCAAGCTGCAGGAGGGGGACGTGGTTACCGTTGCAGGCGAGGCGCTGGTGGTCGCGGTGTCCAAACATCGGTGAGGGAAGATCGGCGGGTGGGGATGGGGCCGGCGACGCGCCGCGGGTCTGCCTTGCCGCCCGCCGCCCTTATGGGTCGCAGTAGGTCCGGGTGTATCCGTCGAGCGGGCACGATCCGTGTCGCCAACCAGCGCGGCGGGAGGATTCGGTAGGCGGTTTAAACCGCGTCATCATGGCACCGCACGTCTCTCCTGCACCCAAACTGGGCAATCCTGCCGTCGTCGGCCTGGCCGGCTTCGGCCTCACCACGCTGGTGCTCCAGTTGCATAATCTGGGCCTCGTCGGCTCCGGCCCGGTGATGTGGCTCGGCCTCGTTTTTGGCGGCGGCGCCCAACTGATCGCCGGTCTGCAGGAAATGAAGACCGGCAATAATTTCGGCTACTGCGCGTTTACGTCCTATGGCGCGTTCTGGATTTCGCTCTGTGCGATGCAGATCGCGGGTCATTACGGCCTGTTTGCGCCGACGACGACCGATGTGGGCTGGTTCCTCGTCGCGTGGACGCTGCTGACGGCCATCCTCTGGGTCGGTTCCTGGCGGATTCACGGTGCCATGGCGGTGACCTTCACCTTGCTGCTGACGGGCTTCATCCTGTTGGACCTGGGGCATTTTGGCTTCCCGGTCTGCAACACCCTCGCCGCGTTTGTCCTCATCGCCTGCGCCTTCAGCGCGTGGTACATGATGGCGCGGATCATTCTCAACGAGCTGTACGGCCATGAGTTGTTGCCGGCGGGACGACCCTGGGTGGCGGCGCGCGTGGCGCCGCGGACGGTGGCCGCGGCGGCAAATGCGGTGGTTGAGGACGTTCTGGTCCGGCGTTGAGGCGGCAGCGGGTCGCAGCCGGTGGCCCGGTCCGGGCGGCGCCCCCGGTTGTTTCCCGCATGGGTGAGTGGGAAGCCGTCGTAGGCACTCCGCGCGCCGGCAGACTACTCTGTGCTGATGACGACGCCGATCACATCCAACCCGCAGAGCGAGTTTTCCGAAGGCTTCACCGACTCCCCTGACTTCGGCACGAACGTGGGGGAACGCATCGCGGAACAGACCGCATTCGACCAGCCCGACTTCGCCGCCATCGAGTCGCCCCCCGAGACGGTGGCCGCGCGGCGGCTGCCCTGCAACGTGGGGCGCACGGAACAAAAGATTCGAATTGCCGCCGGCTCCGCCATGGTCGCCGCGGCCATGCTCGCGCCACTGGGCCGGACGACGCGGGTCGCACTCGGCCTTCTGGGTGCGATGGAGCTGGTGACGGGAAGCACCCGCTACTGCCCGCTGTGGCAGGCCATCGGGGTCGACACCAACCGGGGTTGATTGCCGGCTGGCGGGACCCAGCGGCGCGCAGGGCAGCACGGAGCCGTTCAAGGCTAGACGCGCCCCGTCTCGCATCGCTAGCCTGTGCCCGTCCCCCAGACCATGAATACCCCCGACCCCAGCGCCGCGCCCACGGAGTTATCTCAAGTCGAGCGGGAGGCGGTGATCGATTTGCTGTATCTCTGCGAATACGCCGACCGCGTGATATCGCTGCAGGAGGGAAGCGTGGTGAATCAAGCGCGTGTGCGCATGGGGTGGGAGGGGCCCTTTCGTGACTTCGAGGGCGAATCGATCGAACGTGCGCGCGAGGCGGCGTCGGACCCGGAGCGGATGCGCGCCTACCTGCTTCGGACCGTGGCGCGCCTCTCCTCTCCGTATGCCCGTCGGCTGGCGCTCGACTACTGCGACCGGCTGTTGTCGAGCGACGGCGTCGCCGCAAAGGGCGAGAGCGCTTTGTGGCCGCAATTGCGCGCCGCGTTGCTCGCGTAGATCGTCTAGGGCTCCGGATCGAAGAGAGCTTCACCCGTGGCGCAGACGACGCCGCCGTCGCCGACGCTGAAGCGCCACCGCGGCGGCGCGGAGTCCAGCGCGACGGTTGCGGACCGCGCGTCGGCGGCGATGCCCTTGGCGAACTTCATCGCAATGCGGCCAGGCCGCGGGCAACCCGCCTGGAGGGAAAGGGCGCTTTGCACCAAGTCGAGATAGGCCGCATTGTTAAGATGCCGATTCACGTCCACGTCGGAATACCGCAATGCGTACTGGAACCGGGCCGCACCTTCTTCCGGGCCGGTCAGCGCCAACGCTTCCAGGTCCGGACACCAGGGTGGTTCCTCGCCCACCGGGAAAATGGCCGCGACCTCGCGGGGAACCCGGACGATGCCTTGCGTGGCGACATTGAGATACAGCCAAAGGGAGCTGCCGGCAACGATCGTTTCGCCCGCGCGGTCGAATACCCGGAAATCGCGGTAGCCCTTGAAGCCCCGGATCCCGGTCGACCACGTCTCGACGCGCAGCGTTTCCGTGGCCCGCGGGTAGCGGACCACCTGGACAAAAATCCGGTTCAGCACCCAGGTTTCGCCGCGCAGCGTCAGCGCATTGGTGCCGGCGCCGAACTGGTTCGCGTGCCGGATCGCAGCCTCCTGCAGGAGCTTGAAGAGGCGGGGCAGCAGCAGGACTTCGTCCCGGTCGACGTCCGCGAAACTGACACTGGTCTCAAACACATGCCGCGTATCCATCCGCGGCAGGCAAACGGAACGGCCTCAACGTGACGAGGCGGAAGGCGGGTGCGCGCCGGTCTCGGTCAGGTGCCGCAAAACGTCTGGTAGCCCGCTGCCAGGTCGGCGCTGGCCGGGACGCGATATTCAGGTGCGTCCCGCCGATGATCAAATGGCGTCCCGACGACCGCCAGCAACGTCTGGAGCGGCACGAGATCGCCGCGTTCGGCGGCGCCCAGCGCGGATTCCACGAGATGATTGCGGGGAATGAACGCCGGATTGCTGGCGTGACGCAGTTGTTCGGATTCCGCCGCGTTTTGAGGCTGGCGGGTGAGCCGGGCCGTCCACTCAGCGTGCCAGGCCCGGTAGGACTCGTCCCACCGGGCGGAGCGATCGGGCGTGGGATGGACCACAAGCTCCGCGAAGGTGTTGGTGAAGTCGGCGTGGCTCGCTTGCATCCACGCGAGGAGCTTCTGGATGAGCGCGACGTCTTCCGGCTCCTCCGTAAAAAGACCGAGTTTTTGCCGCAGGCCGGTGTACCAGTGCTGTTGGAACAGGTCGGCAAAGCGCTTCACGGCGGCGGTCGCCAGCTCGACGGCTTTTTCCTCGGCGGGGTCCAGCAGCGGAAGCAGGGTTTCCGCGAAACGGGTGAGATTCCAGGCGGCGATGGCGGGCTGGTTCCCGTAGGCATACCGGCCGTGGGCGTCGATGGAGCTGAACACGGTCGCCGGATCGAACGCTTCCATGAAGGCACAAGGTCCGTAGTCGATCGTCTCGCCCGACACCGCCATGTTGTCGGTGTTCATCACGCCATGGACAAACCCGACCAGCATCCAGCGGGCGATCAGCGCGGCCTGCCGCGCAATCACCGCCTCCAGGAACGCGAGCGTCTCGTGCGGCGCGCCCACCAGATCGGGGTAGTGCCGGCGAAGGGTATACGCAACCAGCGCCTGCATGGCTGCCGCGTCGCCCCGCGCCGCCGCCCATTCGAAAGTTCCCACCCGAATGTGGCTGGCGGCGACGCGCGTGAGAACGGCGCCGGGGAGGATGGCTTGCCGGACCACGTCTTCTCCCGTCGCCACCACGGCAAGGCTGCGCGTGGTGGGAATGCCCAGGGCGTGCATCGCTTCGCTGATGAGGTACTCCCGCAACATCGGCCCCAGCGCGGCCCGACCATCGCCGCGGCGGGAGAAGGGGGTGGGCCCGGATCCTTTCAGCTGGATGTCAAACCGCGCGCCGTGCGGGGTGACATGTTCGCCCAGCAGGAGGGCGCGGCCGTCGCCCAGCTGCGTGAAGTGACCGTATTGATGCCCCGCATACGCCTGCGCCAGGGGCCGCGCGCCCGGTGGCAGCCGGTTCCCGGCCAGCAGGGCCGCCCCCTCCGGGGTGTCGAGGGCTGCCGGGTCCAGTCCCAGTGATTGCGCGAGCGCGCGATTGAACAGGATCAGCCGCGGGGCGCGGACCGGAGTGGGGTCGACCCGCGCGTGGAAAAGGTCGGGCAGCCCGGCATACGTGTGCTCGAGCCTCCAACCCGGGAGCGAGCCGGCGGCGGCGGGGGAGGAAGGGGAGCCCGATTGTTCCATCCCGCACCGTGGCGGTAAACGCCCGGGCGTCGAGTGCCGCGCGGCTTTTGCGGATCAGCCCCTAGGCGCCCGGTCCGCCGGCCGCGTACACCACCGCGATGGCCACGAGATTGTTGATCACGTGCAAGGCCCACGTGGAGTAGAACGCGCGGCGCCAGGAAAATGAACGCTGCGAGACGTAGGTGACGGAAAGATAGAAGCCGATCACCCCTCCGGCACAGATCGCCGTGCTCAGGCTGACCGAGAGGTGGGCGAGGAAGAACGGGATCCACGCAAACAGGACCTGCGGCCAGAAACCGAGCCCCAGCTTGCGGGCCACCCCGCAGCCGAGCGCCTGGAACAACAAGGTCTCCAGGTACGGGGCAACGCCGAGCACGAAAACAAGCATCCGGGTCGCATCCATTTCGGCGAGGTCGGTGCGGGTCGGCAGATCCAGCCCGCCCATGATGACGAGCGCGATGATCGCGAGCACGGCCATCTCGCCGTACATGTGCAGCAGATACGACGCGATCGGGCGCTGCGCCAGCCGTTGGAACCGCCGGGTCAGCCACCCGGCCGGTTCATCGGAACCCTGAGGCGCCGGGGGTGGGGGCGGCGTCATACGCGGGGGCGTCGTGCGGCCCGCGCCGCCGTGAGCCAGGCGATCCGTTGCAGGGTTCTTTCGGCGGCCATGGGTTTGCCGAGGTCAGATACGCATTAACCCGCTGTCGGGGAAGACCTAAAATCTGCCCTGAGTTCCGCCCGGTCACCGGCACTGGGGGCGGCGGGACGGGTCGAGAGGCGGATGGCGGAGCATCGCACAAGATCGCGAGAGGCGGCGACGGGGAAGCCCAAGGCCGGTGGCGTGCGGTCCAACGCCGGTGCCGTGCGGCCGAAGGCGGAACTGCGGCTCAAGGGCGGAGGGGGGCGGCGCGAGCCGGATGGGGTGCGGGACGCCGTATATTGGTTCGAGGCGGGGCGGGCAGCGGCGCTCCCTCCGCTGACGGGTGCGGCCTGGTGCGACACGGTCGTGGTGGGCGGCGGCATGATGGGATTGATGGCTGCCCGGACGCTGGAGGCGCGCGGGTTGGAGGTCGTCGTGGTCGAGGCGGACCGCTGTGGCGGGGGTGCCAGTGGACGTTCGTCGGGGTTCATCACTCCCGATTCGGAACTGGAGTTCAGCGATCTGGTGGATCGATACGGCGAGGCGGAGGCGCGGCGGTTGTGGGAGTTCGCGCTGGGCGGCGTGGGGGCGATTGCGGACATGCTGCGCGAGGAGCAGATCGACGCGGACCAGCAACGTCAGGGCGCGGCGTTCGTGGCCCTCGGCGAGCGCTCGGCCCGGACGGTGCGGCGGGAGCACGCCGCGCGGGTGGGCGCCGGTTTCGGCAGCCGACTCGTCTGCGGGGAGCGGATGGCGGATCTTCTCGGGGCCGAGGGCTATTCCGCCGCGGTGCAGTTTGGCGGCACGTTTGGGATCAACGCGCATCAGGCGTGCGTGGGACTGCGCGACCGTCTGGAGGCGCGCGGCGTGAGGATCTTCGAGCAAAGCCCGGTGCGGAACATCACCCCGCGGGGTTTGGAAACAGCGGGAGGAGAGGTGCGGGCCAGGCACATCCTCGTTTGTGCGGATCGCTGGCTGCCGCGGCTCGGCCTGGCGCGTCCCGATCTTTACCATGCGCAGACCTTTCTCGGGATCTCCCAGCCGCTCGCCGACGCGGACGTGGCCCGTCTTTTTCCCGCGGGGCCGCTGATGGTTTGGGACACGGGGCTGGTTTATCATTACTTTCGGCTCACCGGCGGGAACCGGTTGCTGGTGGGCGGCGGAACGTTGGGCAGCACGTATTCCGGAGGAGAGGTGCACCGGCCGGAAGCCGCCGCCCGCCGGTTGGAACGGTATCTGGGGCGTCACGTGCCCTGGCTGAGCGTGAAACTCGAGATGACCTGGCCGGGACTGATCGGTGTGACCAAGGACTTCGCGCCGGCGCTCGGCCGGGCACCGGGCATGCCCAGTGTTCACTTTGCCGGCGGCGCGGCGGGGTTGCCCTGGGCCGCCGCGTTGGGCCGTTATCTCGCTCATCGCATCCTGAACGGGCGGGACGACTTCGATGCCGTGCTCCGGGCGAACCGGCGGTATCCCGTCCCGCGCAAGGTGCAGGCCTTGACCGGAAAGAAGCTGGCGTTCGCGCTGGCACATGGCGCGATGAAGTCGGGGCTGGCGGGACGGGCGGGCAAGCGGGGGCATTGAGCCTCCGGCGCCGCGACCTCCCTCTGCGCGGGGGGAACGTTTTCGGCTCGGCGCCCGACTCGGCGAAGGGTAGCGAAGTCCCGGTGCGTAGCGTGGTGCTCAAGCCTTCTGTCCGATGCCAGCGGTGTTGCCTGCCGCCGCGCTGGTGCGTGTGCCCCGCCGAGGAACGCGTGACGGTCCCGTTTGCCGTGGATGTCCTGATGCATCATCGCGAGCGTTACCGGCCGAGCAGCACCGGGAACCTCGTGGAGAGGGTTGTCAACGAGGCGCACCTGCACCTGTATCGTCGTGAGCGGGGCCTCACCGCCGCGGACCTCCAGCGTCCGGGAAAAGACCTGTGGATCCTTCATCCGCACGGCTTACCCGCGCCCGCCACTACCAATCCCGCCGACGTGCAGGTGTTGCTCCTCGACGGCGCGTGGCGGGAGGCGACCGCGATGGCACAGGAGGTGGGCCGTTGGGGGCGCCTGGTGAGCCTGCCCATGACGGGAGAGAGCCGCTACTGGCTGCGGGCGAAGGGGGAGGGGGCGCGGTATTCGACCGTGGAGGCGTTGCTCTTCCTGCTCCAACATTTCGTGACGGCGGCCGGGTTCGCGGATTCCGGCCGGCAATGGGCGGAGGAGCACCGGAAGCTGCGGCGGCAGTTCGAACTGCATGTCTACGCAAGCCTGCGATCGCGGGGACACAAGGAGGAGGCGAAGGCGTTTCTCGCCGACTCGCCGATCTTGACGGAGCTGGCGGAATTCGTCGCCGCGTTGGACGTGCCGCGACCGCGGTGAGAAGCTCCAGGGCGCAAGCGGTTGGACCATGGCCGTCAATCCGCCCGATCATGGCGGCTGGAAGGTGCGGCCCGGCGCTGAGGCTGATCGAGCCTGCCGCCCAAGGCTTATCGCCGACCCCTCATTTATAATCCCGCCGGAGGTTGCTCGGAAGGATTCCGAGTTCCTCGCGGTACTTGGCGACGGTGCGACGGGCGATCGTGATGCCCTTGGACTGCAGCTTGGCGACCAGTTCCTGGTCGCTCAGGGGCGCGGCCTTGTCCTCGAGCGAGATCAGGTCCGCGATCATTTCCTTGACGCTCGTATTGGAGACGGCGGCCCCACTCTCCGCCTGGTAGCCGGGGGTGAAGAAGTACTTGAAATCGAAGACCCCGTGGGGCGTGCGGATGTACTTGTTGGCGATGGCGCGGCTGACGGTGGTCTCGTGGACGCCCACGACATCCGCAATCTGGGTCATCGTGAGCGGTTTCAGGTGGGCGACTCCCTGTTCGAAAAACTCCTTCTGGGCGTTGATGATCTCACGCGTGATGCGCTCGATGGTGCGCTGGCGCTGCTCGATTGAGTCGATCAGGAACTTCCCGGAGCGCATCCGCTCGCGGATATAGTCGCGCTCCTGTTTGGTGAGGGAGCCGCGCGCGATCATGTCGCGATACGTACTGGAGATACGGAGACGCGGAATGTAGTCGCTGTTGAGATGGATCTTCCACTCCTCGCCGTCCTTCTCGACCGTGACGTCGGGTTCGACGACCCGGTTGTTGTCCTCGGCGAAGCGCCGTCCGGGGGCGGGGTCCAGCTTGCCGATTTCCTCGATGGCGGACTGGATCTCGTCGGGGTCCGCCCCGAGCTTGCGCGCCAGTTCCGGGATGCGCCGGCGGGTCAGCAGGTCGAAATGGTCGCGGATCATCCGGCCCGCGAGCGAGAGCCCCCGACCCTTCGCGGTGAGCTGGGCCAGCAGGCAATCCGGGAGGTCCTTCGCGCCGATGCCCGGCGGGTCGAAGGACTTGAGCTGCTTCAGCGCCTGTTGCACCGCCTCGAGCGGCAGGCTGGATTGAAGCGCCACGTCCGACGGAGACTGGGTGAGAAAGCCGCGGTCGTCGAGTGAGCCCACCAGATGGTGCATGGCCTGCATCGATTCCGGCGACAGGTCGGAGGTCTGTGCCTGCTGCATCAGGTGTTCCTGCAGGGACGTTTCGCTGACGAGCGAATCGAAGAAATGCTGCCGGCGTTCCGCATCCTCGGAGGTGAAGGGCTGGGCACCGCCGACCGTCGCCATGTGGTCGCGCCAATCCTCGTCGAGCTTGCCGAGAATCTCGAACTCCCGGTCCTTCGAGAAATCCATTTCCTGGTCCTTGGCGGTCGGACGTTCGCCGTCCGGCGCGAGCGGGGCGTCGTGGGTCCCGTTGCCCTGGTCGTCGCCGTGCGCGTCCGCGGCCCCCTCGGCGCCGTGGTCGTTGGCCGAGTCGTCGTTCGCCTTGTCGAGGCTCACGCCGTCCATCGGCAGTTCCTCCAGCGTGGGGTTGCTCTGCAATTCCTCCTGGATCACCGAACGCAGGTCGAGCGCCGCGACCTGGAGGATCTTGAGCGATTGCCGCAGCTGCGGCGCGAGCACCAGCGATTGCGTCTGCCGCTGATGCAGTTGGTGGCTGAAACCTTGGCTGCTCATCGGAAGCTGGGCTGCTGGTGCAACGTGCGTCCGAGCGAGGGGACCGCCGGATCCCTCACCCCGTAAAGATCCTTCAGGTAGACCCCGAGCTTCTCATTGGTGGGACCGTACCGGTCGCTGTAGAGGTACAACTCCAGGTCGGTCAGCATGTCGAACGCCGTCTGATACCTCTTGTCACGGTCCCGCTGGAGGGCGCGCTGGATGATGGTTTCAAGCCGGGCGTCGATCTCGGGGCGCAGCGTGCCGAACTTGGGGATCGGCATGGTCAGGATATTCCGGCGTGAAATGGCGCGATCCTGGTTTCGAAACAGGTTTCGACCGAGCAGCAGCTCGGTCAGGACGATGCCCAGTCCGAAAAGGTCGGCCCGCGAGTCGGTGATCGCATAACTGGCCTGCTCCGGGGAGAGGTACTCATCCTTGCCGGCGATCACCTTGCCCTCCTCGTTGTACATCAGGTCGAGGGCCTTCGCGATGCCGAAGTCGGTCAGCTTCACGTCGCCTTCGTAGGCGATCATGATGTTCTTGGGGCCGATGTCGCGGTGGACGATGTTGAGGTGACGCCCTTCGCGGTCGCATTTCGCGTGGGCGTAGGCGAGGCCCCTGGCGACGCGCGAGACAATGAAGGCCGCCAGATCGATCGGTATGCTCTTTTGCTGCCGGCGGTGCTCGTCGAGGAATTGCTCCAGATTCACCCCGCGAACAAATTCCATCACCATGAAGTACTGCCCGCCCACCTGGCCCAGGTGGTAGGTTTGCACGATGTTGGTATGGATGAGATCCGCCACCAGCCTCGCCTCGCCGATGAAGTTGTTCTGAAACTCCTCCATCGACGAGAACTCTTCCCGGATGAGCTTGACAGCTACAATCTTGCGAAAATTCCCCGCGCCCAGCTGCTGCGCCTCGTACACGACCCCCATCCCGCCGTCGGCGATCTTGCGAGTCATCTCGTAGTGAAGCTCGTTGAAGATGTTCGTGATTGCAGCCACCGGGGGTCAGCAAAGGGTTGCAACAGGGGGGATGCAAGAAAACAGATCGATTCGGCCTGAAATCTGCTGCGACGGTTGACAGCCCGCCGCTCGGTCCTACGGTCCGCCACATGATCACGCTCACCTCCCGTGCAGCGCAGCAGGTGAAAACCATGCAGGCTGAGCTCAACGCCCCGGCAAAGCGGCTCCGCGTGCTCGTGGAATCGGGCGGGTGCTCCGGATTTCAGTACGGGATGTCGTTCGATGAGCCGAAGGCGGACGATGTGCTGTTCGAGAGCGAAGGCGTGCCCATGCTCATCGACCCCGCGAGCCTCGCCTACCTTGACGGGTCAGCGATCGATTTCGACGACGGGCTTCACGGCAAGGGTTTTGAAATCAAGAACCCCAACGCGCAAAGCACCTGCGGTTGCGGGAAGTCGTTCAGCTAACGAGGATGCCGCTGGTTTCTGGTTTCTAGTTTCTAGTTTCTAGTTTCTGGTTTCGCGTTGGTTAACCAGAAACTAGAAACTAGAAACTAGAAACTAGAAACCCAACTACACTCGCCCGACGTGCAAGGCGACTATTCCGAGTGACATCGGGGTGGCATGGACCTCTTGGAAACCGGCCGCGCGAAGTTCGTCCGCCAGCCCCGCTCGATCCGGGAAGGCCCCAATGGTTTCGTTGAGGTAGACGTAGGCATCGCGGTCCCCGGTGACCAAGCCCGCGATGCGCGGCAGGAGCTTGGTGAGGTAGAAATAGTAGAGCGGGCGAAACCACGGGTACGGTTGCGAGAATTCGAGCACGAAGACGTGTCCGCCGGGGCGGAGCACGCGCCGCATTTCCCGCAGACCCTGGATTCGGTCTGCGAGGTTCCGCAGGCCGAAGGAGATCGTCACGGCGTCGAACTGGTTGTCCTGCAACGGGAGGGCAAGGCCATCGCCCTGGCGAAAGGTGACGTTGCGGTACGTCTCGCCCGCTTCCCCCTTCTTGATCTCGGCTTGATCGAGCATCGGCTGGCAGAAATCCATCCCCAGGATGGAGGTCGACGCCGCAAGGCCGCGGCTGAGGGCGAAGGCCACGTCGCCGCTCCCCGTCGCCAGGTCGAGGATGTCCTTCGGCGCGGTGCGTCGAACCGCCCGGACGAGCCGTCGCCGCCACCAGACATCGATGCCTCCGCTCAGCAGCCGGTTCGCCAGATCGTAGCGCCGGGCGATGCGTCCGAACATGGTGTTGACTGCGACGGGATCAGGCATGGACCCGATAGATGTCTGGGAGGAACGCGGTGATGGCAATTCGGTCTTAAGAGATTGACGCAATTCGTAGATTGAAAATCCTTTAAGGAAGCTTCATAAACGCACTCAAGGAATCCCATGTCCAACCTTACCAAGCGAGAGATTGTGTTGGAGATCTACCGGAAGTCGGGCTTCCCGCAGAAACAGATCGTCGACACCGTCCAGCAGACGCTGGACATCATCCAGCGGGCGCTGGCGAATGGGCGTAACGTCGAGCTCCGCAATTTCGGGGTACTCGAGGTCCAGGTCCGCAAGCAGCGCATCGGCCGCAATCCGAACAAGCCGGAGGCGGAAGTCGTTATCCCTCAGAGGGCTGTCGTAAAGTTCAAGTCGGGTAAAATCCTCAAGCAGCAGCTGAAGAAGATTGATCTGACCAAGCTCGCGAACAACCCGCCGGCATCGGCCGACGATGACGGGGATGACGACGGGGAAGAGTAAGTAGCGGAATGCGGGCGGGCCGCCCGCGGTCCACGGATCCATGCCGCGGGTGCCATTTTTGATGTGGCGCTCGGGCGGTTGGAAACGCTTTGATGGGCGTTTCCATGGCGACGTTCCAGACTCTGCCCGGCTTCCGCGAGTTCTATCCTGAAGACCTCGCGCGCCGGAACCATGTGTTTCGCTTGTGGCGACAAACCGCCACCAACTTCGGCTTTGCCGAATACGATGCTCCGGTGCTGGAGCCGCTGGACTTGTACAAAGCGAAGTCCGGGGACGAGATTGAGGCCCAGCTTTTCAGCTTCACGGACAAAGGGGGGCGCGACGTTGCCTTGCGGCCGGAGATGACGCCGACCGTGTGCCGGCTGGTGGGCGCGAAAGCGAACGCCCTGAAGCGGCCGATCAAATGGTTCAGCATCGCCGAGTTCTACCGCTACGAGCGCATGCAGAAGGGGCGTGGCCGGTGCTTTTTTCAGTTCAATGCCGATATCTTCGGCGAGCCGGGCCCCGAGGCCGAAATCGAGCTCATCGCGCTCCTGGTGCAGTGCATGTGCGCGTTTGGACTCACGGAGCAGGATTTCTACGTCCGACTCAGCGACCGCAACCTGTGGTTCTTCTACCTGGAGGCGCTGGGTCTGGACGAACCCCGGATCCGGGGCGTGCTCGGTGCGGTGGACCGGTATGAAAAATACGGAGACGACGCCTTCAAAGGCTACGCGGAGCAGTTCGGCGCGCTGGACACCGGCCTCAAGGACAAGGTGCTGGCATTCCTCCAGATCCGGTCGCTCGACGCCCTGGAGCAGGTGCTGGCGCCGATCGGCGGAGACAAGTTGAAAGGAAGGCTGGCTGACTGGCGCAAACTGCTCGGGGCCTTGGAAGCCATGGGACTTGGGCGCTTCATCAGCGTCGATCTCGGCGTCGTGCGCGGTCTCGCTTATTACACTGGCTTTGTCTTTGAGGCGTTCGATCGCAAAGGCGAATTGCGTGCCCTGGCGGGTGGCGGCCGATATGATGACCTGGTGCAGAAACTCGGCGGGCCGGCGCTGCCGGCGGTCGGATTTGCCATCGGCGACATGACGTTCTCCCTGCTGCTCGAACAGCGCGGTCTCATGCCCGGTTTCGTCCAGGCGCCGGACGTTTATTGCGTGATCGGCGGCGAGCAGGAGCGGCTGGCCGCGTTCGGCGACATCCACGCGTTGCGCGGGGCCGGATTCCGGGTGGATTATCCGATGAAGGACGTCGCGTTCGGCAAGCAGTTCAAGGCGGCGGCGGAATCCGGGGCAAAGCTCGCGCTGATCTACGGCGGGGACGAACTGGCCAAAGGCGTGGTCAAGATCCGCGATCTCACGGACCGCAGCGAGGCCGAGATCCCGCGGGCGCAGGTCGTGACCACGGTGCGCGATTTCTTCACTGCGACGTGAAAAAATCCGGCCAACGTTTTCGGGCGCTGCCCGGCACCTATGCCGTGTGCCGGTTGAAACCGGATGCGGTGCTTCCGACCTGGGCGCGGGGCCCCTTCGTGAGCATCACCTACACCGAGGAGGAGCTTTCAATCGTGTGCCCGACGGAGAAGGTGCCCATCGAGGTGACCGCGGAACGGAACTGGCGGTTGCTGAAGCTCGTGGGCCCGTTTCCCTTCTCGGTGACCGGCGTGCTGGCCGCGTTCGCGGCTCCGCTCGCCAAAGCGGGCATCAGCCTGCTCTCGATCGCCACGTACGACACGGATTACTTCTTCGTGAAGAGCGATGCGTTTGACGACGCGATCGCGGCGTTGCGTGCGGCCGGGCATGTGAAGGTGCGGTAGCGCGCTCCGCGCGCGGTTTCGAGTTTCGGATTTTGAGTTTTGGGTTTCGTGCGGATGGAGGAACTGACAAGGTGGTGCGATGAAGTCCGTTCCGTCTGCCACGATCCGCCGGCTCGAGGGGGCCGCGCGCAAGGCCGCGAAGCAGTCGTATTCGCCGTATTCAAACTTTCCCGTCGGGGCGGCGATCCTGACGGGCAGGGGCAGGATTTACAGCGGCTGCAATGTCGAGAACGCGTCGTATGGCTTGTGCAATTGCGCGGAACGGACCGCGATCTTTGCGGCGGCCGCCGCCGGGGAGCGCGAGGTGCGGGCGGTGGTCGTTTACACGCCGACGGAGACCGTAACGGCCCCGTGCGGGGCGTGCCGGCAGGTGATCAACGAGTTTGGGCCGAAAGCACTCGTGATCAGCGTGTGCGACTCGGACGCGCGGCTGAACACGACAGCGGCGGAACTGCTGCCGGACGCGTTTGGGCCAAAGAATCTCGGGCCATGACAACGGCAGGGGGACGTTTGGTGGACCGCGGGCGGCCCGCCCGCATCGAGCAACCCTGAAGGCGGGCGAGCAACCCTGAAGGCGGGCGGGCAACCCTGAAGGCGGGCGGGCCGCCCGCGGTCCAATGGCACACCCGAAAACCGGCCTATAGCCCCAGCTCTTGTTTCACCGCGGCGAAGGCGGCGATCGCGGTGTCGAGGTCCTGGCGGCTGTGCGCGGCGCTCACCTGTGTGCGGATCCGCGCGGCGCCCTGCGGCACGACGGGATAGAAGAAGCCGATCACGTAGACGCCTTTTTCCAGCATGCGGGCGGCGAACTGTTGTGAAAGCGCTGCATCGCCGAGCATGACCGGCACGATGGGATGCACACCGGGCCGCAGGGTGAGGCCGACTTTTTCGAGTCCCGCCCGAAAGTAGGCCGTGTTCGCCTCGAGCCGGTCGCGCAATTCGGTGGAGCGGGAAAGCAGCTCCAGCGCGGCGATCGAGCCGGCGGCAATGACCGGCGCGAGCGTGTTGGAAAACAGGTAGGGTCGCGACCGCTGACGCAGGAGGTCGACGATGGCTTTCCGTCCGCTGATGTACCCGCCGCTGGCGCCGCCGAGCGCCTTGCCGAGGGTTCCGCTGATGATGTCGATCCGGCCCATGACGCCGCAATGTTCGTGTGTGCCGCGCCCGTGGGCACCCATGAAGCCGACCGCATGGCTGTCGTCGACCATCACCAAGGCGCCGTGACGTTCGGCCAGGTCGCAGATTTCGCGCAGCGGCGCGATGTAGCCGTCCATCGAGAAAACGCCGTCGGTGACGATCAACTTGAAGCGGGCGTGGGCGGCTTCCGCCTCTCGCAGCCTGGCCTCCAGATCGGCAAGGTCGCGGTTGCGGTAGCGGTAGCGCTGCGCCTTGCAGAGCCGGATGCCATCGATGATGGAGGCGTGGTTGAGCTCGTCGCTGAGGACGGCGTCCTCGGCGGAAAGCAGGGTCTCGAAGACCCCCCCGTTGGCGTCGAAGCACGACGAATACAGGATCGTTCCTTCCGTCCCGAGGAACGTCGTCAGCCGGTCCTCCAGCTGTTGGTGAATCTCCTGCGTGCCGCAGATGAACCGGACGGAGGAGAGTCCATAGCCCCACCGGTCCAGGGCGGCGTGCGCGGCGCGGACGATCTCGGGATGGTCGGCCAGACCCAGATAGTTGTTCGCGCAGAAATTCAGCACCTGCGCGCCCGGCTTGGCGGAGTCGGCAGCCGAGAGGCCGACGCGGCTCTGCTGGGGGGTGGCAATGACGCGTTCCCGTTTGCACAGCCCGGCCGACTCAATCTCGCCGAGGGTCTTTTCGAGGTGGGCTTGAAAGGCGGAAGTCATGACGAATGAATCACAGAGGCACTGAGGGCACAGAGATCAAACTCCTGGTCGTTCGGTCTCCGTGTCCTCTGAGTCTCTGGGTTCTTAAATATTTCAGTCCCAGTTGAGGACGATTTTGCCGCTTTTGCCGGAGCGCATGAGTTCGAAACCCTGCTCGAAATCGGTGTACGGCATCCGATGCGTGATCACGGGTGAGATATCGAGCCCGCTCTGGATCAGAGCAGTCATCTTGTACCAGGTTTCGTACATTTCGCGGCCGTAGATGCCGCGGATGGTGAGCATGCTGAACACGACCTTGTTCCAGTCGATGGCGGCCTTTTCCGGGATGATGCCGAGCAGGGCGATGCGACCGCCGTGGTACATGTTGTCGATCATTTCGCTCAATGCCCGGGGATTGCCGGACATCTCGAGCCCGACGTCGAAACCCTCCTTCATCCCGAGTTCGCGTTGGACGTCGGCCAGGCGTTCGCGAGAGACGTCGACGGAGCGGGTGGCGCCCATCCGCGTCGCGAGTGCCAGCCGGGCGGGATTGACGTCGGTGACCACGATGTTGCGGGCGCCGGCCTTGCGGGCGATCGCCACTGCCATGCAGCCGATGGGGCCGGCACCGGTGATCAACACATCCTCGCCGACGAGATCGTACTGGAGCGCGGTGTGGACGGCGTTGCCGAGGGGATCGAAGCACGAAAGCACATCGAGGGGGATCGCAGGGTCGACGTGCACCGCGTTGCTCGCGGGGATGCAGAGGTATTCGGCGAAGGCGCCGTCGCGGTTGACGCCCACGCCCTGGGTGTTCTTGCACAGGTGACGACGGCCGGCCAGGCAGTTGCGGCAGCGCCCGCAGACAATGTGGCCCTCGCCGTCCACGAGGTCTCCGGGTTTGAAGCCCTGCACGTTGGAGCCGACTGCGGCGATCACGCCGACGAACTCGTGGCCGATCACCATCGGCGGACGGATCGTCTTCTCCGCCCAGGCGTCCCAGTTGTAGATGTGGACGTCCGTGCCGCAGATGGACGTCTTCTTCACCTTGATCAGCACATCGTTGATCCCGGGTTGCGGGATGGGAACCTCGGTCAGCTCAAGTCCCGGGCCGGGGCGGAGCTTGGCGATGGCACGCATTTTCGTCATGCGCGGAGCGTACGAGTCGGGCGCGGGCTGTCGAGGGGGCGGCGCGATGATTGTGGTTTTGAGTTTCGACCCAAAACCCAAAACTCAAAACCCAAAACTCCGGCGACGGCGTTGAAAGTAGCGCGGTGCTTCAGAGGAGCTGGGCGCCTTCGAGGGCCAGCAGTCGGGCCTTGGTGCCCACGCCGCCCGGAGCGGAGAAACCGGTCATATTGCCGTTGGCGGCCACGACGCGGTGGCAGGGGATCAACAGGGGGAGCGGATTCGAGCCGAGGGCGGTGCCGACGGCCCGGCAGGCGGAGAGGGGCTGGCCCAGTTCGGTCGCGAGGTCACCATACGTGACGGTATGACCGGGCTTCACCCGGAGGGTCGCGGTGAGCACGGCGCGCTGAAAGGGAGGCATGCGGCCGTAATCAAAGCGAACGTCGGCAAAGTCCTGCGCCTCGCCGGCCAGGTGTCGCTTGATGCGTTCGATCACTTCGGCGACCCAGCCGGGAGGATCGCATTGCGTATCGCTCGGGGAGCGATCCGGATCGGGCAGCAGGAAGCGCGTGAGTCCGTGGTCGCTCCAGGCGATCGCGCACGTGCCGAGGGGGGTCGTGAACGTTGCGTGGGGCATTGGGGTAGGTGCGGAAAGGCTGAGAGTGGAACAGGCCCGCGAAAAGACCAAAAGCTTGGGTAAAGTCGTGGCAGAGCGGAGCTGGCGGGTTGGGGGCCGCTGGGGGGAGCCAGGGGGGGGCCTGGCCCGCGGGCGGGCCGCCCGCATCCCCAGTCAGGGCGGCGGGTGGTCCCGGGTGATACTTTGCCTTTCCCTTTGGACGGGCGGGCTGTTTGGATCCGGGTTCCGTGACGAATCGTTTCTACCAGCCGTTCGACAATGAAAACCTGGGGGGAGTCCGCAAGACGGACTACCGCAATGCGTTTCAGATCGATCGTGATCGCATCATTCACGCGCATGCGTTCCGCAAGCTGCAGTCCAAGACGCAGGTTTTTCTTTCGGGTGAGTACGACTTTTATCGCACGCGGCTGACCCATTCGATGGAGGTCGCGCAGATCGGACGGTCGATCTGTCATTACCTCCGCACGCAGGGCGGGGTTTTGTCCGACGATTTTCACATCGACAGCGATCTGGTGGAAGCGGTTTGCCTCGCGCATGACCTGGGGCATCCGCCCTTCGGCCATTCCGGCGAGCGCACGCTGCAGGAGTTGATGCTGGAGTGGGGAGGTTTCGAAGGCAACGCCCAGACCCTCCACCTGCTGACGCAAACCATGTACCAAAACGAACAGGGCGTGCGCGGGATGGCACCCACGCGCGCGTTGCTGGACGGCGTGCTGAAGTACAAGAAGCTGTTTTCGGAGTTTCCCGCCCCGCCGCACAATCACTTCCTTTATGATCCGCAGGCGGATGTGCGGCAGTTCGTGTTCGGGGGTGCCGACATCCCGGCGGAGCTGCACGCGGGCGAGGCCTTGAACGGGTTCAAGAGCGTCGAGTGCCAGATCATGGACTGGGCCGACGACGCGGCCTATTCCGTGAATGACATCGTCGACGGGGTGAAGGCTGGTTACCTGACGATTGAGCGGATCGAACAGTGGGCGGGGGGCGAAGCCATCGATCCGGTGCGGCAGCAGCTGCTGGAGGAACTGTTTCAGGCGATTGCCAGCGATCGCCTCGAGAACGTGTTTTCCCAGAAGATCGGCGCTTTCATCAAGGCCTGCCGGCTGAAGGAGCGCGCGAACTTCATGGCGGCCGCCACGCACCGCTACCGGTACGAACTCGTGGTCGGGAGTGAGGCGATGGAGACGGCGCACTTCTTCAAGAAGATGGCGAACGACATCATCTTCGAGAGTCCGCAGCTGCAGCAGATGGAGCACAAGGCGCGACGGGTGATGTTCGATCTCTGGCAATCCTGCTGGCACAACTACGTGGAGCCGCAGGGACGCGTGATCCGGATTCTGCCGCCGCAGGTCGGACGGCTGATCGACGCCGCGCCGACGGCGGCGGACAAGGCGCGTCAGATCTCGGACTGGCTCGCGGGGTTGACGGACGGGATGATCGTGCGGACCTACCGGCGTCTGTTCGACCCGGAGTTCGGCAGCATCCGGGATTTGAGCTGAGGCCTGAGCGGATGCGGGCGGGCCGCCCGCGGTCCCTCCAACCATGCGGGCGGGCCCCCCCC
>JAEWKR010000070.1 GCA_023457715.1 Verrucomicrobiota bacterium
CCCCCCGGGGGGGCGGGGGGGGGGGGGGGGGGGGGGGCCCCGCCCGCATCAACCGCACCGCCTGGTCCGCCCACAAAAAAACCGGCGGGGTGTGACCGCCGGTTTTGAAACGTGACGCGCCGGGATCAGCGCTCCTGTTCGCCGTCGTCCTTGGACATGACGACGTAGTAATCCTTGTACGACTTGTCGTAGTACTGCGCGTAGTAGTAGCCCGAAACGGCGAGGTTCAGGCCGTTGAGCACGGCACCGAAACTAGGAACGTTGGAATCGAGCAGACGTTTCGCGGCAAACTGCGCGGCCTTGCGGCGGACCTTGTTGAAATAGATCGTGAACAGCGAACCGTCGACCAGCGGGAGCACGATGAGCGCATCGCTGACGGCGGCCAGCGGCGGCGTGTCGAAGAACACCCGGTCGTAGCGCTTCCGCAGATCGGAGACCATCTGCTCGAAGGGCTTGCTGTTCAGCACCTGCGTCGGGTTCTTGGCGCGACCGCCGGAAGGAAGGACGTCGAGGTTCGGGTGCACATTGCGCACGATCGCGCTGTCGAGATCGTGCTTGCCGGCGCACACGTCGATGACCCCCTTGAGATTCTCCAGGCGGAACGACTTGTGGATATTCGGTTTGCGGAGATCGCAATCGACCACGACCACCTTTTCGCCGTGCGCGGCAAAGGTCAGGGCGAGATTGGTCGTCGTGAACGACTTGCCCTCGCCGGGGATGGTGCTGGTGGTCAGGAAGCACTTCGCATTCTTGCTCTCGTCCTTCAGCCGCAGGCTGGAGTGGAGGGTGAGAAACGCCTCCGACACCTGCCGGTCGGCATTCGTGGCCACGACCTGCGCCTTGTCCGGCTGCTCGAGCTTTTTCAGCTCGGGAATGATGCCCACCAGAGGTAGACCGACCACCCCTTCGATGTCGAAGGAGCTCTTCACGCGGTCGTCGATGAACGCGACGAAGAAGGCGAAGGCGAGGCCCAGGCCAAGGCCGCCGACCACACCCAGACCCAGATTGAGGGGCACGTTGGGGGAGATCGGCTTGTTCTCGGGACTCGGCTGCGCGCGATCGACGATGCGGGCGTTCTGGGTGGCGATGTTGCTCGACATCGACGTCTCCGTGCGCCGGGCGGTGATGTTGGAAAGGATCGACTCCTGAATCTTCAGGTGGCGGGACATGTTTTCGTACTCGAGCGCGGCCTTGTCGACGGCCAGCGACTCCTCGGTGCGGCGCTTCAGTTCCTCCTGGTTCAGCTTGAAGGCCTGGAGCGCGCCCTGGTAGTCGGACTCGACCTGCGCGGCCGACGATTCAATCGCCTTGGCCAGTTCGCGCTGGATCTGGTCGTACGAATTCTGCGCCTCGATCATCTTCGGGAACTTCGCGCGGTAGCGGCCGGCCAGTTCCTCGAGTTCGACCTTCTTGGCCGCCAGCTGCTTCAACAGCTCAATGATCGTCTCCTGGTTGGCGACGAACGGCAGCGTGGTGAGATCCCCGCCCTTGGCGCGGACCTCGGCGATCTGATTGCGGCGATTCTCGGCGGCATTCAACGCAATGCCCGCCTTCGTCACCTCGAGATTGATGGCCTTCAGCGACTCGCTGACGATGTCCTTGCGCTGGTCCAGCGACACCATCTTGTTCCGCTCCTTGTATTCCTGGAGCTCACGCGCGAGCCGTTCGACCAGCTTCTGCTGCGAATCGACGGTGCCCTTCAGGTCGTCGACGGCCTTCATGCCCTCGGAAATGCGCAACGAGGTGTTGTAGTCCAGGTACGCGTCCGCGAAGAGGTTCGCCACCTTGGCCGCCACCATGCGGTCCTGGTGCGGATACGCGATCATCACCATCAGGGTGAGACGCTGCGGGATCACGCGACGGTCGCGCTTCAGGATGCGGACGACGTCCGGCGGTTCCTCACCCGGCTTGGTATGGGGCGCCAGAAACGCGGCGAGATCGTCGCCCTTCAAGCGGCTCGCGACGGCTTCGACGATGGCCCCACTCTCGATCACCTTGACCTGGGTGTTCAGATCCTCCGCCGAGCGGATGTCGGTATCCACCACCTGCTGGCCCGGGATGATCGTCGGATCACGACGGAAGATCTGCACCGTGGCGGTCGACTCGTAGATCTTCGGCTTGCTCAGGGTGTAGACCAGCGCGCTGGAGAACACGACCAGGAACACGACGACAATGTACCAGATGCGCTCCCGGATGATCAGGAGGTAGTCCTGGAAGGTGCGCTGCACCGTGTTCGTCTCCGTCTCGGTGCCATAGCCGTAGCCATAACCCGCAGCGGAATAGCCGGCGTAACCGCCCGCACCCGTCCCGTACCCGCCGTTCTCGCGCGGCGTTTTCGTATCCGAATCAGAAGCCATTTTCGTTTTTTTAAATTACAGAATGCGCTCCGGGACGTAGATCACGTCGCCCGGCTGCAGCATCACGGCCTCGCGACCGGAGGTCTTCATCATCGCGTCGACGTCGATGATCATCACCTCGGAGCCGCGCGTCAGCTTCACCTTGCGCAGGTCCGCCAGGCGGGTCTGGCCGCCGGCCAGCGAAATCGCGTCGACGATCGTCAAATCGCGCTCCTGCGGAAACTGGATCCGGCCCTGCTGGGTCACCGACCCGATGACATTCACCGTGCGTTCGGCGTACTTCTGCACGATGACACTCACCTGGGGGTTCACGATGTAGTCCTTGTCGTACAGCGCGCGGATCATCTCCTCCGCCTGGCGCACGGACTTCCCCTTCAAATTGATCGTACCGATCAACGGCAGCGTGATGGTCGACTCCTGGGAAATGCTGATCCCGTCGGCCTGCTTGTTGATGTCCTCCTCCTGGAAAACCTGGACCTTGATCTGGTCCTGCGGTTGCAGCACGTAATCGGCCTTCGAGCCGCTATCGATGCTGTCCTGAGCAAGGCTGGCCGCCGTCAGCACGGCCGCGGAAACAAGAGACGTCAGTACCCGGAAATTCATGGCAACAAAAAGGCGGAAGAAGACCTACGATCTTCTTCCGCCAAAAGCGGGTCAAGCTGACTCTCGCTAATTAGTAGCGGATATTGGCAGCGAAGCTGAAGACGTTGTTCTCGAAGTCACTACCACTAAGATCGCTCTGGTACGTGCGGAACGTATAGGCACCGACGATACGCAGATTGGCGTTCACGACGTACGCGCCACCGACGACGACCTCGTAGTAGTCATCCGTGCGGCTCGGGGTGGTGAGGACGGTGCCGGTGCGGACGGCATCGTAGCTGATGCCGCGATAGCTGACGCCGGCGTTGAGGCTCAGTTCCTCGGTCAGCTTGGTGGTGCCGAGGACGTTGAAGGTCAGGTTCTCCTGCTGCTGGCCCTGCGGGCTGGTGCCGAACTGGTTCGAGGCACCGATCTGCACCGCGCTCTTCGGCGTGATCTCGTAGGCGAGGCTGGCGTCGAGACCGAACATGCTCTTGTCGCCGATCGCGCCGCGCTGGAATTCGCGCTGAATCAAACCGACGGCGACCTTGCCGGTCAGCTTCGGGGTGAACTCACCGCGGAGGCCGACGTTGTAGAAGTGATCCTGGGAGTCGAGCGCGGCACCTTCGGCCTCGTACTCGCTGTAGGTGTAACCGAAAGCGGCGTCCAGCTTCGGGGTCCAGCGGTAGTAGAAGTTGAGGGGAACGTTGACGACGTCCGAGTCCACGTAGTTGCGCGGATGATAGTTTTCGTGGGTGTAGTTCAACGCTGCGCCCACGGAGGTGAGCTCGGAGATGTTGATTTCACCGTTCACGCCGGCGGTGGCCACGTCGCGACGAACCAGGCCGCGCACGTCAACCGTGTTCTGGTTGAGCTCGTTGTAGCCGGCGTTGAAGCCCATCTTCATCTTCGCGTCGTCGTACTTGGTGACGAAATTGCCCGCGAACAGCTGGGTGTCGTAGCGGCTGTTGGTGGCGTAGAAGCTGAAGGTGTCGACCAGGGTCAGGGAGCCCTGCAGCTGGGCATTCTTGCCGAACGAAAGTTCCAGACCAGGAGCGACTTCGAGAATTACGTCGGAGAGTTTCCGCGCGTCGTCGGTCAGGAGGATGTTATCATCCGCACGCACGCCAATACGGCCCGTTGCGAACAGCTCGGCACCGTCACCGATAGCCATGAACGGGGCAGCATGACTGACGGCTGCGGCCGTGGCTGAGATCAAAATAACACGGAGGGATAGTTTCATGACGTGCTTGTGTAGGATAGACCTAATGGAATGTAATAGTCTTTACGGCTAGGAAAGGAAGAAATGACACCTGAAGCAGCGGGACGGTAAAGCGATAGGTTTGAAATATGTCCAGCGATAAAATCCGATGCCAGCAAACCGTACCGTCCGACATAGGCAATAGAAAATACCGGAGGGGTCGAACAGCCCTTTTCCGCCGCTTTTAGACCCCCAGGGCCGCGAGCAGCCGTTCATTCTGGTCGGCGGTGCCCACCGTCACCCGGATCCACTCGGGAAGCCCGTAGGAAGCGACCGGGCGGACGATCAAACCCTGCCGCTGGAGGTCCTGGAACACCTTCGCCCCGTCCCCCACCTGCAAAAGAATGAAGTTAGCCACGCTGGGGACCCATTTCCGGCCCGCCGCCCGCCAACGCTTTTCAATCACGGCCAGTCCCGCCGCGTTCTCCCGGGCGCACCGGGCGGCGAACGAGCGGTCATCCAGGGCCGCGGTGGCAGCCGCCTGAGCGATGGCGTTCACATTGAAGGGCTGGCGGACCCGGTTGAGCAGCGCGCACGCCTCGGCACTCGCGTAGCCGTATCCAACCCGCAATGATGCAAGTCCGTAGATTTTAGAAAAGGTGCGCAGCCCGACGACCTTCCGCCCCTCGGCGATCAACGGACGCAAGTCGGGTGCATCTGGGACGTACTCGGCGTAGGCCTCGTCGACGACACACACGACGTGTTCCGGCAGGGCGCGGACGAAGGCGAGCAGCTCTGCGGCCGAATTCGTGGTGCCGGTCGGATTGTTCGGCGCGCAGACGAAGACGAGTTTGGTGCGCGGCGTCACCGCCGCCGCCATGGCCGGCAGATCATGGGTCCAGTCGCGCAACGGGACCTCAACGGCCTTCGCCCCCACCAGCAGGGTGACGAGCTTGTACACCACGAACGCCGGCGATCCCATCACGACTTCGTCACCCGGGCTCAGGAACGCGTGCGCCAGCAGTTCCAGCACTTCGTTGGAACCGTTGCCGATCACGAACTGTTCGGGAGACAGCCCCCAATGCTGCGCCAGGCGCTGACGGAGGGCGAAACAACCGCCATCCGGGTACAGCGCGCCGTCGCGGAGGGCCCGCGTGGCGGCCTCGACGGCCAGGGGCGAAGGGCCGAAGGGGTTTTCATTCGACGCGACCTTGACGATCCCCGCGGGATCGAGGCCCAGCTCACGGGCAACGTACTCGATGGGCTTGCCGGGTTCGTAGGTCGGCTGCGTGAGCACCGACGGGTTGGCCAGGGAGCTGAAGTTCATCGGGGAAAGTTCATTTTGCGGGCTTGGGCACCGGCGGCTGCTGCCGGCTCGGCACGCGCACCCATTTCATGCCGGCGGCCTCGGCCGCGCGCATGCCGGGCTCGGCATCTTCGAACACGAGGCACTGGCCGGGCGCCACGCCCATCCGCTCGGCCGCAAGCAGGAACATGTCCGGCGCGGGTTTGCCGTGCGCGACGTCCTCCGGCGTGATCACGATCGGAAAGAGCGGAGCCAGCCCGGAGACCTGCAGCATGCTGCGGACGATGTCCCGGGGGCCGCCCGAGGCGATCGACACCGGCTTGGTGGCCGAAATCCGGCGGGCGAACTCGGCCACGGGTTCGATGATCTTGGCGTCCTTCTGCAGCTCCAGGAACAGCGATTCCTTATGGTGAAAGACGGCGAGCGCATCGATCTTGAGGCCGTAATGCTCGGCCAGCAGCTCCGCCACCCGCTTGGTCGGAACGCCCCCGAGGGAATAAAACAGCTCCTCGTCGAGTTCCCCGCTCAATCCCACCGACTTCATGGCCCGGTTCCACGCGCGGTAATGCAGGGGCATGGTGTCCACCAGCGTGCCGTCGAGGTCGAAAATGTAGCCGGCGAACTCACCGGCGGGAATGTCGAGTTTCATGCGGACCGTCCAACGTCGCGTCCGGCCAATAACTTTCAACCTCTTTCCGGCGCCGGGGCGGCACAGCACCGCGTCGAAATTGTCGCCTGCCCAGGGGAGCGCGGAGGGGGTGGTCCCGATGACGCCAAAGCCATTTGTGTCTTCAGGCGGATGGTGTTACGTACCTCCCCACCCCATGAAAAAGTATATCGTCGAATTCATCGGCACGTTCTTCCTCGTGTTCACGGTCGGCATTGCCGTCCGCACCAGCGCTCCGCTCGCCCCCCTCGCCATCGGGTCCATTCTGATGGTCATGATTTTCGCCGGCGGGCACATCTCCGGCGGCCACTTCAACCCGGCCGTGACCCTGGCGGCGTTTCTTCGCGGACGCTGCGAACGGCGCGATGTCGTGCCTTACTGGATCGCTCAATTCGCGGCCGCCCTGGCCGCCGCGTTGATCGTCAACGCGGTCCTCGAAGGCCGGGTGTCGGGAAATGCGGCGCTTCATCCGACGATGGCCTCCTTCATCGTGGAATTCCTGTTCACGTTCGCCCTCTGCTGGGTGGTGCTGAACGTCGCCACCGCCAAGGGAACGATGGGGAACTCCTTCTACGGGCTGGCCATCGGCTTCACCGTCCTCGTGGGCGCCATCACCGTCGGCGGCATTTCAGGCGGCGCCTTCAACCCCGCCGTCGGACTCGGCGTCTGGACCATGGGCCTGGAATCGGCGCGCCAGTTCGGCGTCTACCTGATCTCCGACTTCCTCGGCGCCCTGGTCGCCGCCCTCGCGTTCCGCGCGATCAACGGGTTGGAGTGACAGAAGTTTCTAGTCTCTAGTTTCTAGTCTCTGGTTTCTAGTTTCCCGACTAGAAACCAGAAACTAGAAACGCCGCTTCAGCGCCGGACGCCGCGGTGCAGGCGGCTGGTGGACTTCGGCGCGACGCTTTCGGCCAGGGCTTTGTCGTCAAACAGGGCCGAATAAACGTACGGGAAGCCTTCCAGCTTCTTCCGCTCGACCGCCACGCCCATGTAACGCTCGATCGAGCGCGCGTCGCGCACATCGTCCTCGGTGACCAGCGTGAAGGCGTCGCCCGTGTTCTGGGCGCGACCCGTGCGCCCGATGCGGTGCACGTAGTCCTCGGCATTCTCCGGCACGTCGTAGTTGATGACGTGAGAGACGCCGGCGATGTCGAGCCCGCGCGCGGCGATATCGGTCGCGACCAGCACTTCAAAGCGTCCGCTCTTGAAGCCATCCAGCGCCTCGACGCGTTCGCGCTGGCTGCGATCGGAATGCATCACTCCGACGGTGTGGCCCTTCGCCACAAGACGGTGGGCGATCCGGTCGGCTCCCATCCGCGTGCGGCAGAAGATCAGCACGCTCTTGAATTCGGTGCGCTCGAGGAGGAGTTCGAGCAGGTCGAACTTCTGTGAAGCCACCACGGGATAAAAGGCATGCGAGACCGTCTCCGCCGGCGAACGGACCCGGCCGATCTCGACCTTGACGGGATCCCGCAGGGCCCAGCTCGCGAGCTGCTCGATCTCCGGCGGCAGCGTGGCGGTGAAGAACAGCGTCTGCCGGCTCTTCGGGCACTTCTGCACGATGCGCTTCACGTCGGGCAGGAAACCCATGTCCAGCATCCGGTCGACTTCGTCGAGCACGAGGATGTCGACGTTCTCAAGGGAGCAGTTGCCCTGCTCCATGTGGTCGAGCAACCGGCCCGGCGTGGCCGCGAGGATGTCCATCCCGCGTCGGAGATCCTCGACCTGCTTGCCGTACCCCACGCCGCCATAGACGATCGTCACGCGAAGGTCGGTAAACTTGGCGTACTTGTGAAACGCTTCCTCCACCTGCAACGCCAGCTCGCGCGTCGGCTCGAGGATGAGACAGCGGAGCGCTCCATGCGAACCCAGACGCTGGATGATCGGGAGCGCGAAGGCGGCGGTCTTGCCCGTCCCGGTCTGCGCCGAACCGATGACATCCCCGCCCCGCAGCACCACCGGGATGGCCTGCTTCTGAATCGGGGTCGGCTCGGTGTAACCCATTTCCTGCACCGCGTAGGCCAGCGCATCGTTCAGGCCGAGCTCCGAAAAGGCCGTTTCCATCTTCGGCACATCGACCGGCACGGCCGGCTTGATGGACTCGCGACTGGGATGCTCAAACGTGTCGCGGCGCGTCTCGTGCCGCGGGCCGCCGCGGCGTTCGCCGCGTCCTCCGCCCCGCCGCTCGCCTTCGGAGCGGGAACGAGATCCCGTGCCATGGCTGTGGCTGCCGTGTCCCCCGTGCGTCCCGTGTGACTTCGCGCCGTGTCCCCCGTGTCCGCGCGGTCGGCCCTCGGCGCGCGTCCCCTCGGCCCGGGAGTCGTCGCGGCCATGGCTGCGTTCCTTGCGCGGGGCCGCATCGGCGGCGCGAGGGGCGTGTCCGCGGGCTGCGGTGCCGTGGGGCTTATGCCCGGCGGGCTTGGCGGGGGTCGATGACTTCGGGTGGCCCGAACTCGGCTTCGCCGCGCCCGAGGGCGCAATCTTCTGGCGCAGCTTCGCAATGATCTTCTTCAGCATGGATACGAAACGGGCCAGCCTCGCCGAAACCGCCCCGTTTGCAATCACCGATATGGCCGCAGCCGAGGGAAGGGGGAAAGGGAAAGGGAAAGTGAAGGTGAAGGTGAAGGTGAAAGTGAAAGTGAGAGTGGCGTCCTCACTTTCACTCTCACCTTCCCGTTCCCTTTCAGAGATTCGCGCGGATCTTGTCCAGGATGGCGCGAGACAACGTTTCGTCGCCAAAGGTCCCGACGCGAACGCGGACCCGGGTCAGAGTGTCGGTCGTGCGATCAAGCCGGATCTGAATGCGTTTGTCCTGACCGGTCCGGGCAATGAATTGCGCATCGAGGGCGGACTTGGTTTCGCTGATCTTGGCGAGCTGCAATTGCTCGAGCGCCCGGGAGGTCGCGCGGCTGACGTCGTCGAAGCTATTGCCAAGCGTCGCGTCCAATTCCCCGCGGACCCAGGCCACGGCCCCCGCTCCGGCGGCGCCGGCGGCGACCACAACGCAGCCGGAGGTCAGCCCGAGAGACAGGAGGCCCAGGACACAAGCGACGAGACGAAGGCGGAGGGACAGTTTCATGGGATCGAAGGTTTGGACGCAGACTGTCCTACGCCAGAAGAGTTTCCGCAAATTCCGTCAGGGGTTTGTAAAACCCGCCAGCGGGCCGGCACGCCGGGCTAAACCGGAACTATGCAGACGGATTAACCACGAATGGACACGAATGAACACGAATAGGAGAGGAAACTCGAATGCAGCCCGTCCGTAGTCCCGCTCACTGTTTTGTGCCTGCGCGGAAGTGATGATTTTCCCAGGTCTTCATTCGTGTCGATTCGTGTCCATT
>JAEWKR010000071.1 GCA_023457715.1 Verrucomicrobiota bacterium
CACTTCCGCGGAGGCACAAAACAGTGAGCGGGACTACGGACGGGCTGCATTCGAGTTTCCTCTCCTATTCGTGTTCATTCGTGTCCATTCGTGGTTAATCCGTCTGCATAGTTCCGGCTAAAGCCTAAAGCCTACAGCCTACCGCCTACAGCTTTGGGTTTTGAGTTTTGGGTTCCGGTCTGCGGCTGGTGTTGCAGGGAGGGTGCAGTCTCCTCACCGTGCGGCCATGCGTCTTGTCTCGCTGCGCAAACTCGCCCGGTCGCTGCCCCAGGTCACCATGGTCGAGCAATGGGGCGGCGAGGTCTACAAGGTGTGCGACAAGATGTTCCTCCTGCTGAGCCTCGAAGGCGGGACGTTGGATGGCGTGGTGTTCAAATGTCCACCGGACGATTTCGACGGATTGACGGAACTCGATGGCATCACGCAGGCACCCTACTTCGCCAAGCGCCATTGGGTCCGGCTCAGCGAAGCGTCAGCCCTTCCTCCGGCGGAACTCGAGCGGCGCATTCGGGAAAGCTACGCTCTCGTCGTGGCGAAATTGCCGAAGACGGTGCAGGCGAATATCGCGAAGCAAAGCTGACCGGCGAGAGCCCCGGTGAGAGCGTGGCGTGAACGAACGACCGCGACTCCACGCTGGCGGTTGCGAGAACGGGCCGGCCGGCACAGGGTTTTCGCCATGTCCAAACCTGTCGCCTATTCCGTCAAGGCCTACTCCGCGACCAGCGCGACCTCCCCTCTCGCACCCGCGACCATTTCCCGGCGAGAGCCGACCGAGCGCGATGTCCAGATCGAGATCCTGTACTGCGGGGTCTGCCACTCCGACATCCACTACGTGCGCAATGAGTGGCATTTTACGCGTTATCCCGCCGTTCCCGGCCACGAGATCGTCGGCCGCGTGCTGAAGGTCGGCGCAAAGGTCACCAAGTTCAAGGTGGGCGACCTCGCCGGCGTCGGCTGCATGGTCGACGCAGACTTGGACTGCCCGCACTGCCGGGCCGGCAACGAGCAGTTCTCCCCCACCCACGTGCAGACCTACGGCTCGACCGAACCATATATCGGCGGGCCTACCCATGGCGGCTATTCCGAGAACATCGTCGTCAACGAACACTTCGCGCTTCGCATCCCGCCCAACCTGCCCCAGGCCGCGGTCGCGCCGCTGCTCTGCGCCGGGATCACCACCTACTCGCCACTACGGCACTGGAAGGTCGGGCCCGGCCAGAAGGTCGGCATCGTCGGGCTGGGCGGACTCGGTCACATGGGCGTGAAGTTCGCCCGCGCGTTCGGCGCGCAGGTGGTGGTCTTCACCACGTCGCCTTCCAAGACGCAGGATGCGCTGCGTCTCGGCGCACACGAAGTCATCGTCTCCAAGAATGCCGAAGAGATGAAGGCACACACCGGCACGTTCAACTTCATCCTCGATTGCGTCTCGGCGGAGCACGACATCAACACCTACCTGGGCATGCTTGCGCCCGACGGCCACCTCGCGATCGTGGGCGCTCCGGAGCGTCCGCTGCCGGTGGCCGTCTTCAGCCTGATCGTGGGGCGGAAGAGTCTCGCCGGCTCGATGATCGGCGGCATTCCGGAGACCCAGGAGATGCTCGATTTCTGCGGCGAGCACGGGATCGTCTGCGACATCGAGATGATCCGCATGGACCAGATCAACGAGGCTTACGAACGGATGCTGCGCAGCGACGTGAAGTACCGCTTCGTGATCGATCTGGGGTCGATGAAGGAAGGCGGTCGTTCTGCAGCCGCTCCCGCCCACAATCCCGCGTAGCCTGTCCGCTTACGGCTGGCCGCTCGTTTGAGGTCGGGCATCGGCCAGCAGGCGCTCCAGGTCCAGGGGCTCGGTGACCATCGCGAGTTCGCCCGCGGCCGAGCGGGGCCACTGCGCGGGCTCCCGGTCCCAGTACAATTCCACGCCGTTCCCGTCCGGATCACGCAGGTACAGGGCCTCGCTCACGCCGTGATCGGACGCGCCGTCGAGCGGGACGCCGGCGGCAATGAGACGCCGCAGCGCGTCGCCCAATTCGGCGCGCGAGGGATAAAGCACGGCCAGGTGATAAAGCCCCGTCGTGCCCCGGGCGGGCGGCGTGCCCCCGAGGCTTTCCCAGGTGTTGAGTCCGATATGGTGGTGATACCCTCCGGCGGAGATGAACGCGGCCTGGCGCCCGAACCGCTGCATGAGTTCGAACCCGAGGACCCCGCAATAGAAGCCCAGGGCGCGTTCGAGGTCTGCGACCTTCAGGTGAACGTGGCCGATGCGGACACCGGGATGGATGGCGGATTTGGTCATGGCGAAAAAAACCGGGACAGCGATTGACTGCGGCGCGTTCGTTGACGCGCCGCACCGTGAACGTAACCACTGTCCTCTTTCCCGCCAGTCGGGTCTGGCTTCAGGCCGGTGGAGTTTTGCCCTCGCAGCCCCGGGTGGCGTCCGTTCTCGTACGGCATGCCTTCCCCCACCCGCAGGCGCCGCTTGCTCCCCGTCGCGGGGCTGGCCCTGCTGGTCGCGGGATGCACGACGGCGCCCCAGGCCGATTTCGCCGCCATCCCGACTGCCGGCGCGCCCGCATTTGCGGGTGGTCGGCGAGTCGTGCCTGCGGCCACGGAGGAGGATCTGTCGGCGTTGCTGGCGGAGGAACTGGCGCGAACGGGGGTGCCCGCGCTGGCGGCGGGCGTGCTCCGCGGGGAGCAGCGGGTGGCGTCAGGGGTCGCGGGCGTCCGACGGGCGGGGATCGGCGTGCCGGTCACCCGCGGCGACCGCTTCGCGATCGCCTCCGCAGCGAAGCCCATCAGCGCCACGACCGTCGCGCGGCTCGTGGACCTGGGCATCTTGGGCTGGGACCGGCCGGTGCGGGATTATTTTCCGGAGGTCTCCGCCGCGCCGGGTTGGGAGAAGATCACCTTGCGGCATCTGCTGACGCACACCGCGGGGCTGCGCGATCCCTGGGGCTCGTTCCTCGCCACGACCTACCTGCAGCGCGGCACGGCGGCACAGCGGCGCGCGCAGCTGGTCGCGGCGGTGATGCGACGCGCTCCGTCGACGCCGCCGGGAACCCGCGTGCACTACTGCAATGCGGACTACATCGTGGCCGGGGCGGTGGCGGAACGCGCGACCGGCGAGATCTGGGAAGCGCTCGTTCACCGTCACGTGTTTGCTCCGCTGGGAATGGCGAGCGCCGGCTTCGGTCCTCCCGGAACTCCGGGCACGCTGGACCAGCCATGGGGCCATGGAGCGCCGCGCCTGGCACAGTTGCCGTTGGTGGGCACCCTGGGGTTCGACCCGGGGTCACGCGGGGCCGACTATCCGGCGCTGGCCAGCCCCGCCGGCTACGTGCATCTCGACCTGGAGGACTGGGCCGAGTTCATCGCACTGCACCTGCGGGGTCATCCCGCCAACCCCCAGCGCAGCCCCCGTTTGCTGACGCCGACCGCGTTCGACGTGCTGCAGGAATCCCTGGCGCCAGGCACGAGCGGCGGGTGGTTCGTCGCAGAGCGCGCCTGGGCCCGCGGAAAGCGCCCCGGCGATCGCGGGCGGGTGCTCTTTCACCTGGGCGACAATGGGCGGTGGACCAGTGCGGTGTGGCTGGCGCCCGAGATCGATTTCGCGGTGTTCGCCGTCTGCAACGTCGGCAACCGCGACCCCGCCATCGACCGCGTCATCGCCACCCTGGTCGGGCGCTATGCCAAAGCCGCCGCGTCGGCGGGCACCTCGTCGCCCCTGGCGCCATGAGACTCCCCGCGGCTGCCGTCATCCTGCTGCTGGTCTCACCGCTGGCGGCGGAGGACGCGGACGTGGTCAAACTGGCGCCCTTCCGGGTGGAGGAACCAGCGCTCGACCTGGAGCTCGGCCGGTGGTCGTATGCGCGCGCGGGGCAGTGTGAGGTGATGACGGATCACGGCCCTCTGGTGGCCGCCGCGATTGTCCGGGATGCCGTGGTGGTGGCCGAGTACCTGCGCTACGCGCACCCCGAAGCGGACATCCCGAAACGCACGCCGATCCGGATCGTGGTGGATTCGGGCACGCCCAAATCCCTCTTCCGCGCGGGTGCCGCCCGACCCGGCGGCAGCGCCAGGCGCGGAGCCGTCGGTCTTCATCTGGTGAGCCCGCTTTCGCCGCAGGCACCGCTCGCCGAGATCCGTCGCGAACTGGTCCGCAGCGGTTTTGCCCACAACGGGAGCAAACTGCCGTTCTGGTATCAACGCGCGCTGTCGCACCTGATCGCCGCAGCGAAGGTGACGGACAACCTGCTGGTGATCGGACATCCGCCCGCCGGACTGAAGCCGCGCACGCTGAGCCCGGCGGAACGCGCCGGCGAACTCGCGGCGCTCTTCCAACTGCGCGAGGACAGTCCGGAGCTGCGCGACGAAACCCGACGCCGCCGGTACGAAGAGCTGGCCACCCTCTTCATGCAGGTGTGCCTGTATTCGCACCGCGGCGTGCATGCGCGCAGCTTCCTGAATTTCCTCCTCGATCCGGCGGTGACCGCCGACCCGCCGACGGCCTTCACGCGCGCGTTCGGCGCCGGCTACGCGTGGGTCGACCCGCTGCTCCGCGAGGCGGCCCGGCGGGACTACCGGTACTTCACCACCACGGTGCGCTGCCAGGTCGACACCGAACCCGCGACGCGGCCGGGGCACCGCTCCGATCTCGATGATTTCACGTACGCGCTCGGCGCCGAGTGAGCAGAAAACCACGGGCGCCGCGCCGGCGGTCCACCGGCTATCGAACTCGGATGCGGGCGGGCCGCCCGCGGTCCACGGGCTGCCGACCTCCGGTGCGGGCGGGCCGCCCGCGGTCCATCGGCGACCGAACTCCGGTGCGGGCGGGCCGCCCGCGGTCCACAGCTGGCCGAACCCAGCCGTGTTTCTGGCTTCGCGGGATCTAAACCGCGAAACCAGAAACTCGAAACCAGAAACCAGAAACCAGAAACTAGAAACCAGAAACTAGAAACTCTTACGGTACTTCGTACACCTCCACCAGCGCGACGCCGGTGGTGTCGTTCACGCCGCCGACGTGAACCGTGTAGCCGCCAGGAGCGAGCGTCATCAGGATCATCGCATCCTTGCTCTGGCGATCGGCGACTTCGTAGGCGTACACCGAGTTGCCGATATTCACCAGCATCGGGTCGCCGTTCCAGTTGTCGTTCTGGCGGATCATCGTTTCGCCGCGGTAAAGCTTGAGCTGCGGATCCGCCAGCGCGCCAGGCACGCCCAGCGTCGCGAGCGTGGGCCCGAGGCCCCGGATCAGGACCGTGCGCGCCGTGCTGCCGCCGATGTAGAAGCCGGCGATGAGGACGTTGTCACCGGTGCCGACCTGCGTGCGGGCCGAGACATTGATCAGGCGCGGCGTGGTCGCCGTCATGGTTGCGGACGCATCATAAATTTCGGCCAGGGTGATGCCGGTCGCGCCCGCCTTGCCGGTGACGTGCACCGAGTAGACGCCGGGAGCGGGAGTCGGCGCCAGGGCGGCATCCAGGCTCGTGGGTGACACCATGCCATACGCGAAGACCTGCGTGGACCGCGCCTCGATCGTGGCGTCGCCGCCCCAATTGTCGTTGTTCGCCACCGCCGTCTCGCCCTGGTACATCGTGATGACCGGGTCGGTGAGGAAGTTGGGCAGGAACGCAGCCAGCGTGGGGCCAAGGCCGCGCACGAGGAGCGGCTTGGTGCCGGAGGTGCCGCTGCCGCCGACGGACAGGCCCACGATCAAGGTCGCGGCGCCGGTGCCGGCTCCCGCGCGAATCGACAGATTGGACAAACGGCCGACGTCGTCACCCGCGTAGACCGTCAGGGTCGCCGGCTGACTGACGATGCTGCCGTTGGCATTGGTCGCGACCGCGGTGTAGGTGGCGGGCACGGCGAGCATCCCGGAAAGGACCAGCGTGGGACCGAAGGCGTTCGGGATCGGGCTGCCGTTGCGCCGCCAGGAGAAGGCCGTGGCGTTGCTGGCGAAGGCCGTGAAGACGACGGTGCCTCCAGGAACGATGGTCTGGGAAATGGGCTGGGTGAGGAACTGCGGCACGCCGGGCGTACCCGACGCCTGCGCCGTCAACCTGGTGTGCGTGGTGTAGGCCGCGACCACGGTCGTGCCCGGGATCTTCGTGGCATCCAAGGTCAGGATACGATTTGCCTCGAGCTGGATGGAGAGCTCCGCGCCCGAAGGGATGGAGTTGGCGGGCAGCACCAGCGAAAGCTGGCTTTGGGTGAAGTTGCTGTCGTCGGTGGAGACGTCGTTCTCGTAGTTGAAGCCGTCCACCTCGATGGCGAGCCGCGAGAAACCGGCCACAAAGCCCGCGCCATAGGAGATCGTGATGGTCAGCGGCTGGGACCGGTCGAAGTTGAGGATGCCGTTGGCGAAGGTGCCCTGGGAAAGCGTGGCCACGGGTGCGTCGGGGTACGCATCGCCGGTAAGCGCGACCGTCGTGGTCTGGCCCCCCACGGTAAGCCCGTAGGTGCCGTTAGGGTACGCCGTAGTCAGCGCGGCCTCCGAAGTGAAACCCTGCTCGATGAGCCACTGCTCATCGTCCGCCGTGTACACGAGCGGCTTGGTCGCGCCGCCATTGGGCAGCGTGATCGAATTCGGCGGCGTGGGCGAGGTCGCCGTGCCGTCGAGTTCGGCGGAAAACCCGTAGGGCGTTTCCGGATCCGCAGTGGTGGTCGTGGCGCCGGTTTGGACATTGACGCGGTGCTTCATGAGCACGGCGAAGCGGTCGTCCTGAGCAGAAACGATCGCGGCAGACATCACCAACAAGGCGGCGACAACGCGCCGCATGAGGAGGGAATACATGGATTGGGAACGTCCCGACGACAGCCCACGCCCGCGGGGTCCGCAAGCGGAAACCCGAACGCGGGCCCGCGGTAGGTTTTGGGTTTTGGGTTTGGGGAGCCCTCGCAGCTCAACCTCCCAAACCAACGGAACAAGAAACCAGAAACTAGAAACGAGAAACCAGAAACCTAGAGACCAGAGACCAGAAACCCAGAGATCAGGCTCAACAACCCAAAACCCAAAACTCTCAAGAAACAGGGCTGGTGAGTGGGTCAGGGACGAGCGCTAAACCAAGGGACTTTGCTTTAGCGGTTAGGTATTTGAGTGTTCTTGCCCTCTGGGCATCGCCAGAGGC
>JAEWKR010000072.1 GCA_023457715.1 Verrucomicrobiota bacterium
AGACCGGCGCGGAGGAGGCGCAACGGAGCGCGGGCCGGGCCGACGTACAGGCCGATCAGGCGGCGGCCGCCGCGCAGCGCGCGGCCGCAGAGGCCCAGGAAGCCACCACTTTCAGCGATCAGGCCCAGGGCAGCGCGACGCTCGCCGATGCCGCCGCAGACCGCGCCGGGGCCTCGGCCACCGAGGCCGCAGACGCCCGGCAGCGGAGCGAGGACGCCGCGACGGTCGCCGAGCAGGCCAGTGCCGGCGCGCAGCGGGAACGGACCGAAGCAGAGGAAGCCAGCGCCGCCGCCGTGCGCGAAGCGACCGAGGCGCAGCAGGCAAGCGACCGGGCCGTGACCGAGGCGACGGAGGCCGAACAAGCCGCCAACACCGCCCAGCGCGAAGCGGCCGAGGCCGAGCAGGCATCCAATCTGGCGCAGCGCGAAGCCGTGGAAGCCGCCCAGGCGGGCGCCACCGCGGCGCATTCCGCCGAGGCCGCCGAGGCGGCGGAGCGTCGCGCGGAACAGGCCGCAGAGTCCGCGGGCCAGGCGCAGGGGCGAGCGGACAGCGCCGCCAGCCAGGCGCAGGAGGCGGAACGCCGCGCGGAACGCCATGCCGATGACGCCGGGGAGGCGTCTGACCGCGCCCGTGACGAAGCCGAGGAGGCCACGCGCGCCCGCGAGCAGGCGCAGGGCGACGCCACGTCCGCCGCCGGCTCGGCCAAGGATGCGGCGGCGCGCGCGGCGGAAGCGCACACCTTCACCGAACAATCGGAAGCTTCGGCGCAGGCGTCCGCGGAAGCCGCGGACCGCGCCCAGCAGGCGGCGGAGGAAGCCTTGCGACAGGCCGAACAGGCAAAAGCGGAACTCGGCGAGATTGAAGCCACCGCGGAGAAGGCCACCGCCACCCTGTCGGAAATCGAGGAAGCGCGCACGAAGGCGATGGCCGAGGCCGAACAGGCCGAAGCGGCGAGCACGACGGCGGACAAGGAGGCAAACGAGGCCGAGGCAGCCAGCAACCGCGCCGCCCAGGAGGCCGGTGAGGCGAACCAGGCGTCGACCCGGGCCCAGTCCGAGGCGAACCAGGCCAGCGCGCAGGCGCAGATCGCGGCGACGACCGCGGGCGCCGCGGCCCAATCAGCCGCGATGGCGTCGGCCAGTCACGGACGGGCCGCCGATGCAGCCGAGGAATCCATGGCGCGGGCCAGCGCCGCCGGTGATTCTGCCGAGGAAGCCAGCCGGGACCGCAGCCGCGCCGCGGATGAGGCCCGCACCTCCGAACGCCTTCGCGGCGACATCGAGGGCGAACTGCGCGAAGTTCGCGAGCTGCGTCGCGAGGCCGAGGATCTGGTGCGGGAGATGCGCGATCTGCTGGCGATCAGCAAGGACGTGCATGAGCGCATGGTGGAACTGCTCGGGGAATGCCAGCAGCACGAAAGCGCCAGCGCCGAAGCGGCGCGGAACGCCACCGCCGCCGCCAACACGGCGCAAAACGAAGCCGAGGGGGCGCGAAGCGCCAGGATCGACGCGATCGAAGCCGCGGGCGAGGCCAAGGGCGCCGCCGCTGACGCGAAGGAAGCCGCCCGTGAAGCCGAGGAGGCCGCCGCGAAGGCGACCGCCGCCGCCGAACGCGCGACCCATTGAATCTAGATCATGACCGCCGCTGAAGCCGCCAAACTGCTCGACCTCGGGGTCGATGCCACGCCCGAACAACTCGAAACCCGGTTCCAGGAATTGCGCCGGCGACTGGAGGAAAAGATCGCCAAGGCGCCGACCCCCGGCCTGCAGGCGAAGTACCGCGCCAGCCTGGCGGAAGTGACCGTCGCCTTCGAAACGCTGACGCTCGCGGCGGACGCCTCGCTGCTCCCGATGCTCAACCGGGGCGGAGCGGTTGGCGCCACCCCCGCGCCGGCCAGCGCCGCCATCGCGGCCACCGCATCCGTGCCCACCGCGGCGGCGCCCGTCCCCCCTGCCCGGCCGGTCGCGGCAAAAAAGCCCTCGCACAGCCGCGAATTCGCCCTCGTGGCGGTGATCGCCGTCCTCGTGCTCGCCGCCGGCGGGTGGTACGTGATGAAAGTCAGGGCCGACAAGGCCGAGCGGTTGCGCGTCGAGACCGAGCAGCGGATCGCCGCGGAGGCGGCGGCCAGGGAGGCGGCGATCAAGGCCGCGGCGGAGACCGACCGGCTGAACAGGCTCGGCACGCAGTTGCGCACCGCGCTGGCCGAGCAGCGGGTCAACTGGGAGGCGATCGAGAACAAGGCGCGCGACGCGGAACGCCGCGCCTCGGAACTCAAATCGGAGCTGCGCGGGCTGCGCGACGCTCCGGCCACCAAGAAAGCGGAGCTATCGGCGCTGGCTCATCGCCAGGCGCTGTATTCGGAATGGCTTGCAGGCTTTCTGGCGCGCCACCCCGCGAAGCTCGCGCGGGCCCGGTCGGAGGAATTCCTCAACGCGAAAGCGCTCGACGAAGCCGTGGCGTCCGTCGGGCAGATGACCGAGGAAACGGCGGCCGCGGAGGCGGCCCTGCTCAGCGGTGCGAGCGCGCTGATCGAGGCGACCGGAAGCGTGGACCTCGAGTCCACCCCGGCCGGCATCGCGTTCGAATTCACCGACACCTACGGACATGTCCATCGTGGGACAACCCCCGCCCGGCTGACCGGGCTGCCGCTTTCGCACGTCCACGATCCGCGCGAGCAGGAGTCGATGGAAGCCGGATTGAAGGTGGGCGAACTGACGGTGGCGCCGACGGCGCGCTTCCGCCGCACCGGATGGGAAGACGTCGTCGCCGCGGGCCGGATCACCGAGGACACCCAAACCTACCGGGCCGAATTCCCGGAGACGTCGCTGCAGGTCACCTCCACGCCGGCGGGCCTGGACTTCGAGGCCACCAATGCCCTGGGGTGGAAGGCGACCGGAAAGACCCCGGGCAAAGTCACGGGCGTGCCGCCGGGGGCCGTGACCGTGCGGACGATGCGCGCGAAGTATCGCGACCTCAGCGTGAAGGTCACCCTCGAGGCGAACAAGCTGGGGCCTGTGGCTTTCGACCACCGGGCGCAGAACGTCCGCGTGAAAGTGGCCGAAGCCGCCGCGAAGATTTACATCGACGGCAAGCTGCTCGGCCAGGGAACCGCGGAGGCCGCGGATCTCGCGCCCGGCAACCATACGCTGCGGCTCGAGCTCGCCGGCCAGACCCCCTACCAGACCACCTTCACCACCGCACAGGAGGTGACCACCAAGTCGCTCACCTACAGCTTCGCGGAGCTCTCCGTTCAGAACATCACGTGCTCGTCCTGCAACGGTGGCGGCCAGCACGCCCGGCAGAACCGGTGCGGGACCTGCGGCGGCACGGGTCGGGAAGCCTGCTACAACTGCGACGGGCGCGGCACGCGCGTGGTGAAGGATATGAACTACCAGACGTGGCAGTGGAACGAGCGGACGATCCGGTGTGAAAGCTGCAACGGCCGCGGCCGCCAGCCCTGCTCGCACGGCTGCGACAACGGCGTCAATCGCTGGTTCGAAAACTGCACGACCTGCGGGGGCGACGGACGGCTCAGCAAGCTCGACCGGCAATAGTCATGATCGTTGGCATCGATCTGGGCACCACCTTCTCGCTGATCAGTTATGTGAACAGCGGCGGCACCCCGACGCTGTGTCCGAGCCGGCGGGACCCGCAGCGTTTCCAGACCCCCTCCGTCGTGCACATCGGCGAGCGCGGCTGCCTGGTGGGCGACGTGGCGGAGGACCTCCTGCTCGAGGACCCGTCGCTGCCGGTGTGCCGCTTCGCCAAGCTGAGCATGGGGCAGGCGGACAAGATCGTGTATACCGACCACACCGGCCGCGGCTACACGGCGGAGGCCGTCTCCGCGCTGGTGTTGCGCAAGCTGAAGGACGACGCCGAGCTCGCGCTGGGCGAACCGATCACCGGCGCCGTGATCACGGTACCCGCGAATTTCAACGACGTGCAGCGCCAGGCGACGGTCAACGCCGGCCGCCTCGCGGACATCCCCGTGCTCGGGCTGGTCGAGGAACCGCTGGCGGCGGCGACCTTCTTCGGGCTGAACACGCGGGAGCAGGAACGCCTGATCTTCGTCTTCGACATCGGGGGCGGCACGCTCGATGCCACCATCCTTAGCGCCACGCCCGACGGACTGTATGCGATCGCCACCGAGGGTGCGGACAACATCGGCGGCAAGAATTTCGACGAGTTGATCATGGCGATCGTCGCCGAGCAGTTTCGCGCGCAGCATGGCGTGGATCCGCGCAACGACCCGGAGGCGGCACAGCGTCTCAGGATTTTCGCGACGCAGAGCAAGCTCCAGCTCTCCAATCCGGCGACGACGACGATCAGCCGGCCCATCGCGCTGCTCGGCCAGAGCGTGCGCGTGACGTTCACCCGGGCGCAGTTCGAGGCGGCTGCGGAACCCTGGCTGGAGGCGTGCAAGGAAGTCTGCGAGCGCGCCCTGAAGAGCCAGCAACTGGGCTGGCACGACATCGACGAGCTGATCCTGACCGGCGGTTCGAGCCTGGTCCCGGTCGTGGAGCGCACCGTGCGCGAAGCGAGCGGGCTGCCCCCCGCGAAAGTGCGCCGCGAGCAGCCGCACGCGTCCATCGCGTACGGCGCGGCGCTGCTGGCCGAGCAGTTCCATGGGCAGAAAAAGACCGCCGCCCCGCCGCTCCGGCAGCAGGTGACGAGCAACGAACTGGGACTGCGGGTGTTTGATCCGAACGAGCGCAAGGCGGTGTTCCACGCGATGATCGAGAAGAACGTGCCGATTCCGGCGACCGCGAAGGAGACGTTTCACACCCAGAACGCCAACCAGCCCTCGCTTTCGCTGGAGGTGCTCCAGCGCAAGGATCCCTTTACGCCCCCGGAGACGCTGGGGCAGTTCACGTTCGGTCCGCTGCCGCAGGCCGCGGCCGGCCATCCCGTCACAATCACGATGGGCTACGATGGCACCGGCCGCGTGCAGGTCACCGCCGTCGACGGCCGCACGGGTGAGACCGTTGAACGCCAGTTCGCGCGCCAGGAGGAAGCGGACCTCGGCGCCACGTACGCGCACCTGCAAACGCTGGTGGTGCGAAGCTAGCCCGCGTGCCGCGGGATTTCAGATTTCAAATCTCAGATTTCAGATTCCTGAGGGCGTTCGCGGCCCCAGGTAGCAGGCTGAAGCTCTCGCGCTACCAACAAGGCAGCTAACGGAGGGCGCATGCGGAACGCGCAAGCGCGGCCCCGCCATTACGCGCCAGCCAAGCCGAAACCGAAAACTCAAAACCCGAAACCGCGCGCGAAGCGCGCCGCGCACGATTGACCGCGGGCGCAAGTTCGACCTGGATACGGCGATGAAAACCGCGCGGTTGCACCGGCTTTTCAACCCCGGCACGAAGCGCTGCTTCGATGTCGCCATCGACCATGGCTTCTTCAACGAACCCTCGTTCCTCGCTGGAATCGAGAATCTGCCGGCCGCGGTCAGGACCCTGGTGGCCGCGGCGCCCGATGCGATCCAGCTGACGGTCGGCCAGGCGCCGCACCTGCAGGGGCTGCCGGTGCGCCCGAAGCCGGCGCTGGTCCTGCGGACGGACGTCGCCAACGTCTATGGCACCCAGCTGCCGCGGACCCTTTTCTCCCGGATGATCGAGGACCCGGTGGTGCAGGCGCTGCGCGTCGATGCGGCGTGCGTGGTGGTCAATCTGTTCCGCATCCCGGACGAGCCCGAAGTGAACGACCAGTGCATCCAGAACATCCTCCGGCTCAAGCCGCAGTGCGACGCGTTCGGCATGCCACTCATGATCGAACCGCTCGTGTTTCAAGCGAACGCGAAGGGCGGCGGTTACATGGTGGACGGGAATCCGCAAAAAATCATCCCCCTGGTTCGTCAGGCCGTGGAATTGGGCGCGGACATCATCAAAGCCGATCCGACCGACGACGTCGGCGCCTACCACCAGGTGATCGAGACTGCCGGCGGGCTTCCCGTTCTCGTCCGCGGCGGCGGTCGCGCGACCGAACATGAGATTCTGACCCGCACCGCGGCCCTGATCCAGCAGGGCGCGTCGGGGATCGTTTATGGCCGCAATATCATCCAGCACCCGCAACCGGCGAAAATGACGCGTGCGCTCATGGCCGTCGTGCATGAGAACGCCACGCCCGCGCAGGCCCTGGCGCTGCTGGCGTGAACCTGCGCATGGCAACAAAGCCACAGACGGCGCGGTTCGCGGGTTCGACGAGTTCACCCTCTCCGAGAGAAGCCGCCGTACATCAAATCGTCGGCGTGGGCGTGGTGGGCGCAGGGCTCATGGGTCGCGAAGTCGCCAGCGCGTTCGGACGGTGGTTCGCGCTGCTCGACTGCCCCGTGCGGCCGGAGCTCGTCGCCGTGTGCGACGTGAACCCCAGCGCGCTCGACTGGTTCCGCCGGGTGCCGGGGGTGCGCTATTTCGACACCGACCACCGCGCGCTGCTGGATCGCGCCGACATCGATGTCGTCTATGTTGCGGTGCCCCACCACCTGCACGAGTCCCTCTACCTCGACGTCCTGCGCGCCGGGAAGGATCTCCTGGCCGAGAAGCCCTTCGGCATCGATCTGGCGGCGGCGCGACGGATTCGCCACGCGGCACGCGAGGCGGGCCGGTTTGTTCGGGTGTCCTCGGAGTTTCCCTTCCTGCCGGGCGTGCAGCGGGTGATCGCGGCGTATCGGCAGGGTCACTTCGGCAAGCTGCTCGCGATCAACAACCGGTTCCTGCACTCGAGCGATCTCGATCCGGAGAAGCCGATCAACTGGAAGCGCCAGGCGGAGTACTGCGGCGAGGCTGGCGTGATGAACGATCTCGGCCTGCACGTCGCGCATGTGCCGCTGCGCCTCGGCTGGCGCCCGCGCCAGGTGTACGCGCAACTCCAGAACATCATTACCACGCGGCCGGACGGCCAGGGTCGCCAGGTCCCCTGCGACACTTGGGATAACGCCAGCGTATTCGCAACCGTGGATCTGCCAGGTCAGCGGGACGTGCCGCTCACGCTCGAAATGAAGCGGTTGAGCCCCACGGACACGAACACGTGGGAACTGGAAATTCTCGGCACGGACGGGGGCGCGCGGTACTCGACCAAGCAGCCGAAGACGCTCTGGACGTACACCCGGGGAAAAGAACAGGCGTGGTGCGCCACGGATCTCGGCTTTGCAATGCCGTTCAAGACCATCACCGGGGGCATCTTCGAACCTGGCTTCCCCGACTTGCTGCAGCAGATGTGGGCCGCCTTCCTCAGCGAACGGGCCGGACTGCTGGACGGTCGCTTCGGCTGCGCGACGCCGGACGAAGCCGTGGCCCAGCACGAACTGTGGACGGCCGCCCTGACGAGCCAGCGCGAGCGCCGCGTGGTGGAACTCTGAGCAATCCACGAGCCAAACGTAACCACGAATGGACACGAATGAACACGAAGTCGGAAGCAATCCATTCGTGTCCATTCGTGGTTAATTCCTGACCGGCCCCAACTCATGAAACGTTCCGAGATCAACCAAGCCTACCGTGACGCTTGCGCGTGTTTCACTCGGCATGGGTGGGCGCTGCCGCCGAAACCCAAGTGGGACATCACGGATTTCGGGCTGGGTGATTTCTCCCGAAACGGACTCACGTTGGTGAACCTCGCGCTGGAGCCCGAGTATTGTGAGAAGCTGATGTATGCGCGACGCGGTCAAACGACCCCGTGTCACGCCCATGCCCGCAAAAAAGAGGACATCATCTGCCGGGCCGGTGAACTGCTGGTGCGGGTGTGGCCCCGGCGCCCCGATCCGGAACCCACGGGAACGGCGACGTTCCGTATCTTCATGGACGGTGAACCACGACAGGCCGTGGCCGGCGAGACCCTGACGCTGCGCGCGGGATCACGAGTGACTCTGGTGCCCGGCGTATGGCACGAATTCCGGCCCGGTGCTGACGAGTGCATCATCGGCGAGGTGTCGACCGCCAACGACGACCAGCACGACAATTTCTTCCTCGATCCCGCGGTGGGCCGGTTTCCGCGGATCGAGGAGGATGAACCGCCGGCGATCCGACTCGTGGGGGAGCCGGCATGAGCGAAGCCGGGTCTGCGCGCCGGGGCCTGATCGCCGGCGGAAACTGGATTGTCGACCACCTCAAGACGATCGATGCCTGGCCGCCGCAGGACGCCCTCGCGAATATCGTCGGCCAGGCATCCGGAAACGGCGGCTGCGCTTACAATGTCCTGATCAACCTGGCGAAACTGGGCGCCCCATTCCCGCTCGAGGGCGTGGGTCTGGTCGGGGCCGACGCCGACGGTCGTTACATTCTCGAAGACTGCGCCCGCCACAACATCGACACCCGTCAGTTGCGCACGACCTCCGGCGCGGCCACCAGCTACACCGACGTGATGACCGTGCGCGCGGATGGACGGCGCACCTTCTTCCATCAGCGGGGTGCCAACGCGCTGCTCGGACCCGACGATTTCGATTTCTCGCGCACCGGCGCCCGCTGGCTGATGGTGGGCTACGTTCTGCTGCTCGACCGGCTCGACGCGAACGGACCCGACGGCCAGCCAGCGTGGCGAAGCGTGCTCCAACGCGCCCGCGCCGCGGGGTTGAAGACCGCGCTCGATGGCGTGAGCGAGGCGAGCGACCGGTTCGGACACGTGGTGCTGCCCCTGCTGGGGGAGGTCGACGTGTTCTTCGCCAACGATTACGAGGCCGAGAAGCTGACGGGGCTGACGGTCGGACGCGGCGCGGCGCTCGACCCGGAAGCGATGCTGAAGGCGGCAGGCCGATTGCTGGAGCTCGGCGTTCGTCACTGGGCGATCGTCCACTGTCCGGAGGGTGTCGCCGCCTGCGGCCGGAGCGGAGAACGCTACTGGCAACCGAGCGTGAACGTGCCACCGGATTCGATCCGCGGCACGGCCGGCGCCGGCGATGCTCTGGCCGCCGGCGTGCTCCTCGGATTGCACGAGCATTGGACCATGGATCGTTGTCTCGAAGCCGGAGTCGCCGTCGCGGCCGCGTCGCTATCCGACGTTTCCTGCTCGGCCGGTATCCGCCCGCTCGAGACCTGCGTCACGGAAGCGAGGCGGGCAGGATTTCGGCGGTAGGCGGGAAGGCTTTGGTGGGGCTGCGTCCCTCTCCAATTCTTCCGCGACTACCTACCCAAGCCAAGTGGTCACAAAAAAGCGCCGGTCGCGGAGGGCGAGCCGGCGCTGTGAGGTTCATCGGCAGAGGTTCCCTCTGCCGTGGAGGCTGCGCCGCTTTATCGCTGCTTCACCTCGAGCTGATTGTCGACCTCGACCTGGCTCGCGCTGTCCTTGGCCAGGTTTTCGACCTGCTCCTTCAAGGAGTCGCTCGTCACGCTGCCGCGGAGGACAATCTTCTCGCCCTCGGGCTTCACCTGCACGTTTTCCCCGGACAGCTCCTCATTGCGGTCGAGCGCCTGGCGGATCTGCTGGGCCGCGGAGATGAGCTCGGGCTTCGCGTCGGGTGACTGGTCGGCGCTGGTCGCACCCGTCGGCGTGAGCTGGGTATCGTCGTTGTTGACGCGACCTTCGGGCGGCGAGGAGACCTCGCTGGTCGAGGCGTAGCCGGCCGGGGTCGAGGCCTCCGCCCCACCCTGCACGGGCTCGCCAGCCTGGGTCGACTCGGCGGGTCGGCCATTCGGCGCGGGCTTCGCCTCCGGGTCATTCTCGTCGTTGTGCAGGCTGTTCATGTCACCGTAAACCCCTGCGATCGCCGGCTGCGTGCGCTCGGCACCGGTGTCAGCCGTGGCCACGTCCTGCTCCTGATCCTTGCTGGTCGCTTCACTGTCCTTGCCGGACCAGACGGAACGATCCGAATTGGAAGCGTCCGCCACCGCGCTGTTCGGCGTGGCGGCCGCGGTGTCGGTGTCCACCTCGGTCTGGGCCTCGGTGGCGGCGAAGCCGCTCTGGCTGCCCGTGGGCGACGGGACCGTCGCATTCGCGGACGACACGTCGGTGCTCGCCACGGCCCCGTCGGTGCTGCTGGCCGTGCCCTGCGGGGCCAGACCGGTCTCGGACGGCTGATCGGAGGTGGAGGCTACGGACTCGTTCGTGTCCGCGTTGGCCCCTTCCGTGGACTCGCGGGTCGTGGTCGACGTGCTGCTGTCGGCAGCCAGGCTGCCCGCGGCGCTCGTTCCGCTGCCCACGCTCTGGCTGGCGACCGCCTGCGCAGCCGCTTCGAAGTCGTTCTGCGTGAGGCTCGTGGTCACCTGTTTGTCACCCTGGCCGAGCTGGATCTGGCTGAGCGGAACGAGAAACTTCTGATCATCCGCGCCAATGCTGGCCTCGGGATCGACGAGCGCCATGGCTTCACCGCCGCCCTGCTCGATCACGATGTTCTCGATGCTGCCGATCCTGCTGCCGTTGGCCTGCACCTCGCTGTCCTTGATCTTCGAGGCGCGCAGGAACTCGTTCCCCTGACTGCCCTGGGTCTCCGTGGAGGCGAACCCGGTGGACGAAGCGCTGGTCATGCTGGTGCCCGCCTCGCCGCCATTCCCGCTCAGCGCCTGCTGGGCTTGCTGCTGCTGCTGGGCGTCGAGCGTCACGCGGGCCTCGGCCAGATCCTGATTGTCGACCGTCGGCGCGCTTTCCAGCTGCTGCTTGGTGACGGCGGTGGTGAAGCCTTCGCCGTCACCCCCGGTCTGAAGCATCTCGTACGGGACGAGCCGCAGCCGGTCCCCCAAGCCGAAGAATCCGCCGCTGGAAACCACCGCGTAGCGGATCTGGCCGCTGCGGGAATCGACGAGGAAGTCCTTGATGGTTCCGACTTCCTTCCCGTCCTGGCCGCGCAGCTTCTGGCCCGAGAGCTTGTCCGCCGTGTGTTTGGCGTCATCCGCAGACGCCACCCGCACCGTGGCGGCCGAGGGCGCTTCGGCGTTCGTCGAGGCCGAGGCAGACGACGGCGATCCCGCATCCGCCGATGGCACCGCGGCCGTGCTGCCGGCGCTCGCTGCATCCGCCGATTGCGCCGACCACGCGTCCGCCGCGGGCTTCGACTCTGACGTCCCGGCGGAGTTTGCCGAAGACGCCTGCTGGCTGCCGGGGGACGGGGCTCGATCGTTGGCGCGCGCCGGGCTGAAGGAGAGCGCGAGGGCGGCGAGGGAGGCGCCCGTAATGTAGATGATGTTACGTTGCTTCATGTGATTCCTTTGGTTGTGAGGGCGGCCCGCGGACGTGGCCGGACGGCACCGCCGGTTGGGACGCGGAAACGCCGCGTCGTGTGCGGCAAAGTACCGTCGCAGCGCCAATGGTGCCCCTGTATCCAGGTTACAAATGCGTCAGGCGCGACGCACCCGCCCGCGCCCGGCCCTGGCGCGCCGGGCGCCTCCCCGCGAAAATGCTCGCCGGGAAACAATTGCGACCGGCGGCGGCGCGGGCCTGGTGCCGGCCCCGGCAAGCACCCGGGCGTCGCCCCCATGCGGAAAACCGGTCAGCGACGGTGGGCTCGTGGGGCTTCGGACCACCGGACGGCGCGCGCCGGCCTGGCGTCCCCCGCCGGCCGACCACCATCAGCCGGCCCGGCGGCGGGGCTTCTTCCGACCGTGCCACAGGCGGAGGAAGCAGGCGCGAAACGTCTCGCGCAGGGCGCGCCGGGCCGCGGCATCGGAGAGCGGCTGACCCGCCGGATCCGGCTCCACCAGCTTCCGGAGCGGCGAGCACTCCGGTGCTCCGTCGTGACGCTGGCACACATACAGCCAGATGACGTCCGTCCACGCCTCAGCCGAGGCCGCGCTGAGCTCCGGCAATTGCGCCGCTGCGACCGACCAATCCGGCTGGAGGGTGGGAAAGAGTTCGGAAGGCACGCGGAAGGAGCGTTCGATCTCGATCGCCTTCAGGGCCATGAGCACCGCGGCATTGGCGGGACCGGCGAGATTGTAGGCGCGACGATCGTCCCTCGCCGGCGCCGCCTTGAGGCCGAGCGGCAGCTTCCTCGGACCCGTGACCAGCCGCAGCGCCCGGCGGCGCGCGGCCGCATCCGCCGGCACATTCAAGGGCCAGGTCGTGCGCTCGCGGGCGACGGTGTTCGCCGCTTCCTGGTGCATGCACGCCAGCAGCAACGCCTCGGCGCAGAGGTGGGACGTGATCTCGGTGAGGTGCCGGATGGCCTTCACGTTGCCCGACATGGCGACACCGAGCAGCGGTTGGAGCGCGTCGTTCACCGCGCTGGCCAGCGCATCGACCTGCACCTCGGTCGGCTGCCGCGACAGGCCAGCGGCCGTCAGCATGATCTTCTCGATCGGATTGCTGCGGCGGTCGGTGCCCTGCCCCACTCCGCGTTGGACGAGTCCCTTGAGCTGACGTTTCACGACCACTACCTCGCGGGGCGCCCACCCCGGCGCAAGGCAGAAGGAGGCAGGCTTGCGTCCGCTACTCCTGACCGAAGAGCGCGTGGAAACGATCCACGTCGGCACGCGTCGCGGAACGTGATTCCCCGGGCGACACCGGCGGCACCGTCACGGTGGCATAATCGACATCGTAGTCTGGCCGAGATTCGGTATCGACGACGCCGCGGACGAATATCCCGACGTCACGGACAGGAAAGCCGTAGGCCTCCTCGAAGGCGGCATTGGGATTGGTCCACCTGTGTTCGTCGCGCACGAACTGACCCAGGGCCGGCGCGAAACGGCTAACCGCGACAATCGGACGGAGCCGCGAGTTCATGATGCGCTCCCGATGCTGCCCAGCGCGACGTACGTTGGCAAATGGTTTTGAGCGCCGGTGGGCGCCAGGCACGCTGGCGGCGGGTTGTCGCTGAAGGCCGATATGCGGGCGAGCCCCCCCCCGGGCACCGGAGGGACAAAAGGGCCCCCGGCGGCGCGCCCC
>JAEWKR010000073.1 GCA_023457715.1 Verrucomicrobiota bacterium
TTTTTGAGCACGATTCTCCGTTTCGGTGAGCGTCGTCCCAATCATTGAACAGAAGGTAACGAAGGAAACGAAGGCCGCTGTGTGAATTGGAGCAGTTCCTCCAAATCAGATTTCACAAAAACCGAACTACAGCGCCGAGTGATCCCGCAATCCTTCGTTTCCTTCGTTACCTTCTGTTGAATGGATTGATTTGGTTGCGGCGCAGCCGCTCTGGGCTCTCTGTGGCTACTTCGAAATCCACGTCGAACATCGAATCCGGACCGATCGACAATGGAGTTCAATCCTTCCGCCTGAAGGCGGGACAACCTACCCAAGCCTGGCTCTTCCGGCCGTTCGACCTGAATACCGATTTTGCCACAGAGGTCACGGAGACCCAATCAGAGCCGGGCCGGCGGCGGGCGGCGTGAATGTCTTGGGCGTCACGGGATGAACAGGTTTGTCCAAGGACCAATCCTCTCAACCACAGATGAACACAGATGGACTCAGATTTGGAAAAAGACCCGCCTGGATCCGTGTCCATCTGTGTTCATCTGTGGTTCAATGGGTTTGATTTGGTTGCGGCGTAGCTGCTCTGGGCTCTCTGTGGCTACTTCGGAATCCAGGTTCCATGTTCGACGTTGGGCGTTCGATGTTCGATGTTCCTCCCCCTCCCATGCGCCTCCCCACCCTCCTCCTCGCTTGTCTCGCGGTGTACGTATCGGTCCACGCGGCCGAGCCGTTCAAGATTTCCGTGCAACTCGACTGGGTGCCGGAGCCCGAGCACGGCGGATTCTATCAGGCGCAGGCGAAAGGCTTCTTTAAGGACGAAGGTCTGGAGGTGGAACTCCGCCCGGGCGGCCCGAATGCTTTTGTCCTACCCAGTGTCGCGACGGGGAAGGCCGACCTCGGCCAGGCGGACAGCACCAACACGCTGCTGCAACAGGCGGAAGGGGTTCCCGTCGTGCAGTTCGCTGCCGTGTTTCAGGACGACCCCAGCGGAATTCTCGTGCACGCCGACAGCCCCGTGCGCGATTTCAGGGACCTGCAGGGCAAGACGATCATCGCCCGGCCGGAGTGGGCGTTTCTCAAGTATCTGCAACGCACCTACGACATCTCCTTCAATATCGTGCCGCAGACTTTCTCCGTCGCCGCCTTTCTCGGCCACCGCGACGCCTTGCAGCAGGGCTATTACATCGCCGAGCCGTTCCACATTGAAAAAGCCGGGGGCAAGCCCCCGCGGTTTCTTTCGACCTGGGAGGCCGGCTTCCGGGCCTACGCGGTCCTGATCACCAGCCGGCGCTACGCCCGCCAGCATCCCGAGGAATTGAAACGCTTCGTCCGGGCCTACGTGCGCGGCTGGAAGGATTATCTGGAAGGAGATCCGGCACCGGCGCATGCCGCGCTGAAGGCAGCGAACCCGAACAATACGGACGAGTTCATGACCTACTCGCGCCGAAAGATCATCGAAGGCAAGCTCGTGACCGGCCGCGATCCAGGAGCGGGCCCGGCGACGATCGGACGGCTCGATTCAAAACGCTACGCTGAGCAGATCCGGCAGCTCGAGGAAATCGGGATCCTGAAGCCGGGCAAGATCACCGCCGAGCAAGCCGTGCTGCGGTTGGAAGCGCACTCGTCGCAAAAGTGATCCCCCCGGAGCCACGCGGCCTCACACGGGCGGCGGCACGAGTTCGGTGACGTCGCGGCCGACGCCGTACATCAGCCCGCCCGGCGCCGGCGTCGATCGCCAGGAAATCGTGCGCCACGTCCCGTCCTTGTGGCGGTAACGGTTGCGAAAACGCATCACCTTCTCGCCGCGCTCGAGTTGGCGCGCCACCTCGGCCTTCGTGATGTCCACATCGTCAGGATGCACGAACTCCAGGAACGGCCGGGCAATGAACTCCTCGGGCGTCCAGCCGAGGACTTCGGTAACGCCGGGGCTGACCCGCTTGAAGTAGCCGTCGCCGGAGGAGATGGCGAGGAAGTCAATCGAGAGCGTGAAGAAGCGCTCGAGTTCCTGCTCCGCCAGGAGCCGGCGCGCGTTGGCGGCGCGCTCCTCGGTGACATCACGCAGGACCCAGACGCAGCCCGAGATCCTGCCATCCGGCTGCCGGATCGGGGTCACGTGCTCGTCGACGGAACGGAGCGCGCCGTTCTGCGCCAGGATTGCGGCGGCTCCGGGCAGTCGCGCCGTGCCCTCCGCGACATCCTGCAGCGAAGGCAGCGGAAGGGCGGACTTCGATCGCTCGTCGACGATGCAAAGGACGCGGCTGAGCGGCTGACCAGCCGCTTCCGCTGCGGGGTACCCGCACAGCGCGCTGGCCGGGGCGTTGAGGCGCGTCACGCGACCGTCCGCATCCGTCGCGATCACCGCGTCGCCGATGGAGGCGAGCGTTGTCTCGAGGTTCTGTTGACTCTCGCGCAACCTCGCTTCGGCCCGCCGGCGTCCCGTCAGATCGCGACGGACGACCGCGGACGCCGTTCCCACCAGGATCACGCCCAGGATGCTCCCACCGATGATGGCGGCGTCGGTCAACGTCGCCCCGCGTTGCGCGCGGGCGCGGTGCTCCCCAAGCAGAGCGGCCTCCCGTGCCCGCAATCCACGGATCTGCCCGCCGATGTCATCATGGAACTTCTCCCCTTCGCGGGTGAGCAGCAGCGCGCGGGCCGCGTCGAAACCCCGATCGCGACGGACTTCGATCACGCGCCGGGAGAAGCCCAGGTAGGCTTCGACCAACTGCCCAACCACCCGCACCCTCTCCTGCTGTTCCGCATTGTCACGCGTCAGTTCAGCAACGCGCTGCACCTCCTCCGCGAGTCCGCGGGCGTTTTCAGCGAAACCATCGAGAAAGGCCGGATCGCCGAGCAAGGTGTAGCCCCGAACGCGATTCTGCGCGCTGAGCAGATCGCCATGAAGGGCGTCGAGCCGGTTCAACACCTCCTGGGTTCGCTCCACCCAATCGGTCTGCTCGCGCAACTGGACCACGCTCCAATGTCCGACGATCGCGATCGCGCCCATGCAGACCAGCGCGAGCGCGAACGCGATATGCACGAACTGCTCCGTGGCCTCGTAGGAGCGGGGAGCACCCGCCGCCGGCCGGGATTCCTGAGCGTCAGTCATCCGGCACCATCCGCCCCCCGGTCAGGATTTCAACCTTCGGTTTTGAATGTCCGCCCCCGACTGCTCATCTGAAATCCAAGATTTGAAATCTGAAACGCGGCGCAGCCGCCTAGAACAGGCGCTCGGCTGTGCACTCGGGCGGTCGGGTGACGCCGAGCAAGGCGCAAAGCGTCGGCGCCAGTTGGTCCGTTCCGACCGCATTGCTCCGCACCCCCGGCGTCACGCCCGGTCCGTACCAGATCAAGGGAACATGCCGGTCGTAATCGTAGGGGGTGTTGTGGTTGGTGCCGTTGGCCCGCCGGTCCACAATGTAGGGACGCGGCACGAAGTAGACGTCGCCGCTGCGTTCGTCATGGAAGCTGCGCCGCACGCGGTTGATCAGGGCCTCCCCGTCCGCCGGCACGCCGAGCAGGTCCTCGCGGGTGAACGCCGCCGCAATATCCGGAAAGGCGAGCAGGGCATCCTTGACCACCCGGCGCGCGGCCACGGGATCGGCGTTCCTTGCCTGAAGCGTCTCACGCCGGAGCCGAAACGTCGCGCCGTCGCGCATGACCCAGTAGTCCTGGCCCTCGGGCGCCCCGAACGCGGCGGTCAGGGCGCGCTCGATGGCGGCCCGCGCGCCAGCCGAATCCAGACGCCGCGCGGCGACGCCGCCCCGCAGCGCCGTGATGCGTTCCGGCAACGGAGCGACGCCGTGATCCGCCGAAAGCACGACGAGATAACGCCCGGCGCCGACCTCCTGATCCAGGAACTGGAAGAAACCGGCGAGAGCCCGGTCGAGCCGGATCACGCTATCCATCACTTCGTGACTGTCGGGGCCGTAGGAGTGTCCGCACTGGTCGATCTGGGAAATGGCGACCGCCAGCAGATCCGGCCCGTCGTGGTGTCCCAGTTTCTCCCCCCGCACCGCGGCTTTGGCGAATTCGAGCACCAGGTCGCTCGAGAAGGGTGATCCGCGGAACACCTCGTGAAACCGATCGGTCAGCGCGGGCTGGCCCCCGGTAAGGCGCTTGGGAAACGTGGTCCCCATGCCGTCCGGGTTTTCCTCGCCCGGCATGTCGTCGGGTCCCTGCACCGCTTCGTAGAAATGCGGTTCGAGGACGCGGTCCCACGTCCGGCCGAAATCGTTCTCCACCTGACTTCCGACATTGAAGGCTTCGGCCCAGGCGGGGATCTGCTCCATGTAGTGCGTCGACGTCACAAAACGTCCGCGCTTCAACCAGTACGCGCCATCTCCCAACCGGCCCGCCATGAGGACCGAGGAGCGGTCTTTCATCCCGACCCCGATCACCTTGCTGGCAGACCCGAACCGCAGCTTGAGCTGGTCGCCGATGGTGGTGGCCAGTAGCCGGCGGGGCGAAATGCCCCCCCGGGTGCCCAATGCCCCGCCGGGGAGACGGACGCCCGACGCCGCCCCTTCGCCGAGCAATTGCACGTCGGGATCGGTCACCGACGTGCCCTCCGCCAGCGTCGCGGCGTCACGCCATTCGTTGCCGATGATGCCGTGCACGTTGGCGTGCACGCCGGTGGCAAGCGTCGCGTGGCCGCTGGCGGTATTGGTGAAGGCGTGCCGGTGCCGGGCCTCGGCATACACCGCGCCCCGGGAGAGGAGCCGGTTAAAGCCATCCGCAACGAAGAACGGGCGAAACCGCTCCAGGTAATCAGGCCGCAACTGATCGACGCTGAGCAGAATCGCGAGGCGGGGTTGGGCGGGTTCGGCGGCCGAGACGATGGCGGCGGCCATTCCGAACAGCAAAAACAGCAAGGGACGTGACACGGCGGAGGAGGGAGTAAAGGCGGGTGCGAAAGGCGGGACGTCCGGTGTCGTAGCGACTCCCCCCCTGCTGCTGCAACTCAACTCGCGTGCAACAGGTCTCATTCCCATTTGCCCTCCGCCCCGCTAGGCTGGGGCTGAGCGCCACCCGCGTGGTGAAGCGCAATGCCCCTTTGATTCCAATGAACGCCTCCGCGACTTCCCCGACCAAGGTCAAAATCATCGGCGACCCGATTCCCAATCTGCCGTGGCAGCCCCGCCCGGCCGGTAACGAGGACCTCGTCTGGCGCTTTGATCGCAACCCGGTGATCGGCCGGCGCCCGCTTCCGCGCGTGACCGGCATCTACAACAGCGCGGTCGTGCCCTACCAGGGCAAGTTCGCCGGGGTGTTCCGCACGGAAGGGATGGACCGGCTGCCCCACCTGCATGTCGGCCACAGTCCCGATGGCATCAGCTGGACCTTCAATCCCAAACCCATCGACTTCATTTGCGAAGACGAGGAAGTGAAGCGGCACGAGTACGCCTATGACCCGCGCGTCACGCCCATCGATGGCACGTACTACATCACCTGGTGCAACGGTTATCACGGGCCGACCATCGGCATCGCCCGCACCAAGGACTTCGTCCAGTTTGAGCAGCTGGAGAACGCGTTCCTCCCCTACAACCGCAACGGCGTGCTCTTTCCGCGAACGTTCAACGGCAAATACCTGATGTTGAGCCGGCCGAGCGACACGGGGCACACCCCGTTCGGCGACATCTTCGTCAGCGAGAGCCCCGACCTCGTGCACTGGGGCCGGCATCGCTGGGTGATGAGCCGAGGCGGCGGTCCGTGGTGGGAAGGGGTCAAGATCGGCGCCGGCCCGTCGCCCATCGAAACCAGTGAAGGCTGGCTGCTCTTTTACCACGGCGTGGCGTCCACGTGCAACGGGTTCTCCTACTCGATGGGGGCCGCCCTGCTCGATCTGGAGCAGCCGTGGAAGGTGATCAAGCGTCTGAACCAGTGCGTCCTCACCCCGGAGGCGCCGTACGAGTTGGCGGGGCTGGTGCCGGGTGTCTGCTTCCCGGTCGGCTCCCTGTGCGACGCGGCCACCGGGCGGATCGCGATCTATTATGGAGCGGCGGACACGGTGTCCGCGCTGTGTTTCTGCCAGGCCGACGAGTTGATCGGGTTCATAAAGGCGAATTCCCGGGATTGATCGCTCGCGCCGCTGCCCGCAACGTCTCCGATGACTGCCGTTGACAGCCACGGCCGGGATTGTTTATCGCTAAATCAGCGTCGTGCGACGCACCCCGATGTCCTCTCCAGCCCCCGCGGCCACCACCGCCACCCGCCCTGAAGATCGCGTGCCCGTGCGCCAGAAACTCGCCTACGGCCTGGGCCAGTTCATGGACATGTTCGGGCACTGGCTGTACCCGACCATCGCGTTTCAGATCTTCGGGCTCGTGTTCCACGTCTCCGGCACGTGGATCGGCACCGCCATCATTCTCAATCGCGTGTTCGACGCGATTTCCGATCCGGTCTTTGGCTGGCTGTCGGACAACACGCGCACCCGGTTCGGCCGCCGGCGTCCGTTCATGGCGGTCGGCTGCCTGCTGGCGGGCCTGGGGCTGCCCCTGCTCGTCTGCGTGGGGCTGGACTGGAAGCCGGAGAGCTATTTTGCCTTCATGGTGATCAGCTCGGCGCTCTACCTGCCGATGGTCAGCTGCTTCAACATGCCGTGGCGCAGCCTGGGCAACGAGATGACGCCGGACTATCATGAGCGCACCAGCGTGTTTTCGTTTTCGAACGCGGTGAAGAAGGTGCCGGAACTGGGCCTGTTCTTCTTCGGCAAGTTCTTCTCGATGGCCGTCTGGGTCGGCGCGGACTGGTCCAACGTCTGGTCGCGGCTGGGGCAGCTTCTGACGAGCAGTGACGCGTGGCAGCCGGCGCCGGCCGGCACCTCCCCGAACACCTTGCTGGGGGCGCAGGTGTATCTCATCCTTTGCGGCCTGGTCATGATCGTGGCCGGTCTTACGTGTGTCGCGGTCGTGCGTGAACGCTACTACGACAAGGTCGTGGCCAACACCCGGCAGAAGGTGTCCATCCGCGAGACCCTCTGGCAGACGATCCAATGCCGGCCGTTCCGGATCCAGATCGCCATGCAGCTGGCCTATAATCTGGGCCTCAGCATGGTCGGCACGCTCGGGTTTGTGAACACCATGTACTACGTGTGCCAGGGCGACAAGGCGGTCGCCAACACCTGGAATTTCTGGATGGGCGTGGCGGGGATGGTGTTTGGCTTCCTCGGCATTCCGACCTTCGCGTTCTTCGCGCGGCGGCTGGGGAAACGAAATGGGATGGTGCTCGTGCTGACGTCGAACATCCTGATCTTCATCGCAACGTGGTGGCTGTACACCCCCTCGGTGGTCTGGCTGCAGCTTTTCGCCACCGGCCTGATCGCCTTCACCGGCGCCGGCTTCTGGATGCTCGACAGCTCGATCCGCGCCGACGTGATCGACTTCGACGAACTCGAGTCGGGCAAACGCCGCGAAGGCTCCTTCGAGGCCTGCATCTCGTGGATCGGCAAGGTGGGCATGGCGATCGGCGCCGGCGTCTCCTTCTACATTCTCGACTGGATCGGCTTTGACAATGCAGCCACCCAGCAGACCGATCACACCCTGTTCATGATCCGCTTCCTTTTTGCCGCGATTCCGATCGTGGGGTTGATCATCGCCATCATCGCGCTGGTTCGCTTCCCGCTCACGCATGCGCGGATGATCGAAATCCGGCAGCAGCTCGAGGCACGTCGCGGGACGGTGTGACGAAGCGGCAGGCGGTAAGCGGTAGGCGATAAGCTGTCAGCCCCGAACCCTTTGGCCGCAAAAAGGCCCAGAAGGCGCAAGAAAGTGGGGAGTCCCGCCGGGACACGATCCATTCTACAAGGTGTAACGGAGCAAACAGACGAGGGTTCGGACTCCGTTCTCTCTGCGGCCTCCTGTAAAGGGATTGATGGCTTGGTAAGTTTTTTGTAGTGCTATCCCTGCATTTCGTGTTTTTTGACCACGATTCTCCGTTTCGGTGAGCGTCGTCCCAATCATTGAACAGAAGGTAACGAAGGCCGCTGAGTGAATGGGAGCAGTTCCTCCAAATCAGATTTCACAAAAACCGGACGACAGCGCCGAGTGATCCCGCAATCCTTCGTTTCCTTCGTTACCTTCTGTTGAATGGATTGATCTGGTTGCGGCGCGGCCGCTCTAAGCCTGCTGCGGCTTTGCGGCCCTTGATCTGACGGCTGTGCGGCCAGCTTTCCTGGCCGCAACAGCTCTCAGTTCCAGAAGTGGCCGAAATGGTGCGCTGCTCCTTTTACGCTAACGTTTCGGGTGAACGGGTTCGGCAAAGGATTTCAATTGATCTCGGCCCGGGGGACTGACCATTTTCTCGCCCACGCCAGCGGGCGCCCCAAAACCTTCAGTCCGCCGGCGCCGGCTTCAGCCACGCCCCTATGACTTCAGACACCCTCAAGCTGCCGATGCGCGAGAAGATCGCGTACGGCTTCGGTGATTTCGCATCGTGCCTGTACTGGCAGACCATCTCGGTCTACCTCGCGTATTTCTACACGGACGTGTTCGGCATCACGGCGCTGGCGGCCGGCGCGATGCTGGGCCTGAGCCGCACGCTGGACGCCTTCTTCGATCCGGTGGTCGGGATGCTCGGCGACCGGACGAAATCCCGGTGGGGAAAGTTTCGGCCCTATCTCCTGTGGGTGTGCATTCCCATGGCCATCGTCGGCGTGCTGACGTTCACCGTGCCGGATCTGGACGAGCGCGGGAAGATCATCTGGGCCTACGTGACGTTCAACGCGCTGATGCTGATCTACACGCTGATCAATATCCCGTACACCGCGATGCTCGGGGTGATCACCCCCAATCCGACGGAACGCACCGCGCTTTCCTCGATCAAGTTCGTCGGCGCGTTTGCCGGCGGTATCGTCATCTCCGCCACCCTGCTCCCGATGGCCAAGGTTGGGGGCTGGCTCGGCGCCGAGACCGCCAAGCAAGGCTGGCAGATGTCGTTCCTCGTCATCGGCGTCGTGGCCACCCTCTCGTTTCTGATCGTCTTCTTCAACACGCGGGAGCGCGTGCAGCCCCCGAAGGAGCAAAAGACCTCCGTGATGAAGGATCTGGGCGACCTGGTGACGAATCGTCCCTGGCTGGTGCTGCTCGCCACCACCATCACGTTCATCTTCTTCGTCGCGCTCCGCGGCAACGCCACGACCCATTATTTCAAGTACTTTGTCGGCTCGCAGACGATCACCCTGCCCTCCTTCCTGCCGGAAGGGATGGCCGGGACACAGACCTGGAGCTGGGAGAGTCTGGTCTCGATCTTCAACACCAGCAACCAGGTGCTCTCCCTGATCGGGGCGCTGCTGGTGCCGCTGCTCGCCCGGCGCATCGGCAACAAGCCCGCTTTCGTGGCGCTCTTCGTCATCGCCATCACCGCCACGGCCTCGTTCTACATTCTGAAGCCCGACCAGCTGTGGCTCATCTTCAGCATCAACGCGATCGGTTCGATCACGGGCGGGCCGCTCAGCGCCCTGCTGTGGGCCATGTACGCCGACACGGCGGATTACGCCGAGTGGAAGACCGGACGCCGGGCTACGGGTCTGGTCTTCTCCGCCTCGATCTTTTCGCAGAAATTCGGCTGGGGCTGGGGTGGCGGACTTTCGCTCGTCATGCTCAACGCCGTCGGCTTCGTCGCCAACCAGGCCCAGTCGCCAAGCGCGCTGAATGGTCTCGTGAAGCTGATGAGCATTTATCCGGCGCTCTTCGGACTGCTCGCGATCGGCATCTTCCTGATTTTCTACCCGCTCAATGAGACGAAGGTGGCGCAGATCGGCGCGGAACTCGCGGCGCGGCGCAAGGCGGAAGCGGCCGCCGGCGGCAGCACGGCTTGATTGCGCCCCCGGCGGGCGCGACCCGACATGAAACCGCAGGTGCTCCTCGTTTTTCAGACGCGCTTTGAGGAGTGCACGGCGATGCTAAAGGGGGTCGCCCACTATGTCCGCGCGCATGGACCGTGGGCCGCGTTTCTCGACGACGAAGGACGGGCCGAACATGACGCCCGCTGGTTGCGCAGCAAGAAATGGCACGGCGTGATCAGCCGCCACACGACGCCCGGGCTGGTGGAGCATTGCCGGAAGCTCCGGCTGCCGCTGGTTGACCTCAATGACACGGCGCCCTTCCCCGGTGTGCCCAAGCTCCGGCCGGACAATGTGGCGGTCGGTCACCTGGGGGCGGAGCACTTCATGGAACGGGGCTACTCCTCGTTCGGCTTCTGCGGGTTCAAGAATGCCGCGTGGTCGTGCGAACGGCGCGACGGCTTCCTCGAGGCGCTGCGGCTCGCAGGCCACACCGCCGACGTCTTCGATGTCGATTACCCCGGCGATCTCACGCCGTTCTGGGATGAGAAGCAGACGGCCGCGCTGGCCCAATGGCTGCGCCGGCTCCCCCACCCGGTGGCCATCATGGCCTGCAACGATATGCGCGCCCTGCAGGTGATCGCCGCCGCGCAGACGGCCAACATTCTCGTGCCCGAGCAGGCCGCGGTCCTGGGGGCCAACAACGACACGTACCGTTGCGAGATGGGCTACCCGCCGCTGTCCAGCGTGGCGCCGAACGCCTACCAATCCGGTTACCAGGCCGCCGAACTGCTCGAAAAGATGATCAACGGCGGCAAGCCCGAGGTGATGGACCGCCGGATCGAGCCGCTCGAGGTGGTCACCCGCCACTCGACGGACGTGCTGGCGATCGCCGACAGGAACGTCGCTTCGGCGCTGAGCTTCATCCGCGAGAACGCGTGCCGCGGAATCGCCGTCGACGATGTGTTGAAGCATGCGTTCGTCTCGCGCAGCCAGCTGGAGAAGAAATTCCGCCGGCATCTCGGTCGCTCACCGCAGGCGGAGATCCGGCGGGTGCAGGTGAACAAGATCAGGCAGCTGCTGCTCGAGACGGACTTCCCGCTGAAGAAGATCGCCGAACTGACCGGGTTCGAGCACGTCGAATACATGTGCGTGGTCTACAAGCGGCTGACCGGCGAAGCGCCGGGGGCGTACCGCCGCCGGCTCGCCCAGAAGTAATGGACGTGAGACGCCGCCGTGCCATCGGATCTGCGACCCGCGTGGTGCCCGGCTGACGCTCGCCGGCGGAAATCCCAAACGCCAAACGTCCAAACGCCAAAGAAATCACCAAAGCCCGTAACCAAACGCGCGGTCGCAGCTGATGCTTGAACCTGGATTCCGAAGTAGCCACAGAGAGCACAGAGCTCCGACACATCCACCTTCGCCCAGCCTACGGCGGATAAGGAGGACACGGAGGCTCGGTCCTTGGACAAACCTGTTCGTCGCGTAACGCCCAAGACAGTCGCAACGCCCGCCTCCGGCTCGGCTCGGATTGGGCCTCTGTGACCTCTGTGGCAAAATCGGTATTCCGACCGGGTCTCTCAAATCTCCGGCAACCGTTCTCAATTCTGAGAGGGTGCAACGCGGCCGGCATCCGGCCAGATGTTCAACTGAACGCACTTGACGGAAACTCGCGTGCGCGGTTGTCGTCCGGCGATTTCACACCCCATCTACTTCAACGATGCCTTTTTCCAAAGACTTCACCTGGGGAGTGGCGGCCGCAGCATACCAGATCGAGGGGGCTGCGACCGTCGATGGCCGGGGGCCCTCCGTTTGGGACACCTTCTCCCATGAGCCTGGCCGCGTGTTCGAGAACCACAACGGCGACGTCGCCTGCGATCACTATCACCGGTGGCGCGAGGACATCGCGTTGATGAAGGAGCTGGGCGTCCGGGCCTACCGGCTTTCGCTTTCCTGGCCCCGGATCATGCCGGACGGCACGGGCGCGGTGAACGAGGCGGGCCTCCGGTTCTACGAACAGCTGATTGATGGGCTGCTCGATGCCGGCATCACGCCCTGGGTCACGCTGTTTCACTGGGACCTCCCCCAGGCGCTGCAAAACCGCGGCGGCTGGCTTAACCGCGAGATCGTGGAGTGGTTCGGCCACTACGCGGAGATCGTCGCTGCGCGCCTCGGCAATCGGGTGAAGCACTGGATGACGATCAACGAGCCGCCGTGCGTCATCGGGCTGGGCTACCAGGAAGGGGTTTTTGCCCCCGGCCTCAAGCTGTCCTTCCGCGAGTGCCTGCTCGGGGCGCATCACGTGCTCCTCGCCCACGGCCGGGCGGTCCAGGCGTTGCGCGCCGGCTGCACGCAGCCAGTGCAGATCTCCCTCGCCCACACCAGCCGCGAGCGTATCCCGGAAACGGAGACTCCGGTGAACATCGAGGCCGCGCGCCGCGGCTATTTCGGGTGCACCGACCGCGGGATGTGGAACCTGTCCTGGTGGGCCGACCCGGTGCATCTCGGCCACTACCCAGCCGACGGCCTTGCCGCCTTCGCGGCGGACCTGCCCAAAATCACGGACGCCGACCTGAAGCTCATTTCGCAGCCGCTCGATTTCATCGGGTACAATTGCTACACGGGCTCGAAGGTCCGGGCCGATGCGAACGGCAACGCCGTTGAGGTGCCGGGTGGCTGGGGCATTGGGAACCCGCGCGGAACGCTTTCGTGGCTGAGCATGGCGCCCGACGCCCCGTACTGGGCGGCGCGGTTCATCACGGAGCGTTACCGGCTGCCGCTGGTCTTCACCGAAAACGGCTTCTGCAACACCGACTTCGTCCAGCTCGACGGACAGGTGCAGGACCCGCAGCGCGTCGATTTCATGGCCCGGTATCTGGCGAAGATTCGCCGGGCGACCGACGAGAACATCCCGGTGGCCGGCTACTTCTACTGGTCGATTCTCGACAACTTCGAGTGGAAGGAAGGCTACAAGGACCGCTTCGGCCTGGTGCACGTGGATTACCAGACGCAGAAGCGGACCCCGAAGGCGTCGTATTACTGGTACCGCGACACGGTTCGGGCCAACGGCGCGAACCTGTAGCGCGAACCATTTATGATTTATGATTTACGATCTACGATTTCATTCGGAGGGCGGAACTCGTGACTTCGGCTCGCGCTCCGCTGGTCTGGCGCGGCAAATCATAAATCATAAATCGTAAACATAACTTCATCTCTCCCCCGCATGAACAAACTCCTCCTCGCCTTCCTTTGCCTGACGAGCGCCGCGCTCGGCCAGAAATTCCCCGGGCTGGCCCAGACGCCGCCCATGGGTTGGAACTCCTGGAACACGTTCGCGGGCAATATCAATGAAGCGGTCGTCTATGAGACGGCCGACGCGATGATCGCAAACGGCATGCGCGACGCCGGTTATGTGTACATCGTGATCGACGACACGTGGTCGTTGAAACAGCGCAATGCGAATGGCGACCTCGTGCCGGACCCGGCCAAATTCCCCGGTGGGATGAAGAAGCTGGCCGACTACCTCCACTCGAAGGGTTTCAAGTTCGGGATCTACAGCTGCGCGGGCACCCGCACCTGCGGCGATTACCCCGGCAGCTGGGGCCACGAGTTCCAGGACGCGCGACTCTTCGCCTCCTGGGGCGTCGATTACCTCAAGTACGACTGGTGCAGTACCGGGACGGCCAACGCGCAGGACGCGTATAAGCGCATCCGCGACGGGCTTTACGCCGCCGGCCGCCCGGTGGTGCTCAGCATCTGCGAATGGGGACAGAACAAGCCCTGGGAATGGGGCGCCGACGTGGGCCACCTCTGGCGGACGACCGGCGACATCTACGATTCCTACGATGGCCGGAAGGGTTGGGAAAGCGGCTGGAAGCGGCTGCTCGATCTGCAGCACACCCTGGTCGAGAACCAGGGCCCGGATGGCCTGGCGAAGTTCGCGGGCCCGGGCCACTGGAACGATCCCGACATGCTCGAGGTCGGCAACGCGGGGCTGACGCTGGCGGAATCACGGGGGCATTTCTCGCTCTGGGCCGTTCTGGCCGCGCCCCTGATGGCGGGCAACGACGTGCGGCACATGACACCGGAGATCCAGGCGATCATGACCAACCGCGACGTGATTGCGATCAACCAGGATGCGCTCGGCAAGGGCGGCTGGCGCGCGCTGGCCGACCCGTCGAAGAACATCGAGGTGTGGGTGAAGGAACTCAGCAACGGCGAGTGGGCCGTCTGTGCGCTGAACACCAGCACCAGCCCGACCGAAATCGAAGTCGTGTGGGAGCGGTTTCGTTGGTGGTTCCTGAAAGGTCACGAATACTCCGTGCACAACGTGTGGGCCAACCAGCCCGCCGGCACGACCGCGACCGACACCAAGGCGATGGTCCAGCCGCATGACGTGCTGCTGCTCCGCCTGAAGCCGACGCGCTGAGCCAGACGGCCGAGGTCCGGAGGACCGGAGGGCCGGAGCGCCGGAGGGCCGGAGGACCAGAGGGCCGGAGGGCCAGAAAGTCAGAGAGCGGAACATCCGACCTGGATTCCGAAGTAGCCACAGAGAGCACAGAGCTCCGACACAAAGGACACGGAGGCTCGGTCCTTGGACAAACCTGTTCATCGCGTAACGCCCAAGACAGTCGCAGCGCC
>JAEWKR010000074.1 GCA_023457715.1 Verrucomicrobiota bacterium
ATCAAACCCATTGAACCACAGATGAACACAGATGGACACGGATCCAGGCGGGTCTTTTTCCAAATCTGAGTCCATCTGTGTTCATCTGTGGTTGAGAGGATTGGTCCTTGGACAAACCTGTTCATCGCGTAACGCCCAAGACAGTCACGCCGCCCGCCTCCGGCCCGGCTCTGATTGGGTCTCCGTGACCTCTGTGGCAAAATCGGCATTCAGGTTCAGTCCTGCAGGCCGGCTGCGCCGGGAATTTCAGATTTCAGATTTCAGATTTCAGATTATCAGCGTTTCAGCCCATCAGCTTTTCAGCCTTCCGGTCCTCTGGCCCTCCGGCCCTCTGGCCTTCTGGCTCTCTGCCCTCCGGCCGGACAAGGAGGACACGGAGGCTCGGTCCTTGAACAAACCTCTTCATCGCGTAACAGATTGGGCCTCTGTGACCTCTGTGGCAAAATCGGTATTCAGGTTCGATGTTCAGTCCTGGCTCTTCGCGTACGAATCGTGCCACGGGTGCAATATGTACCACGCAGTCAACGACACCACGCCCGCGAAGATGAATCCCAGTACGCACGTGGTCGCCGCCGTGGCGAACAACGCCGCGTAACGCGCCTGACTGGAAAAAATGATCGCCTGGAACCCGAGTCCACCACCATCCCCCGCCGACGATCCCGCCGTGTAATCCCCGACGAGCGCGCCGATCGGTGCCAGCACCGCGGCGATGCGCAGTCCGGTGAAGAAGTACGGCAGCGCCGCAGGCACGCGGAGCCGCCAGAGCTGCTGGGCCCGTGTCGCGCGCCACATCCGAAAGAGCTCCAGCAACGTCGCATCGGTTGAGACCAGGCCCTGCGTCGTGTTCACCACGATGGGGAAGAAGCAGATCAAGGCGGTGATCGTGGCCACGCTGCGCAACCCCGGCCCAAGCCACAGCACCAGGATGGGGGCGACGATCACCACCGGCATCATCTGCAGGATCATCAGATACGGGTACAGCGCGGCGCGCAGCGGGCGCGAGAGGGCGAGGACGAGCGCGCAGGCCCCGCTCAGGACGGTGGCGGCGCCGAACCCGAGCGCCGCGGCCACCGTGGTGTTGAGGGAGGCGCTCCAGAGCAGCGCCGCGTGCTCCCACCAGGCGATCGCCACCTGCGCAGGCGAGGGAAATAGGAACCGCCAGTCGTCCGAGAGGGAAATGTGGAGGGCTTGCCATGCCGCGACCGCGAGCAGGCCGGTCGCGAGTGGCAGCCAGAGCGTGGAGCCGCGCACCTTCACTCGTCACCTCCAGAACTCATCACGTCGCGCAGCGCGCGCGATACCTCGTTCACCAGCGCGTGAAAGCCCGGCTCCAGCCGAATCTCCGCCGTGCGTGGATAAGCGAGGGGCACTGCAATTTCGCGGTGGACGCGGCCGGGATTTGCCGAGAGCACCAGGATGCGGCTGGAGAGGAAGACCGCCTCCGACACCGAGTGCGTGACGAAGAACGCCGTCCACTGCTGCCGCTCGCGGAGGGCGAGCAATTCTTCGTTGAGCTGCTCCCGCGTGATTTCGTCGAGCGCGCCAAACGGCTCGTCGAGCAGGAGCAGTCGCGGTTCCGTGACGAGCGCCCGGGCCAGCGAAACGCGCATCCGTTGACCGCCGGACAGCTCGCGCGGATACGCCCCCGCCTTCTCCGTCAGTCCCACCAGCGCGAGCGCGTCCTGGACCCTGCCTTCAATCAAGGCAGCGTCGGGCCGCGTTGGCCGCTCCAACCGCAGCGGCAGCGCCACATTGTCTTCCGCCGTCAGCCACGGCAGCAGCGTCGGATCCTGAAACACGAAGCTGAGCGACGTGTCGGGCGTGGCGGTTCTCAACGCGCCACCCGAGAGAGGTGTCAATCCGGCCACCAGGCGCAGCAACGTCGATTTCCCGCAACCGCTGGGCCCGATCACGCTGATGAACTCGCCCGCCGCCGCCTGGAGCGTGATCCGATCGAGCACCGGAGCGCCCGCGCCGAACCGCTTGCTCACCTGCTGTAACTCGACCATGGCCACGGGCATGCGTGTTTGGTGGTAGCGCCCCGCCGGCAAGTCTCAATCCGCAAAGTGGCCGCGTGGGGCCGGCCTTGACGCCGGAAGGGCGGGGAGGGCGTGCAATCTGCAACCGAAGCGCGGGGTGGGATCCGCCGGCTGAAACTCCCTCCCGGATTCTTCCCGGGGACGATTTGGGGAGTTCGCGCTGCATCCCCGTCTTGAGAAGGACGAAGTGCTTCCCAGCATGCGGTAATGGCCTTGCGCGGAACAATTCTCGTCGTCGATGACAACCCGATGGTACGCGAGGTCGTCCAGGGCATGCTCAACTCCTTCGGGTTCCATGCGCTGTCGGTTGAGGACGGCGCGACGGCGATGGCGGTGTTTGCCGTGGAGGACATCCAGGGCGCGATCATTGACATCGACATGCCGCGCATGAACGGCATCGACGTTTGCCGCGCGCTGCAGGCGCAAGCCTCGGCCCTGGGGCGACCGCTGCTCGCCTGGATGATGACGGGGGTGGTGCGGCCGGAACTGCCCGACGCCGCCCGTCGCGCCGGTGCGGCGGGCGTATTGCCCAAGCCGTTTACCCGCGCTGAACTGCGCACCTGCTTTGTCCAGCTGGAAGTCGGGGAAGAAAGTCTCTCGCGACGCTGAGCCGGGACGCCGCCCCCGCGGCGGATTTTCGCTAGACTTCACCTCCCCGCTGGCTGATTTCTTTCATCCCGAACGGAGAGGTGGCAGAGTGGTCTAATGCGGCGGTCTTGAAAACCGCTGTGGGTGCAAGCCTACCGGGGGTTCGAATCCCTCCCTCTCCGCCAGTCCTGCCTCAGCCGTTGCAAGCTTCGGCGGCGCAGGCAGCTGCTGACGACATCACGGATTTTTCCCGAGGTGTCGCCTGAACAAGTACACGGGGCCTCCTCCATAATCCCCACCGGACTTTCGGGGCTCATTTTGGCGGCCGGTGCGCGACTGTTTCCCTGCCGCGGGTCAGTACGGGCATGGCTGGCCCGGGAAAACTTTCGCTGCTCATCGTTGACGACGACGAACGTATTCTCGAACTGGCGGAATACGCCGCGAAGGAACTCGGTTGCTTCCAGCCCATCGCCATGGCGCAGCATGGGGAGGATGCGCTGCACCGACTCGAAGGGGCGGTGGCGCTGCCCGACGTGATTTTGACCGATCTCAGCATGCCCGTGATGGACGGATTCGCGCTCGTCGAAACGCTCAAGCGTAATCCGGCGACCCGGCATATACCGGTGGTGATGTTCTCTTCGTCGGGTGTCCTGTACGACCAGGAACACGCCATGGCGGTCGGCTGCGAGGCATTCCTGCCCAAGCCCGGGACCCTGGCCGGACTCAATGACGTGCTCGTGCATGTCGCGGCCATCGCCCGCCGCCATCCGGGCCCGGTGCGGGCTCCCACGCCGGCGGGCCCCGTCGCCCTCGACGATGCCTTCTCGCCGCCCATCGCGGGCATGCGGAGGGGGCTGCGGCAGCCCGCCAAGCTCCTCCTGGTGGATGACCGCCCGGCCAACCTGCTCGCTTTGGAAGCGGTGCTGGAAGGCCCCGAGTACCAGCTGCTGCGCGCGCAGTCCGGGCCGGAAGCCATCGAACGGGTTCGCACGAACCCCGACGTTGCCCTGATCCTCCTCGACGTGCAGATGCCGGGGATGGACGGCATGGAAACGTTGCGGCGAGTCAAGGCGCTGCCGCACGGCCGGGAGATCCCGACGATTCTCATCACGGCCATCTTCACCGACGATGCCTTCGTCAAGCAGGGGTACGAGGCGGGCGCGGTGGATTACTTCAGCAAGCCTTTCGATCCGGACATCCTGCGGCTCAAGGTCGGGATTTATGCCTCGTTCCGGCGAAAGGCCACGTGGCTCAAGGACAAGGAGCGGCAGCTCCGCGAGTCCGAGGAACTCCTGCGCACCGGACGCAAGCTCTCGGCGATCCTCGAGTCGCTTCGCGTGGGAGTAATCATCACCGACGCGCAGGGCCGGGTCTGCCAGACCAACGACGAGGTGATGAAGATTCTCCAGTCCGTGGACCAACTTCGCTCTGACTGCTACGGCGAGTTTCTGGAGTGGTGGGATCGCGACGGCGTGGTGCTGAAGGGACGCGAGGGACCGCTGATGCAGGCGCTGATGAAGGGGGAGGCCTCGCACAACGAGGTCGTCCAGCTGACGTGCCTGGATCGCTCGGCGAAATCGATCTTCGCCTCCACGTCCCCGTTGCGCGGCCTCGACGGCCACATCGTCGGCGCCGTCCTCGTGATGCAGGACGTGACCGCACACGACGAAATTGACGAAGGCGTGGCCCGGCGGATCGTCGACCTGGTGTCCCTGAGCGTCGGCTTCGAGGAATCCGCCGCTCCCCAACTTCACTGAGCCCAGGCGTCAACTGCCACCCATCAGGTGACAGTTTCCAGCGGCGGTCTGGGGGCGAGTCTCATTTGTTGCGCGGCCGCTTGGGCGGGCCCTTCGGGGAACCGTGACCTGGCAGGCGGCTTTGGGACGGGGCGCGGGAATTTTAGTGGACGGGGAGGGGTGGGATGATGAACGTACGTGCCCCACCCATGGTAGATTTTGCCAAGACCGTCATCGATTTCATTGTCCACATCGACCGCCACCTCGCGGAGATCATTGCCCAGTACGGGATGTGGACCTACGCCGTGCTCTTCCTCATCATCTTCGCGGAAACCGGGCTGGTGGTGACTCCTTTCCTCCCGGGCGACTCGCTGCTTTTCGCCGCGGGTGCGTTCTGTGCCAAACCCGAGACCGGCCTGAATGTGCATCTCATGGCGCTGCTGCTGTTCGTCGCCGCGGTCATTGGGGACACCCTCAACTACTGGATCGGCGCCAAAATCGGTCCGGCGGTTTTCAAGCGCGAGGATTCCGTTTTTCTGCGGCGCAAGCACCTCGACCGCGCCCATGCCTTCTTCGAGAAGTACGGCGGCCGCGCCATCATCCTCGCTCGCTTCGTCCCCATCGTACGGACCTTCGTTCCCTTTGTGGCCGGCGTTGGGCAGATGACTTATTCCCGTTTCCTGGCCTTCAATGTCGCCGGTGGTTTCGTGTGGATCTATTTCTTCGTGTATTCGGGTTTCTGGTTCGGAAATCGCCCGTTCGTGCAGCAGAACTTCAAGCTCGTCATCCTGGCGATCATCTTCCTTTCGGTGCTGCCGATCGCGATCGAACTGATCCGCGGCTGGATGCTGGCCCGCCGGGAAGCGGCGAAAGCGTAGCGGGAGCCCCGGGGATCGCTCCCGCGGGGCCGGGACACGAGACCACCCCGTTGCGGCGGACTGAAAAACACAACCTGCCAGGATAAAAACATATTTACTTGAGCGCGGGTGAGGCTCCGTCCAGCGTGGGCCCATGGGGCGCGTGACCGAACCGAGCGATGTGGCGGAAATCCAGGGGCTCTACGGGGTGTTCTCGTTCCCGGAAAAGCTCCTGCAGAAGGTGTGGTTGCGGGGTGAATTCGACGGCGGCGCGGCCGTGACGGTGGAGGGGAGGCGTGTCGCGGTCCTTCATCCGGGCAAATGGAATCTGCTCGGCGGCCCGGATTTCAGGGGCGCGCGGGTGCGTTTCGATGATGGGGCGGAGCGGGAAGGGGACGTGGAGCTCCACCTCCATGCCGAGGACTGGGACGCGCACGGACATGCGGACGATCCTGCATACCGTGACGTCGTCCTTCACGTCGTCCTCTTCTGGCCCCCCGCCGGATGTGTCACGCGCGGTGCGGGCGGCGCCGCGATTCCGATCCTCCCTCTGCTACCCATCCTGCAGCACGATCTGGAGGCGTACGCGGCCGATGAGGCGGTCGAAACGCTCAACGGGCGGCCCGCCTCCTGGTTTCTCGCCGACCTCGCGCCACTGGATGCCACGCAGCTGCACGCACTCCTGGCGCCGCAGGCGGAACGCCGCTGGGCGCAAAAACTGCGCTACGCTGCGATGCGGTTGGAGCAGCTGGGGTGGGAACAGGCGTGTCACCATTCCGCGCTCGAGGTCATGGGTTATCGCTTCAACCGCGCCTCCATGATCCGTCTCGCCGCGCGCTGGCCGCTGCCGGCTTGGGCGGCGGGAGAAGTGACGGTGGCGGTTGGACTCGCGGCGGAGTCCGGCCACTGGCGGATCCAGGGGGTGCGGCCGGCCAATCATCCCCGAACCCGGCTGGAACAATATGCCGCGTGGTGTCGCGCGTGCCCCCGCTGGCCGGACGTTCTTCTCGGTTCAGCCGATGGCGTTGCGCCGGGTTCCGGCGCCACGCCCGAGGTGCGGCGCTCCGCGGGGTTGAAGGGCGTGCGGGACACCCTGGGCCGGGAGGTCTGCGGGGACGCGGTGCGGGGATCCCGGCTGGATACGCTTGTTTGCGACGCCTTTCTGCCGCTGCTCGCAGCCAGGACCGGCAACCCTCAGTTATATATCCTTTGGTTCCACTGGTTTTGCGGCGATCTCCCCCCGTCGATTGCCGCCGGTCTGAGGCATCTGGGACTGGCGGCGGGGCCCGCACGACCGGCGTGTCACGGCCACGCCCAGGGCCTCCTTGGCTGGCTCATCGAACGCGAAGTCCGCCGGTGACTTCCGTGCCAGCCGGGTGGGGGGCGCGAAGCTTGACAAAAAATTGCGCCAGCGGCTACGTTGACCGACTCAACACCACTCACTTTCCAAAAAGTGGGCCCTGCGGCCCGCTTTTTTTTTCCCTATCGAGCATCATCTATGAGCAGCGAAATTCTTTCCGTCCTGGAGTACATGGAGAAGGAGAAGGGCATCCCGCGTGCCGACATGATCGCGACGATTGCGAATGCGCTCAAGACCGCCGCGCAGAAAGGGGTTAATTCGGGTCAGGAGTTGAAGATCGAGATCAACCCGAAGAACGGCCAGCTCAAGGCGTGGGCCGTGGTGAAGGTGGTGGATTCGGTGGGCAACCCGAAGACCGAAGTGCATATCGAAAAGGCCCAGGCCATCAAGCCCGGCGCCGTGATCGGCGAGATTCTCGAACGTGAGATCGACCCTTCGACCCTTGGACGGATCGCCGCACAGACCGCCCGCCAGGCGGTGATGCAGCGTCTGCGTCAGTTCGAGAAGGACCGGATTTACGACGACTTCAAGGATCAGGTCGGGAACATCGTCACGGGCACCGTGCGTCGCCGGGAACGCAACGACCTCTTTGTCGACCTGGGCAAGGCCGAGGCGATCATGCCGGGCAAGGAACAGGTCCCGGGCGAGGAGTACCAGCCCGGCGAGCGGATCCGTTGTCTCCTGATGGAGATCCAGAGCACGCCGCGCGGGCCTGAGATCATCCTCAGCCGCGCCAGCCCCAAGTTTGTCCGCCGCCTGTTCGAACTCGAAGTCACCGAGGTTGCTGACGGCACGGTCAAGATCGAGGCGTTCGCGCGTGAGCCGGGCTACCGCACCAAGATCGCCGTCACGAGCAGTGACTCCAAGGTCGACCCGGTCGGCGCGTGCGTCGGTGCGCGTGGCGCCCGCGTGAAGACGATCGTCCGTGAGCTGGGCGGCGAGAAAATCGATATCATCAAGTATTTCGCGGATCCGCGCGAGATGGTGATCGAGGCGCTCAAACCGGCCGTGCCGCGCGAGATCATCCTCGACGACAAATCCCATCGCATCCTCTTGAAGGTGGCGACTGACGATCTCGCCGTCGCCATCGGGCGCAAGGGGCAGAATGCCCGACTGACGTCCCGGCTGATCGGCTGGCGGCTCGACATCGAGGAGTTCAAGGCCGTGGGCGCGGACCCCGAGGGCGACGCGAAGCGCAAGCTCGTCACCCAGCTTGGCATTCACGAGGATACGGCCCTCCGCCTCGTCAAGGCAGGCTTTGTCTCGCTCGAACTCTTTGAAGGGGTCGAAGCGAGTGATCTGGAAGGCGCTGGATTCTCCGCCGAGGAAGCGGCCGACATCATTGCGCGCGTCACGAAATAACTCTACTTCATCTAGGTTTATCGCTGCATGAGCATTCGCATTCACAAGCTGGCCGAAGAACTCGGCCTGGAGAACAAGGAGATGCTGGCGCTTCTCAAAGAGCGCAAGATCATCGCTCCGGATGTGAAGTCAGTCTCAAGCACGGTGGACAATATCAACGCCTCCGCGCTGCGGGAGGAATTTGCCGCCAAACGCGCTTCAAGCACCCCGGCCGCCGCCGAACCTGCCGCCGCTGAACCGGGTGCTGAACCCGCCGCGCCGTCGGATCCGATGGCACCGCCGAAGGTCGTCATTCCGTCCGGAGTCTTCGTTAAATCCAAGCAGGACATCGACCGCGAGCGGGAAGCCGCCGCCGCCGCCAAGGCGGCCGCCGCGAAAGCCGCTTCGGCTCCGGCTGCTCCGGTGCCCGTCGCCGCCCCGGTTCCGCCCCCTGTCCCGTCCGCCCCTCCCGTCCCCGCCACTCCGGTCTCCGCGCCCCGTCCGGTGAGCGCGCCTCCTCCCGTGCCTCGCCCGGTCTCCGCGCCGCCCCCCATTTCCCGTCCGCCGATGGCCCCGCTGCCGCCGCGGCCCGCTCCGGTCACGCC
>JAEWKR010000075.1 GCA_023457715.1 Verrucomicrobiota bacterium
GTTCGATGTTCGATGTTCGATGTTCGATGTTCGATGTTCGATGTTCGATGTTCGATGTTCGATGTTCGATGTTCGATGTTCGATGTTCGATGTTCGATGTTCGATGTTCGATGTTCGATGTTCGCTCCCGATTCGGCATTCGCCACAGAGAGCACAGAGCTCCGAAACATCCACCTTCGCCGAGCCTACGGCGGACAAGGAGGACACGGAGGCTCGGTCCTTGGACAAACCTGTTCCCCGCGTGACGCCCAGGACAGTCGCGGCGCCCGCCTCCGGCTCGGCTCTGATTGGGCCTCTGTGACCTCGGTGCCAAAATCGGCATTCAGGCTGAACGTTCAGCCCTCAGCTTTTCAGCCCCTTCTGCAGCAGCCCTTCAGGCTTTTCGAAAACTGCGCCACTTCGCCAGCGGAACCCCGGCGATCAGGATGATGGCGATCTGGCTGCCGGCGAAGCCGAGCAGGTACCAGAAGGCAGAATTCATGAACCCGTAGCTGTGGAGGCCCACGCCGAGCATGTTCACCCCGAACCAACTCCAGGCGGTCACGATGTTGCCGCCAACCGCAAGGACGGCCAGGCCGCGCTGCTTCACCAGGCCGCCCCAGCGGGCGTGCAGGATGATCGCGCACCAGAGCACGAGGATCAGCGCCCCGTTCTCCTTCGGATCCCAGCCCCAGAAACGCCCCCAGGACTGATCAGCCCAGATGCCACCCAGCACCGTGCCCACCAGGCTGAAGAACGTCGCGAAGCAGATCGTGCCGTAGATCATCCGCGCGAGCGAGTCGGCGGTACTGGCATCGAGCGAGCGGGTGAACAATCCGCGGCCAATGTAAATGATGGCCAGGAAGCCGGCGAGGAACGTGGCGGAATAACCGACCATGATCGTCACGACGTGTGTCGCCAGCCAGAAGTTCGAGTCGAGCACCGCGCGCATCATCTCGAGCGTGTCACCGCCCATGGAGAGGTGGTGGGCCACCAGGAGCGAGGCGAAGCCGACCAGGCCGGCCGCCGCGCTGCCAATGGCGTTGCGATAGAGGTATTCCATCACGATGCAAAGACCCGCTGCGCCCCAGCCAACGAAGAGAGCCGAGGAGTAGAGATTCGTGACCGGCGGGCGGGCTTCGAGCCACATGCGGGTGCCGATGCCGGCCGTCGAAACCAGGAAGGCCACCACGATCAGACCGAACGCGGTGTTGCCCAGCGCTTCGGGCCAGCGCAGCCAGGAGAAGACGGCGAGCAGAAATGCCACCACGTAGATCAGCATGCTGCTGTAGAACGGCTGGGCCCAGTTGAAGCGCCCTTCCACGTCACACTTGGCCAGGAGATCCGGCATCCCGGCCTCCAGCCGGGTCCGCTGGTCGGCCACCGTCCGGTTGAATGTTTCCGGCTGGCGGTCGCGCCAGGCCCGGCCGAGCTCGACATAGGCCTGGGCCGTCGGGTTGATCACGCCGGTGGCGATCGCCTCGTCGAGCGCGCCGCCCTGCGTCTTCCAGGCCGTGAGATCGGAGAGGTTCGTGGCCCCCGGCACCGTTCTCAGGTAGCCGTCCGAGTCCATCACCGAAAACTGCCGGCTGAGCTCGAGGATGAGCTTCGCGGCGGCGGGATCCGTGAAGTGCCCGCCGGCGCGGCCGGAGGCCAGGGCCGCGGGGAACTGCGCCATGCGGGTGAAGTAGGTGTCGTCCCCGGCCGGCATCAGGCTGTGCTGGAGACGCTGATACAGGATCATCGTGTTCCGGAGCTGGACGACGGCGCTTTGGAAGGTGGTGCGCTGCGCGGCCTCCACCTCATCGGCCAGTTTCGCCTGGCGATCCAGCTCGCCCAGCCGGTGCGAGAGCTGGTGGGCGGAGAACCGCTTGCCCGCCTGACCTTTTTCCGTGGTGAGGTCGAAGAGGGCCAGCACGTCGGGATGCACGATCTCGAACACCGGATAGGCATTGGCCGCCTGCGGCCGGAACAGCACGTCGAGCAGCCACTCGGTGGGGGTCACGGCGCGGCCGTCGACCGCGCGCACGCGCTGGCGGCCCTGCAGCATCAGCAGCGAGGTGCGGGCGACGGTGTCGAGCGGCTTGACCCGGCCGTTGACCAGGGTCGGCAACCGGCCGAACTCGACCACGTTGTATTCGTCACGATTGGACGGAGAACGCAGCGTGGAGGCGACGGCGGCGAGTGCGAGGAGGATCGCAGCGAGCGGAAGGTATTTCTTCATGTGGGCAGGCGGGCGAAGTCCGTTCAACGACCGGCCGCTTCGGCCAGCTCGGGGACGGGTTGAGGGATGCGGGTCGCGGGGGCGGGTTGCCGCCGCCGGGTCGCGAAGCGGAAGAGATGGAGACCGAACTGGACCATCAGGCCGATCGACATCAGGACGGTGGCAACGTAGGGAATGAGCCAGGATGGATTGCGGACGACCTGCAGAATGCTGGTCGTGTCGTTGTTATCGAAACCGGACTGGTAGAACGTGTACCCGCCGTAGCGGAGCGGATTGTTCATGTACACCAGCACGTCGCGATCGTCGCGCCCGTCCGGGGTCTTCAGGTGCAGCTTGCTCGAGAAGTTCTTCGGGATGTTCGTGCCCGGGTACTTGTCGTGCGTGAACTCGAGCAGCGTGAGCGAGAACGGGTAGTAGATGCGAGCCGTGCGCAGCGCGAGCCGCCAGGTGCGGCCCTCGTGCGTGAACTCCTGCGGCATCATCAGGTGCAGCGAGACCAGGTAGGTGCCCAGCGACTGACCACCGGCGGTCAGCTCGACGAACGCGCTGGGCAGATTCCGCTCGTCCTCCCGGTGCGTCAGCGGCGCGGGCACGGCGTCGAGCGAGGTGCCGAACCCGGCCGTGGCGAGCGCCGGGCCGTGCGAGGGCCCATGGCGGTGCAGGTCCGAATTGGCGAAATACTCGCGCGTCTGGACCCGGAACGGGAGCTTCGGGTGCTGCACGCCCTGCTTCTTCGCCAGCAGCGCCTCGGGAATCGCCACCACGCGATCGACATTCGGATCCGTAATGTCGATGAAGACCAGCTCGTTGCTGCGAAAGCTCTCGGCATAGTTTTTCGTCTGCCCCTCGTCGATCCGCATGTGCGAGTCCTTCTGGAACAGACCGCTCACCAATTCACCGATCAGCAGCAGGATCAGGCCGAAGTGAACCATGGCGGGCCCCAGCCGGCGCAGGGATAGCCCGAACCGGATGCCATAACTCGCAATGAGGTTCGCCAGCAACAGACCGCCCACCACGTAGCCGCCCGGGAAGACGGGGATCAGGAAGTCGCCCACCCGCGAGTACACCACGAACGAGCGGAAGTATTTTTCCTGCACCGCCCAGATTCCCAGGTTCACCTGGTCGAGGGTTGCGATGAAAACCAGCGCGATGCTGAACGCGAGCAGCGCGACCGTGAGCTTCATCGAGCCGAGTCCGTCGCGGAGGGAAAGCAGGAGGGATTTCATGGCGTGGCGGCGGCGGGAGCCGGCTTGAGCGTTTTCACGAACTCGACGAATGCCGCTTTCTGCGACGCGACCAGCGGGTCGGGGCCCAGCAGCTTGAAGAACCAGGTCGCGCCTTCGAAGGGCACCATCGCGCCGAGCATGTGGACGCCACTCTTGGCGGCCGGATCGACGATATCGACGATCCCCACCTTGAGGCCGTTGACCTCGAGCCGCTCGATGGAAGCCAGGGCGTCGGCCTCAGCCACGGGGGCGAGGCCCACCTGGCCGCGCCACCGGTTCACATTCGCGGCATCGCCGCCGACATCGCCGGGGAAAGCGGTGACCGCGAGATCCGCGGTCGCGCCACCCTCACCGACGACCGCAAAGGTCGCCTTGCGCATGGAACTGCCCTGACGGGACTGCCAGTTCGCCGGCGCGGTCCAGGTCAGAGCCGGACCGGAGGCAGTCGGCACCGCCTGGCTCGCCATGGCCGCATCGCCGGAGACCGGGGCCGAGGGCATCGCGCCGGCCATGCCGGCATGCGGGGACTGCGCCTTGGGCGCGGGTGCGGCCGCTTCCTTTGGCGTCTCATAGGCGGTGACCTTGGCATCGCGGCAGGCTCCGAGGGCGAGCAGGCTCACGAAAAGCGATCCGTGAAGAAGGAAGGTCCAGGCCCGGAGGCGAGGTGCGGCCGCGGCCAGCAGCGAGTGGGAGGGTGAGGGCTGCATCTTTTGCTTTCTTGGATTAGTGTGGTTTCTAATCTGCCACAGCCCCGGGCAATGGGCTCCGCAGGATTTGCGGAGCACCGGGCACTTCTTGTGAGGGCGCCTTGCCGTGGCTGCCCCGTCCCCTCCTCTTGGGCAGCGGCAAACGCGGCCTCCACCCGCGGGAAAAGGCACGCCCTCTCCTACACAGGCAAACTTTGCACCGAGCTTGGCAACTGATGCGCAGTGGAATTTGGCCGCATCCGTGATAGTAAGGGTGCGCGGCAAAACGCCGCTCACCTCATGAAACCCACTACCAAATACCTGATCATTAGCCTCGCTGTTGCCGGCCTGCTATCCGTCAGCCAAGCCGCCCCCGCCTCCGAGAACTGGGAAAACCTCTGCGCCAAGTGCCATGGAGCCGACGGCAAGGCCCAGACCAAGATCGGCAAGAAACTCAATCTTCGGGACTACACGGACGCGAAGGTGCAGGCCGAGCTGACGGACGAGGCGCTGGCCAAGGCGATCACCGACGGCGTGATCGAGAACGGCAAGGAAAAGATGAAGGCCTTCAAGGATCTCACGCCCGAGGAGGTCAAGGACCTCGTGGCCATGATCCGCGGCTTCAAGGCCTGATCACCGCTCCTCTTTCCGCAACGGCGGCGCCCTCCCGGCGCCGCCGTTTTTCCAGTGTCCCGACTTAACCGCTGCCTGTCATGACCGCTCCCCAGCCCGCTTCGAATCTCAAGCCCCGCTCCGTCTTCAACAACTGGATCAGCGCCATCGGCGCAGTCCTCGCCACCGGCGCGCTGTTCTCGTTCGCGTTCCTGGTGTGGATGGATTTCTCGCAGGGTGAGAAGAACCCGTATCTCGGCATCCTGACGTACATCGTCGCGCCGATGTTTCTCGTCCTCGGCCTCGGGCTCGTGTTCCTGGGCGCCTGGATGCAGCGCCGCTACGCCATCAAGCACGCGGGCAACCGACCCGACCGGTGGCAGATCGACTTCGGCAACCACCGCCAGCGGCGGATCATCCTGGCGTTCAGTGCCGGCGGCATCGCCTTCCTCCTCCTCAGCGCCTTCGGCAGCTACCAGACCTATCACTTTTCCGAATCGAACTCCTTCTGCGGCGAGGTCTGCCACGAGGCCATGGCCCCGGAGTTCGTCACCTACAAGCGCGGCGCGCACGCGCGGGTCGACTGCGTGGACTGTCACATCGGCTCCGGCGCGGAATGGTTCGTCAAGGCGAAGATCAACGGCACGCACCAGCTGATCGCGTACGCCCTCGACAACTACAACCGCCCCATCGCGACGCCCCTCACCAATCTGCGCCCCGCGCAGGACATCTGCGAGAAGTGCCACTGGCCCGAGAAGTTCCACGGCAACCTGGACGTGAGCTTCGACCACGTGCTCTCCGACAAGGCGAACACGCCCTACACGGTGCGCATGCTGATGCACGTCAACAAGGGCCAGTCCGGCGGCCCGAGCGGCGGCATCCACTGGCACGTGAGCGAGAACACCCGCGTGGAATACTACGCCAGCGACGACAAGCGGCAGGAGATCCCCTGGATGCGCGTCGTCGACACCACCGACGGCACGTCACGCGTGTTCAAGACCGACGATTTCGAAGGCGAGCCCCCGGCCAACAAGATCCGCACCATGGATTGCATGGACTGCCACAACCGGCCCGCCCACGTCTTCCCGACCGCGAACGACGCCGTGGAGAAATCGATCAATGCCGGCCGGCTCAGCACCAAGCTGCCGAAGATCAAGCTCGTGGGCGTGCAGGCGCTGACCGAGACCAAGATCGAAACCGCGGCCGAGGCGCCGCAGAAGATCGCCGACTTCATGCGCTCCAAGTACAATGACCGCGCGCTCACCGCGGACGTGAATGCGGCGATCAAGGAACTCGAGGCCATCTACGCCGCCACGATCTTCCCCGAGCGCAAAGCCGACTGGCGCGTCTACCCGAACAACATCGGACACAAGGACTGGCCGGGCTGCTTCCGCTGCCACGACGACAAGCACAAGACCGAGCAGGGCCAGACCGTGCGCTCGAGCGACTGTGCGTCGTGCCATACGATTCTCGCCCAGGGCAGCGGCGCCAACCTGGAGATGCTCAACGCAAAGGGCCTGGAATTTGCCCACCCCGGCGGTGAACTCGACGCCGAGCTGACCTGTGCGGACTGTCACAACGGAGGGATTCAGAAGTAAGGGAGTGAGGGAGTAAGGGAGTGAGGGAGTGAGGGAGTGAGGGAATGAGGGGTGAGGGGCGAAGGGGCACAGCCCCCCCACTCACTCCCCAACTCCCTCAATCCCTCACTCCCTTTTTTTGCGGCCGCGCGTTTTTTGTTTTCTGACCAACAAATGCGCCGCGACGGTCAACCGGCGCGTAGCTGGGTGCGCGTTTTTTGACGCATACTTAGGCATACCGCCATGAACGTCTCGCGTTCGGATCACCGTCGACTGGCTCGACGGATTGCCGCCCTGTTTCTCATTGTCGCCGCGCTCAGCCAGGCCGCAGACGAAAGCACCGCGCCGCCGGCATCGCCCGCGCCAGCGCCCGCTGCCTCCAGCCCGGCTGAGCCCGTCGCTCCGGCTCCGGCGGATGCAGCCAAGGCGGAGGCGGACGACGTCGCGGCCGCTGCCGCCGCGAACGCGGTCGCCGCGCCCGCCGGCCCCGCCGTGCCGAACAGCGAGTGCATGGACTGCCACGAGGCCGAGCTGAAGGCGCCGAAGAAAGGCGCGGAGCCGGTGTGGGTCGGCGTGAGGCCCGAGGTCTTCGCCAAGTCCGTTCACGGCAAACTCAATTGCATCGACTGCCACGCCGACATCAAGGAGGTGCCGCACGAGGACAAACTCGCCCCGGCGCAATGTGCGAGCTGCCATGACCAGGCCGTGACGCAGTATGCCACCAGCATCCACGGCATGAGCCTCAAGATGGGGGGCGACGACGCCGCCTCCTGCGCGAGCTGCCACGGCACCCACGACATCGTGCCGGTGAAGCAGATCGACTCACCCGTCTTCAAGCTGAACCTCCCGAAGACCTGCGGCACCTGCCATGACAACCCGCAGCTGGCCCAAACCTACCGGATGGGCACCAAGGAGCTGACCGGCCACTACCTCGACAGCATTCACGGCAAGGCCCTGACCCAGATGGGCCTCATCGTCGCCCCGTCGTGCAACGACTGCCACGGCGTGCACGACATCAAGCGCAGCGTCGACAAGACGTCGCGGACCAACCACGCGAACATCGCCCAGGCCTGCGGGACCTGTCACCTTGGCATCGAGGAGATCTACAAGGAGAGCGTTCACGGCCAGCTGCTCGCCAAAGGCGACAAGAAGGGCCCGGTCTGCACGGACTGTCACACGGCGCACGACATCGAGAAACCCTCCAACGCCCACTTCAAGGCGAACAGCGATGCCAGCTGCGGCAAGTGCCACGAGGACCGCCTCCACCACTATCGCGAGACGTACCACGGCAAGGCCATGGCGCTCGGAGAGCCCAACGCGGCCCCCGATGTCGCCGCCTGCTACGACTGCCATGGCCACCACGATGTCTTCCCCGTGAGCGACGTCCGCTCCCGGCTGCACGAGGACAAGATCGTCGGCACCTGCGCGCAATGCCATCCCGGCGTCAACACGTCCTTCACCCAGTTCCAGGCCCACGCCAATCCGCTCGATGCCGAGAACTATCCGATCCTGAACAAGGTGTTCTGGTTCATGACGACGCTGCTGATCAGCGTGTTCTCGTTCTTCGCGCTCCACACCGTCTTCTGGCTCGTCCGCTCGATCTACCTCTACATGCACGACTCGAAGTCGTTCCGCGAGGCGAAGGTCCAGGCGCACGTCGATGACGATGTCTTCACCCGGTTCACGCCCTTCGAGCGCTTCCTCCACCTGATGATGGTGACGAGCTTCCTCGCGCTGGTGATCACCGGCATGCCGCTGAAGTTCTACTACACCGAGTGGGCCCGCGTCATGTTCCGCCTCCTCGGCAGCGCGGAGGTGGCGCGCACCCTGCACCACTACGCCGCCGTCGTCACCTTCGCGTATTTCGTGCTGCATGTCGGCAGCCTGCTGCGGGCCTTCTGGAAGGCGCGGGGCGGCCTGCGCGACCCGCAGACCGGCCGGATCACGCTGCGCCGCCTCGCGAGCATCGTGTTCCACCCGGACTCGATGGTGCCTTCGCTCCAGGACTGGCGCGACTTCGTCGCCCACCAGAAGTGGTTCTTCGGCAAGGGCCCGCGTCCGCAGTTCGACCGCTGGACGTATTGGGAGAAGTTCGACTACTTCGCCGTGTTCTGGGGCATCGCCATCATCGGCTTCTCCGGGCTGATCCTGTGGTTCCCGAAGTTCTTCACCCTCTTCATGCCGGGCTGGGTGATCAACATCGCGATGGTGGTGCACTCGGACGAGGCGCTGCTGGCGGCCGGGTTCATCTTCTCATTCCACTTCTTCAATACGCACTTCCGGATTGAGAAGTTCCCGATGGACACGGTCATCTTCTCGGGCCGCATCTCCAAGACGGAGATGCTGCATGAGCGCCGCCGCTGGTACGACCGCCTGCTCGCCGCCGGCAAGCTCGAGGTCTACCGGATCCGCGCCGACGATTGGGAGGGCCGCAAGAACATCGCCAAGGCCTTTGGCTTTATCTTCTTCGGCACCGGCCTCGTCCTGCTTGGCCTGATCGTCTACGCGATGATCTCGCGGTTGGGACACTAGGCGACGCCCGATGACTTCGAATGCCAGGCGGCTCGTTCCGCCTGGCATTTTTTTTGGAGGGAGCGGGAATGAAAGGGACCTAAGGGACCTAAAGGACCTAAGGGACGTAAGGGACGACAGTGTCTGAGTACGTAGTCCCGCGTTTACGCGGAATCTGGGGTCGGTTCGCCCTGCCAAGGCATTCCGCGTAAACGCGGACTACATACCCAAGCCACTTGCCTCCGGTGTCCCTTTCGTCCCTTAGGTCCCTTAGGTCCTTTAGGTCCCTTTAGTCCCTTCCCCCCCTCACCCCTCCCCCAGCGACTTCAACGCGTCCTCGATGGCGATTGGGTGCCGTTTGCGTTCGAGGAAGTAGTTCACCTCGCGATAGCCGACCGACCGCAGCATCCGGAGCGCGTTCGGATAGCCGTCGCCCACCCGCTCGGGCCGGTGGGCATCCGCGCCGATCACCACCGGGATCCCTCGTGCCTGCATCAACTGCAGCATCGCCAGTCCCGGATTCATTTCCGGAAAGGATTTGTTCACGCCCGACGTGTTCAGCTCCATGGCGACGCCGGTGGCGGCGATGCGATCCAGTGCGCGCTCGATGTGGGGCTGGATCCGGCTGAAGTGCCAGTCGATCGGCCGCTCGTTCTTGACCAGGTCAGGATGTGCCAGGCAATCGAACAGCCCTGACTCCGCCGCCTCCGCCAGATGCCCGAAATACACCTGCTGGAAGGCGAACGCGTCGCCCTGGTAGTAACGCGCGCGGTATTCCGAGAGGTGGGTGTGCACGGAGCCGAGCACGAAATGCAGCTCCACCCGGGCGTGCAGTTCTTCGAGCCACGGCTCGAGACCCGGCATGAAATCGCTCTCCAGGCCCAGCCGCACATCCGGTCCGTCCCGGCAGATCTCCCGCACTTCCGCGATCAACTCCACATAACGCTCGAACTGCTCCGGGGCCATGCGCAGGCCGGCGGAGATCCCATCGGGCAATGGGCAATGATCCGTGAAGATAATGCCCCGAAAATGACGCGCCTGCGCCACCCGGGCATAGTCCGCGGGCAATCCCGTGGCATGCTTGCACAACGGGGTGTGGCAGTGTGACTCGTAAAGCAGAGGAGCGGCGCGTTCGGGAACCATGAATCGACGGGCACGTTTGCCGATGGCGCCCAAGTATCAAGCGGCAAGCGGGGATCGGGCGCAGGCCACCCCGAAACCCCTCAATCCGCGCGCGGGTTGAGACGATAGTCATGCCCGGCACGAACTCTGTCCGGCAGGGGTGGGTTGTCGGATTGCCCTTCGACCCTTTCCCGCCAGAGTTCAGACCAGCAGCGGCCCCCAACATGACCTCCAGATCGACGCCTGCGACGCCCCGCTCCGCCGCCCGCCCCTTCTGGCGGCTGGTTGCCGCGGGTTTCCTCCTGCTGGCCGGCACCGGCTGGGCGCTCGACCCGGCCCGCACGCTCGATCAGTACCGCGCCACGCACTGGTCGCGACAGAACGGGTTGCCGGTGAACAGCGTCAATGCGATCGCCCAGACCCAGGACGGCTATGTCTGGCTGGGGACGCAGCAGGGGCTGATCCGGTTTGACGGGATCGAATTCACTCCCTTTCCGGTGCCGCGGACGCCGAGCTTCGTCAGTCAGAACATCTCCACCTTGAGCGCCTCCCGCAACGGCGGCCTCTGGTTCGGCCTGCGCGAAGGAGCCGTCGGCTTCTTCGATGGCGCCGTCTATTCCGCCCTTCCGGCCCGCTGGTTCGAGCCGAACATGATGGTGTCCAAGGTTCGGGAATCCAGCGATGGCGCCGTGTGGGTGGCGTGGAACTTCGGCTACGCGCGCTGGCGGCCCCGGGGCGAGCCGATTGCGGAAATCGAAAAAAGCATCGGCACTGTCCCCTACCACGCGCTGCACGAGGACCGCCAGGGGCGGATGTGGCTGAGTGCCGTCGACCAGACCACGGTCTATTATTTCGAGCAGGGGACGCGGCGGGTCTTTCCCGACCCGGAGCTCAGAGACATCAACGTGTTCACGATCGCCGACGACCGTGATGGCAACATCTGGATGGGGACGTCCCACGGCCTGCGGGTCTACGATCGTGACTTCAAGCCGCGAAAGATGGCCGGCTACGACTCCGCCACGCAGGTCAACGCCCTCCTGATCGATCGGCACGAATCGGTCTGGCTCGCGACCGAAGGCGACGGGGTGCGGCGCTACCGGGATGGCCGTTGGGAGCAGTACACGTCCGCCGCCGGCCTGCTCCACAATGTCGTCAACACGCTGCATGAAGATGCCGAGGGCAACCTGTGGATTGCGACGCGCGGCGGCCTTTCCAAGCTGAGCGACGTCAAGTTCCCGCTCTACACCACCCAGGAGGGCCTGGCGGGCGAACCATTGGGTGTGGCCAACGCCGGTGAAGACGCGGTCTGGGTGGCCACGACGAACGGACTCAGCCGGATTGAGGGCGGCCAGATCATCTCCCTTCCGGCCGACAACGGCCTGCCGAACCAGTACGTCAAACGTCCGTTCCAGGCCTCCAACGGCGACGTGTACGTGATCGATGGCGACCGTGGCCTCACCCTCCTCTCCGGCGGCCGCCGCATCGCCCGGCACCTACGCTCCGAATGGCCGGTGGCGATCACCGAGGACAAGCAGGGCGTGATCGTGTCGTTCGCCGGTGAGGTCTGCCGCGTCACCCGCGATGCCGTAGTGCCCTTCACCTATCAGGACCGCGACCCTCCGCCGATGGTGTGGGCGCAGATGCTGGCGCCGGCGAGCGACGGTTCCCTGTGGGTGGGCAGCCACCGCGGCGTGTGGCACCTCAAGGACGGCGGCTACACCAACTGGTCGACGCACAACGGACTGACCAGCAGCGTCGCCAACTGGGTGGTGGAGGACGAGGATGGAACGGTGTGGGCGGGCCTGGCCGCGGGGGTGGCGCGCTTCAAGGACGGCCGCGTGGTGTGCATCGGCAGCAACGAAGGTCTCTTCGACAATTTCATCTACGCGATCGTGCCGGATGCGTTCGGCTGGTTCTGGATGGATTCAGGCGCCGGCATATTCCGTGTCCGCCGCCAGATGCTCAACGATTTCGCCGACGGCAAGATTCCGGCGATCACCTGCGAGCCCTTCAATGGCCCTGAAGCGGTGAAGTCGAACGACAAGCACGGCCAGGAACCGTCGGCCGCGGTGACGAAGGACGGCCGGATCTGGTTCCCGACCGCCGGCGGCGTCGTGGCGGTGGATCCGGCGCGCATCGGCACCAACGCCGTGCCGCCCCCCGTGTACATTCAAACGACCCGCATCGACGGCCGCGCGCTCTCCGGCCGGCGGGTCACCGCCCCGAACGCCGGCCGGGGCGACCTGGAATTCCACTACACGGCGCTCAGTTATGCGGCCCCGGAGAAGATCCGCTTCCGCTATTTCCTGGAGGGCTACGACCACCGTTGGGTCGAGGCCGGGGAACGACGCTCCGCCTTCTACACCAACCTCAAGCCCGGCACCTACACATTCAGCGTGCAGGCGAGCAACGCCGACGGGGTGTGGAACACGGCCGGCGATCACGTCGAGCTCACCCTGACCCCGCATTTCTACCAGACGCCGTGGTTCCGCGCCTCGCTCGCCTTCCTCGTCATCTCGGGCCTCGCGGCGATCTACGCGTGGCGGATGCGCGCCGTGCGCCGGCGCCAGCGTTCGCTGCAGGAACTGAATGCGCTGCTGGATGCGAAGGTGCAGTCGCGCACCACGGAGCTTGCCGCCGCCAACCAGCTCCTGCGCGAGGAGATCGCCGAGCGCAAACGCTTCGAGCAGGAGGCCGACAAGATGAACCAGCAGCTGATCGTGGCCTCGCGCGAAGCCGGCATGGCCGAGGTGGCCACCAGCGTGCTGCACAACGTCGGCAACGTCCTCAACAGCGTCAACGTGTCGGTCTCGGTCATGGCCGCGCACCTGCGCGATTCGAAGTTCGACGCGCTCGCCCGGGTGGGCCGGCTCCTGGGGGAGAACGCCCGCAATCCGGACTTTCTCACCACCGACGAGAAGGGACGGAAGATCCCCGCCTACATCGAACGCCTCTCCGATCACCTGGGCGAACAGCACGCGGCGATCTCCCGCGAGCTGGTGTCGCTGCGGAAGAACATCGAGCACATCAAGGACATCGTGCAGATGCAGCAGGGCTACTCCCGGCTGCAGGCGCCCACGGAATTGATGAGCGTCGACGAAGTGGTCGACGACGCCCTGCGCCTCAGCGGCGCGAGCCTCGCCCACCGGCAGCTCCGGATCGTGCGGGATCTCGAACCCGGCCTGGAGGTCCTCGTCGACAAGCCGAAGGTGCTGCAGGTCCTGGTAAACCTGCTGCGCAATGCCATCCATGCCTGCGTCGCAGGCGGGGTGCCCGACGGACCGATCACGGTGCGCGTGCGCACCGCGGATCAGCGCGTGCGGCTGGAAGTGATCGATCCCGGTTGCGGCATCGCGCCCGAAAACATCGGCCGGCTTTTCACCCAGGGCTTCACCACGAAGAAGGACGGCCACGGGTATGGGCTGCACAGCAGCGCGATCGCGGCGAAAGCCATGGGAGGAACCCTGTCCGCGGTCAGCGAGGGCCCGGGCAAGGGCGCCACCTTCACGCTGGAACTACCGCTGACACCGGTGCCCGTCACCGCGGGGCAGGAATAAACCGGCCCCGCGCCGGGGCGGGCTGAAGCCCCGCCCCCTTCCCAGCCGGCAGTCGGTTTGAAAGCAGGGCGGTGCTTCAGCCCGCCACCGACGAGCCTAGTGCCCGCCCTTCGGCCCGTCCTCTGGCTTGCCCTCGCCGCCGGTCTGCTTCGCTTCCTCCGCCTTCAAGCGCGCCAGCTCCAGCGGATGCTCCTCCAGCATCTCCTTCTCCGACATCCGGCCGGTGAGCCAGGCCAGGTTCATCGGATAGATGTCCGGGTTGAAGATGACGAAGTAGAAGTGCCAGACGATGATCGCCAGCGTGGCCAGGATGGCCTCGTAGAAGTGGATCGTGCGCGAGATGTCGAAGCCCAGCTTGGTGAAGAGCCCCATCGAGGTGTTGTCGAACCAGAGGATCGCGCCGGTGACGCCCATGAGGATCGTGCCCCACACCAGCGCCCAGTACTCCGCCTTCTCGATGTAGCTGAAGCGGGGGAACGCCGGCTTCGTCTGGCTCAATCCCAGGTTATACCTCAACACGCCGATGGGATCGGTGACATCGCGCCAGCGGGGCAGCAGGTCCCGGAACAGCGAGCGGCCCGGCTTGGTGAACGCCAGGTACCAGACGTGCCAGATGCCGCCGATGATCATCACCACGCCGGCGACCCGGTGCGCGAGGCTGCGGAATTCGAAGGCCTGGCTGCTCAGGTTGCGGATCGCGACGACCCACCACGCCTCCGGGTAACGCAGCATGAACCCCGTGACCACGAGGACGACAAAGCTGATCACCAGCACGCCGTGCTGGACCCGCTCGTGCGCCGTCATCCGCAGGTACAGGCGGTGGGCCACATGCTCCTCCTCGATCAGGCCCTTCTGGATCGCCAGCTTGCGGCGGATCTTCTTCACGAAATCGAGCAGGTTGTGGAGGAACATGCCGCCCACGACCACGACGATGAGAATGATGTAGATCGTCGCGATCAGGTACAGGATGGGGTCGTTGCCGTCCGCGCCCGTGCCCGCTTCGGGGCTGACGTGCACCTTGCCCACGGCGAACCGCGTATTGGCGCCGGGGTGACACTGGCCGCAGGTCTCCGCGAGGTTGGCCTTGTGAATGGTCGAGGTGGGATCCTCCTGCGACTTGATCGCGTGCGAGCTGTGGCAGCTGGCGCAGTTCACCACCTCGATCGACCCGCCGCGCACGGCCAGCCCGTGATAGCTGTCCGAGAAGGTCTGGAACGTGTGGGAGGCGATGCCGTACTTCTTCGTAAGCTTGAGCGAGCTGTGGCAGTCGGCACAGACCTGCTGCGCGACGTTGGCCTCATGGACGGGAGAGTTCGGGTCCTTTGGCGCCAGAATCGCGTGCTCGCCGTGGCAGTCGGTGCAGGCCGCCGAATCGAGGTTGCCCTTGCGCAGCGCCGTCGCGTGCACGCTGTCATTGAATTCCCTGGCGGTCTTGGCGTGGCACTCCGCACAGGTGTCGGCCACGTGCAGCTTGTTCACGCGCGCGTTTGCGGCCATCCCGCGATTCATGTCGTGGGCGCCGTGGCAATCGACGCAGTTGGCCGCCTTGACGTCGCCGCCGTAAAGCGCGGCGCCGTGCACGCTCTGGTCGAACGAGGCGACGAACATCTTCCCGCGCAGCGCCTGCTCCGCCACGTTCTGTTTCTCGACGTGGCAGGACTCGCATTGCTTGGTCTGCGCCAGCTTCTGCTGCAGCGTCGGCTTCGCGTGCTTTGCGACCGCCACCGGCTCGCGATGGCACGTCAGGCAATCCGGTGCGTTCTGCGTTTTGGCTTCGAGAGCGCGACCGTGCGCCGAAGCGATGAAATGTTCCTTCGCCTCGGTGTGGCAGCGTCCACACGCCTCGACCTGGGCCGCGCCACGGAAGGCGAAGGCCGGCGACTTCACCTCCTGGGTGTCGTGGGTGCCGTGACAAGCGGTGCACTGCGTGTCCTGGCCAGAGGGGATCTTGTCTGCCGCCAGCCGCGGGTGAAACGCGTGCGACTTCCCGAGGTCCTCGTGACAGCCCGTGCAGTCGACCGCGGTGAGGGGGTTGCGGTGCGGCGTCGCCTCGCCGTCAAAGCCTTCGTGGCAGTCCACGCACTCGTTGGCCGCGTGGACGGACTTCGCGACCACCTGTTCATTGACGTACAGCGACACCTTCCGGCCGTCGCGCTTGAACGACAGCGTCTCGTCGGAATGGCATTCCAGGCAACTGGCTGAAGTCTGGGCGGCGGGCGCAGCCGCCGGCTCGTCGGCGCCCCACAAAGGGGCGACCAGGCAGACGCTACCGAGTGCAAGGTAGCGCCGGATCCGACTCGCTCCGCCAGCCCAGGTGAAGGTGCGCATGATTGAAGTAGCCCACAGTATCCCGTTTAGCCGGGTGCGGCTTCGCATCGGTTGACCAAGACTCGGCGCGGGTTGACCGCCCATAAAAAAACCGCCCGTGACCTGCGTCACGGGCGGTTTGGAAACTGAACCGGTCGAGGGCCCCACAGCCACCCGACCGGCATTTTGGGGGTAACAAATCCTTAGAAGGCGTGCTCGACCGTCAGGTAGCCCACCGGGCCCTTGAAGTCGGCGAAGCCACCGAGGGTGTCGTTCTGGCTGTCGACGTAGCCCAGCTTCGCACCCAGCACCGTCTTGTCGCTGATCTTCCGGCGGAAGCCGGCGGACACCGCGACATCACGAGCGGACGCGCCGTAAGGCATGCCCACGGGGGCGTAGGCCACATTGAAGTTGTCCGCGTTGTAGTACGAGCCCTGGAGACGGACATCCGTCTTCTTGTCGAAGGCGAAGCCGATGGTGACGTCGGCGGTCTGGTAGTTGTTGTCGCTGTTGAGCAGGCTGCGTTTCGCCACGCCGCTGATCCACGGGTTCATCGTCACGATCTGGTCGTACACGATGGTGCCGTTGGCCTGGACGTACACGTTGCGCGTCGGGTTCCAGGTGATCGACTGGCCGAAGGTGTGGCGGGTGGAGTCGTTGCCGTCGACCCAGCCGTTGATGGCGCCACCGGTCGTGGCCAGGCCGCTGTGGTAAACCGCCGCCTTGCCCTTCTGCAGGATGTAGCGGGAGGTCAGCGTCAGCGTGTTGGCGGGCTTGAGCGTCGCAGTCAGCTTGGCGCCGTAGACGTCGTAGTTGAGCGAGTAGTCGCGACCGAGCACATCGGCGTAACCGACGAAGTCGTTCTCGTGGTCCTTGGAGAAGAGTTCCGCGCGGAGGCCGAGCATCTGGGTCAGGGTCACATTGGCGCCGACCTTCGCGTTGGAGTGGCTCTCCTTGATGTCCTTGCCGATGAAGTCGAGGCTCGTGACCTTGGCCGCGCCGTCGAAGCCTTCGTACCGCATGAACTCGTTCTGTTTGGTCGTGCGGTATTCCCAGCTGCCGTAGAGGGCGACATTCTTGATGCCCGTGTAACGGACATCGAGCGTCGGGGTCCAGGGCTTCTCGACGTTGTCGACGCCGTGCACGCCGGGCGACGAGTAGTTCGTCACCGCGCCGGTGGCGAGAGTGACGCCCTGGGCGGTGTAGAGGGCGGCGTTGGTGCCGGAGTCCTCATAACGTTCGCCGCGCAGCGCCGCTTCGATCCAGAGGGTCGGAGTAGCCTGGAGGCGGGCGCCGAGATTGGCCGTGATGGCGTCGACCTGCGTCGTGCCGCTGCTGGTGACGTGGTACGGAGCGCGGGCGGAGGCGCCCGAGTTCACGAAGCCGCCGGCGTAGTCAGCGATCCCGTTGCGGGTCATCAAGGTTGCGGTCAGCAGCCGGGAGGCGGCGATGTCCGCATCCGCCGTGTGGTACAACAGTCCGCCGAACACGGTGACCTTGTCGCTGACGACAGTCTCGAACTCCGCGGTGGCATGGAAAGCGGTCTGCTCCTGAGCATACATCACCACCGTGCGGCGCGGGCTGCCCGCGCGGGCGTTGTTCTGGACGAGGGTGGTGTAGGTGGCCGGGAACGGGGTGAGTTCGCCGATGTTCTGCACCATCACCCGGGTGTCGACGTTGTCGATCATGCTGCCGCCGATCGAAACGTGCGCCGTCGTGTTGCCCAGCTTGTGCTTCACGCCCACTTCCCAGGCGTCCGTGCGCTCGTCGACATCGGTCATCGCCGGGAGAATTTTGCGCGTGGCCGGGATGGGGTTGACCGCACCGGGGCCGGCCCAGACCGGGATGCCGGTCAGGTTGGAATCACCCCAGATGGTGCTGTTCTTGATGCCATCGCGGGTGCTGCTGGTGAAGCTGAAGGTGATCACCGGCTTCTCCGGGAGGGCGATGGTGCCCTTCACGAAGAACTGGCCGCGATCGATGTACTGCTCACGCGGGAAGACCGGGATCCAGGCGTTGCCGATCGGGAAGAAGCCGCCCGCGCCATCATAGAAGGTGCGGAACGTCTTGTAACCGACGGAGAACGAGCCGACCTCTTCCTTGGTCACCGTGAAGCTGAGGAGGTAGTCCTCATTGCCGGCGATCGCGCGACCATCCAGCTGCAGGTTGGTGTCCTTGGCGAGGTCGTAGGTGAAACGCAGGTCCTCGATGCCGACCGCGCCCTGCTTGTACTGCTGCGTGCGGGCCTGGTAGGCCGCATTGCTGCCGTCAAGATCGGTGCCGCTGGCGGAGAACTTGATGTAGTTGTTTTCGAACGACGGGAGGGCGTCCGCTTCCGCGGCCCCCGCGTTGAAGGTGAGGAGCGCGGTACCGGCGAGGAGGCCCGCCGCGCGCAGAACAAAGTTAAGAGCTTTCATTTGGCGTGTCAGGTTGCCGGGTTAGTAACGCAGAGCGTGGCTGACATGGGAGCCGTGGACCGCCTCGTGGCAGCCGGCGACCCAGCAGGACCCGTTGACGGGGTTGCCGGCGTGATCGCGACCACCGGCCATCAGGCGGCCGGGGGCCGAACCGGTGGCGTGGCAGCGCAGGCAGAGGTTGGAATCGGGCGAGACGAGCATCTTGTCGTTCACCGAGCCGTGCGGGTTATGGCACGACGAGCAGCCTTCCTTCATGGCGTTATGCTTGAAGATGAAGGGACCGGCCTGGGCCGTGTGGCACTCCGTGCAGCTTTCGTTCTGCGTGTGCAGGGAGGCGCCGGCGCCCATGATTGCATTGCCCTTGTGCGGGTCGTGGCACTCGGTGCAGGTCATCTTGCCGTCGAGCACGCGGTGCGCATGCGGCAGCATGAATTCGCCGGCCTTGTCGTTGTGGCACTGGAAGCAGGTTTCCGGAGCCTTGTCCGGATTGATGATCGTGCCCTTGCCGCCGCCCGACTTCACGTGGAGGCTGCCGGGACCGTGGCAGGCTTCGCAACCCGTGTTGCCCACCTTGGCATCGGCAAACGCGAGTTTGGCGTGCGTGGCGCTGGCAAAGTGGTCAGTTTGGTCTTCGTGGCACTGGGAACATTCGGCCGTGCCGACGAAGGTGGCACCGGCGATTTGGGGTGGGGCAACGACGGTACGGTCGGCCACCACGCAGGAGATCAGCAGTAATCCCCATGCGGCCGCTCCAGCGATAAGGAGAGGCTTTTTGGTCCATTTTGGACGAGTGATCATGGCGGGGCAGGTTCTAAGGTTGGCTGGAATGCAGATACGGTTTGCTCTGAGCGTGTCGCACTATGCCGGATTCGGGAGGTAGCTACTCCGCATCCGTTGCCCAGGCCCACGCAGAGTTTGGCAGTTTGTGCGCAGTGCGCCGTGCCGTTGCAGCTCACCGGCGCTAATGGCTCGGCCAAAAAAGGCGGGGGGGATGCCGGTAGCGGGCCGGCCCCCCCCCGGCCCAAAACCCGCCGGGTGGGGCCCCGG